>NZ_JBJQMA010000013.1:0-127927 GCF_046486065.1 Escherichia sp. WS547 | reverse complement strand
GAAGTTGGATGCAAATGTCAGATCGTGTGCGCCTGTTAGGGCGCGGCTGGTAAGAGAGCCTTATAGGCGCATTTGAAAAACCTCCGGCTATGCCGGAGGATATTTATTTTTACTGCACCGGCTCCGTCGACGTAACTTCACCACTGGAAACTACGCCCGCATTCATGGTTTGAGTCACTTGCTGCTTTGCGGCATTCACGGCATGCAATTGCCCGCTAACCGTAGGTTTCAGCGGGACATTGGCCTGAATATCGCCACTGGCAGTAAGCTGAATATTGCCGTCGCCAGTCAACAGTAATTCAGGCCATCCCCACTGTTGCAAAATATTCACCGGCACACCGCGTCCATTCAGGCTGATATGGGTCTGACGTTGTGGCGTTTGTGAAACACTAGCGGTGGCTTCCAGAATGCCTTTTTCAGTAAATGCACTCAGTTCGCTGATATTCACCGTGCTGCTGTTGGCGGTCAGCGCCAGCGATGGGCGACGAACATCAACACGATTGAATGTCGCGGCGGCGGCATTCAGATTCGCCGAACCACTCCAGACGCCCCATTTATGATCGGTAACCAGCGTCAGGTTGGCACCGTAACCATCGAGCGCGGTGAGCTGCCACGGGAAGTCAGGGTCGATATCAATGATCAGATTGCGGCTGGCGCTAAATCTCTTCAGTTGCAGGCTGTTTAACCAGCCGGGTGTCGTTTCCATCCACAACTGTTGCCAGTTTTTCGGCAAGGTATATTCCAGCCCGGCAATTGCCGCATCATCAAGGATCAACGTTTTCCCGTCACGCAGCCAGTTCCCTGACGTTCTAACCATGCCCCCTTCCCAGCGGCTGGTGAACTGGCGCAGCGCTACGCCCTGCGGGGAAAATTCCGCGTTTATAATCGGGTCAAATAAATGCAGCGAACCATAAATGAACTCGCTGGCATTCATCGACAGTTTGCCTTCCTGTGTCTGCCAGTCATCTTTACTGAAGGTCATGTTGCGCAAGCTGAGATCGAGGTCGGTCACCGCCCAGTCCGGACCTTGCAAACGAGCATCGATGACTTCCAGGCGACCAATCTGCAACGACGGGACAGAGCGTAATGGCGCAAAGAAGTCGGTTAGCGATTTTTCGCTTTGTAGACGGATATCCGCCAGCCGCAGATTTTCCACTTGCCAGCTGCCGTCGGCGTTACGCTGCGCGTTTCCGGTTAATGTCCCGCGGGCGATGTCGGCACCCAGGTTAGTCAGCGTAACGCGATCGTTATCAATACTGCCTTCAATCAGTACATTGGTGGCAGGAACATCATTGAGAGAAAGCGATCCGGCACTAAACTGAATCTGCGCCTTCGTACCCAGCACTTTACCGGCTTCTGGTGACCACGGAACCACGCCACCATTTACCCGCTGCGCGCTTAGTTTCCATTCGCTATTCGGGCTATTAAACGCCATATCACGCAGTTGCAGACGATCGGCTTTGAACGGTAGCGGCGCGGTCTGGTCGGTGAGATTCAGCGTCCCGTTTTCCAGCAGGATGGTATCGACATGGCGTGGTTCGGTCAGTTGCCGACTGCTTAGCGCAATGTCGACACTTTTTGCCACCAGGGGCGCGGGCTGACCATCACGACCAAACGTGACGTTCTCCAGCACGATATGAGATGGCGCGGAAAAACGGTGATCCATCGCCCCGAAGGCCAGATGATAGTCGCTATTCTCGGAAACCCATGCGCTGATATGTTCTGCTCCCCAGCGGGTTTGCAGAAGAAAATAGAGGCCAGCGATCACCACTAACAGAGCGATGAGAATGTAGAGAAGCAGCTTCCCAATAAATTTCATGGTCTTCCATCCCGTGAAAAGCACATAAGGGAGTTATGCACGATTTACGCGCAATCCTCAAGGCGGGAATGGTGAAAGACGTGAGACTGCGGCGGTAATTATCTTACCGCCGCCAGTGAATTACTGTTTTTCTGGTGGGAAAATCAGATTCAGCACGATGGCAGTAATACCGCCCGCGGCAATCCCGGAGGAGAGCAGGTTTTTCAGCCATTCAGGGGCAAACTGCAAAATCAGCGGCTGCTGAGAGACGCCCAGACCGACCGCCAGCGACAGCGCGATAATCAGAATCGCCCGACGGTTCAGCGGCTCACGAGAAACGATACGCACACCGGAGGCGGCGATGGTGCCAAACATTACAAGCGTTGCGCCGCCCAGAACCGGTTCAGGAATGTGTTGAACAAAACCGCTCACTGCCGGGAACAGACCCAGCACGATCAACATCAGCGCGACGACAAAACCGACATAGCGGCTGGCAACACCGGTTAACTGGATCACTCCGTTGTTCTGCCCGAAGCAGGAGTTCGGGAAGGTGTTAAACACCGCCGAAACAAACGAGTTCAGGCCGTTTGCCAGCACGCCGCCTTTCAGGCGTTTCATGTACAGCGGACCGGACACTGGCTGTTCGGAAACGTCAGAGGTCGCCGTGATATCGCCAATGGTTTCCAGCGAAGTGATCATAAAGACCAGCATCAGCGGCAGCAGCAGACTCCATTCAATGCCAAGACCGTAATAGAGCGGCGTTGGCACCATAATCAGTTCTTGTGTCATCGGTTCGTTGCTTTCTGGCAACATGCCCATAAACCACGCCAGCGCATATCCGGCCGCCATCGCAATCACCAGTGAGGCCACGCGCAAATATGGGTTACGCTGACGGTTAAGCAGGATAATTAAGGCTAAGACCACGCCCGCCAGCAGCAGATTTTTCGGTGCGCCGAAGGTGTTATCGCTCATGGCTGCGTAACCGCCGCCAATGGAGGTCAGCCCCACCTGAATTAGCGACAGGCCGATAATCATCACCACAACGCCAGAAACCAGCGGCGTAATAATGCGGCGCGCCAGATGCAGAACGCGGGAGATCACCATCTCGGTGCAACTTGCCAGCATCAACGTGCCAAACAAAGCCGCCATCATGGTAGGAACATCAGCACCACCGGTTTTCAGCGCGGTACCGCCCATAATCAGCGGGGCAACAAAGTTGAAGCTGGTACCCTGAATAGACAACAGCCCGGAGCCAACCGGACCCCAGGCCTTAATTTGAATAATCGATGCCACACCGGAGGCAAACAGCGACATACTAATAATGTGTTGCGTGTCTTGTGCCGGTAAACCCAGCGCCTGGCAGATTAATAGCGCTGGCGTGATCACCGCAACGAACATCGCCAGCAAATGCTGACAGGCGGCAAACAGGGTTTGAGGAAGCGGCGGACGATCTTCAAGACGGTAAATCAGTTCGCTGTTTTGAGTCTGCGCAACCGGTTGCGCATTTTCTGACTCGAGGGTGGAAACAGACATCGAAAACAATCCCGTGGTAGCAAAGCGGGCATTTTAGCTGACCGAAAGAGAAAAGCAAACGTTTGCCACATCCTCATCTAAATATTTAAATGAGATAAATGCACTTTTTTATATAACTTTTGGTATTTTTCTGCTTAAAATCCATGCCATTTGTTCATTAACAGCTGAGAATTTGACCCAGGAAAGCATAACTCGATACCCGTCATAGTTCATAAGTTGCCACTGCGCGATGAAGTATGACGAGTATGAAAGAGTGATGCGGATACAAAGGAGTAACTATGTTTCATCTCGATACTTTAGCAACGCTTGTTGCCGCAACGCTGACGTTGCTGCTCGGGCGTAAGTTGGTCCATTCCGTCTCCTTTTTGAAGAAATACACCATACCGGAACCTGTTGCGGGTGGTTTGTTGGTGGCGCTGGCGCTACTGGTACTGAAAAAAAGCATGGGCTGGGAAGTCAACTTTGATATGTCCCTGCGCGATCCGTTAATGCTGGCATTCTTCGCCACCATTGGCCTGAACGCCAACATTGCCAGTTTGCGTGCCGGTGGGCGTGTGGTTGGCATCTTCTTGATTGTGGTTGTTGGTCTGTTGGTGATGCAAAATGCCATTGGCATTGGTATGGCTAGCCTGTTAGGGCTTGATCCGCTGATGGGGCTGTTGGCCGGTTCTATTACGCTTTCCGGCGGTCACGGTACGGGCGCTGCGTGGAGTAAATTGTTCATTGAACGCTATGGCTTCACCAATGCGACGGAAGTGGCGATGGCCTGTGCGACGTTTGGTCTGGTGCTGGGCGGCTTGATTGGCGGTCCGGTAGCGCGCTATCTGGTGAAACACTCCACCACGCCGAACGGTATTCCGGATGACCAGGAAGTCCCGACGGCGTTCGAAAAGCCGGATGTGGGCCGCATGATCACCTCGCTGGTGCTGATTGAAACTATTGCGCTGATTGCTATCTGCCTGACGGTGGGGAAAATTGTTGCGCAACTTTTGGCTGGCACTGCTTTTGAACTGCCGACCTTCGTCTGTGTACTGTTTGTTGGCGTGATTCTGAGCAACGGTCTGTCAATGATGGGCTTTTACCGCGTCTTTGAGCGTGCGGTATCCGTGCTGGGTAACGTAAGCCTGTCGTTGTTCCTGGCGATGGCGCTGATGGGGCTGAAACTATGGGAGCTGGCTTCGCTGGCGCTGCCGATGCTGGCGATTCTGGTGGTACAGACTATCTTCATGGCGTTGTATGCCATCTTCGTTACCTGGCGCATGATGGGCAAAAACTACGATGCGGCAGTGCTGGCTGCGGGTCACTGTGGTTTTGGCCTCGGTGCAACGCCAACAGCAATCGCCAACATGCAGGCGATCACTGAACGTTTTGGCCCGTCGCACATGGCGTTCCTGGTCGTGCCGATGGTCGGTGCGTTCTTTATTGATATCGTTAACGCGCTGGTGATTAAGCTGTATTTAATGTTGCCGATTTTTGCGGGCTAACCGATGAAGCGGCGGTCTTCTCACCGCCGCCTTTTACGCATTCGAGTAACGTTCCGTCTCCGGCATCCAGCGTTCTATCAGGGCTTTTGCCTGTTGTGGGTAACGTTCGTGAATATGTCGCGCCAGGCGCTGAACTTCCGGGATCATCGCCTGATCGCGCAGTAAATCCGCCACTTTAAACTCAGCATTACCCGTCTGACGCGTACCTAACAGTTCACCCGGTCCGCGAATCTCTAAGTCTTTCTGTGCAATCACAAAACCGTCGTTGCTGTCGCGCAGTACCTGCAGGCGAATTTGCGCCGTTTTAGAAAGCGGCGTTTTGTAGAGCAGCACGCAGTGAGAAGCCACCGCACCACGTCCCACGCGCCCGCGAAGCTGGTGCAACTGCGCCAGACCCAGACGCTCCGGGTTTTCGATAATCATCAGGCTGGCGTTAGGCACATCAACGCCGACTTCAATAACGGTAGTGGCAACCAGCAGGTGTAACTCGCCTTGTTTAAATGATGCCATGACGGCCTGCTTCTCGGCTGGTTTCATCCGTCCGTGTACCAGACCAACATTCAACTCTGGTAGCGCCAGTTTCAACTCTTCCCAGGTAGCTTCCGCCGCCTGCGCTTCCAGTAACTCTGACTCTTCAATCAACGTACAAACCCAGTACGCCTGCCGACCTTCAGTCATGCAGGCGTGGCGCACGCGGTCAATGATGTCGCTACGGCGAGTATCAGGAATAGCGACCGTAGTCACTGGCGTGCGGCCTGGCGGCAGCTCATCTATCACTGAGGTATCGAGATCAGCATACGCAGTCATTGCCAGCGTTCGAGGGATCGGCGTGGCGGTCATGATCAACTGATGAGGATGGAAGCCTTGCTGCTGGCCTTTCTCCCATAACGCCAGACGCTGATGCACGCCAAAACGATGCTGTTCGTCGATAATCACCAGCGCCAGGCCGTTAAACTGCACCTGTTCCTGGAAGATGGCGTGCGTACCAACAATCATCTGCACCTGACCGCTGGCAATGGCTTCCTGCTGTGCCAGCCGCGCTTTACCTTTCTGCTTACCGGCGAGCCAGCCCACTTCGATACCGAGCGGTTCAAACCAGTTGCGGAAGTTATTGGCGTGCTGTTCGGCGAGTAATTCGGTTGGTGCCATCAATGCCACCTGTTTGCCGTGGGCAATCGCACGCAGCGCGGCGAGGGCGGCGACCAGCGTTTTACCGGAACCTACATCGCCCTGTACCAGGCGCATCATCGGCACATCCAGCGCCATATCGCGCTCGATCTCCGCCGCTACGCGTGCCTGTGCGCCCGTTGGCTTGAACGGTAAGGCTGCGAGGAGTTTATTTTTCAGCGCGTCATTGGCGCTCAGTGGCTGGGCATGAAAACGCTGTGCTCCGGCACGTAAGGCTAACATGCTGAGGTTGTGCGCCAGCAGTTCTTCCAGAATCAGACGGCGTTGTGCCGGATGCTGGCCGGTTTCCAGATCGCTAAGCTGTAGCGTCGGCGGCGGGCGGTGCAAAGTGCGCAACGCTTCCGGTAGCGTCATCATTCCTTGTGACAGTTCCGGCGGTAGGAGTTCTTCAATGGCGCAGGTGTCGAGCAGATCCAGCGCCTGGTCGGTTAATTTACGCAGCGTGGCCTGCTTTACGCCTTCGGTTGTTGGATAAACCGGCGTAAGCGTTTCCTGCAACTCTGGCGTACTGAGATCGCCTTGCACGCGGTATTCCGGGTGGATCATCTCCGCGCCATATTTACCGCGCTTTGCTTCTCCATAGGCGAGCACGCGGCGGCCCGTCGCCAGGCTATTTTTCATTGCCGCGTTGAAGTTGAAAAAGCGCATGGTGAGAATGCCGGAACCGTCGCTGATCTGGCAGGTCATCATCCGCCGACCGCCGAAGGAGATATTGCAGTTCAGCACTTCGCCTTCCACCGTGGCATAAACGCCCGGTAGTAGTTCTCCAATGGGGTAGAGATGGGTGCGATCTTCGTAGCGCAGGGGAAGGTGTAAGAGTAGATCCTGCACGGTATGCAGGTTGATTTTCGCCAGCTTGTTACTAAGCGCTGCACCAACGCCCGTTAGGGAACTGAGCGGGACAGCATCTAACAGGCGACCTTTCATGGCACTTATCCTGCAGCCTGCATGGTAGCCCACCAGTCGGCATCGGCTTCAATTTCGCCCTGCTGATTGACGTGGGGGTAAGGCAGGCCTTTGCGTTTTGCGACTTTCGCCAGCACCGGATAGCCGCCTTCAAACAGCAGGCGTTGTTGCTCTGCTTCCGGCAACATGCTGTTTTCACGCAGGTACATGCCCGCATTTTGCCGCTGGCGCTGGGCTTCGTAAAGAATGAGGGCTGAGGCAACGGAAACATTCAGCGATTGCACCATGCCAATCATCGGAATGATGATGTCCCGATCCGCCAGGGCCAACGCTTCCTGCGTGATGCCTGTTTTCTCCTGTCCCATCAAAATACAGGTCGGGCGAGTGTAATCAATTTCGCGGAAATCGACAGCGTTATCAGAAAGATGGGTTGCCAGAATCTGCATGCCCTGGCCTTTCAGATGAGCGACGGCATCGCCAATGGTGCGGTGCGTTTTCACCTGTACCCAGCTGTTACTACCCGCAGCTGCCGAAGCCATGGTGCGCATCCGGCTACCAGGCCAGACAGCATGAACTTCATGTACACCAACGGCATCTGCGGTACGAATAATCGCAGAAACGTTATGAGGTTTGTGGACCTGCTCCATGCAGACGGTCAGATCAGGCTGCCGCCTGGCGAGCATTTCGCAGATACGTGCATAACGTGTTGGGTTCATAAAACATTAATTTCGGTTTCGGGTGACTTTAATCACGTCTGGCATCACGCGGATTTTGCGCATGATATTCGCCAGATGCACACGGTCACGGGCGGTCAGACGAATAAAGGCGCTGTAGACGCGACCATCTTTCTCTTCCGTATTCAAACTTTGAATATTCGAGGTGGTGGTGTTAATTGCCGCTGTCAGGTTTGCCAGCGCGCCCTGATGATTGAACATCTCCACCTTGATTTCGGTGATGAACTCCTGCGCCGTCTCTTTATCCCATTCCACAGCCATAAACTTCTCAGGCTCTTTCTGGTAGCCACGGATGTTACGGCAGGATTCATGGTGGATCACCAGACCTTTACCGGGGCTGACGTGGGCGATAATCGGGTCGCCAGGAATAGGACGGCAGCATTTCGCAAAGGTGATCAGCACGCCATCGGCACCTTTAATGGGCAGATGTCCGTGACTTTGGGTTGCCGGTGGAATGGAGGCGTCCCCATGTTGCAGATTTTTCGCGACCACCACGCTCATTGCGTTACCAAGGCCGATTTCAGCCAGCAGATCGTCAAGCGTTGCCAGCTTCATGCGGTCCAGCTCGCGCTGAATATTTTCCTGCGGGATTTCATTGAGCTTGCGGCTGCCACCCAACGCATGGTTGAGCAGACGACGGCCCAGGCTTACAGAATCATCACGCTTGAGGTTTTTCAGCAATTGACGAATTTTGGCGCGCGCTTTCGAGCTAACGACAAAGTTCAGCCACGCGGCATTCGGGCGAGCGCCAGGTGCGGTAATAATTTCAACGGTTTGACCGCTGGTAAGCGGCTGCGACAGCGGGTAAGGCTGGCGGTCGACGCGTGCGCCCACGCAGGCATGACCGATATCGGTATGCACCGCATAAGCGAAGTCGACGGGCGTTGCACCGGCAGGCAGCTCTACAATGCGCCCTTCCGGTGTGAAAACGTAAATTTCATCCGGGAAGAGATCGGATTTAACGCTCTCGATAAATTCAAACGAGCTACCGGCACTCTGTTGCAGCTCCAGCAGGCTTTGCATCCAGCGCTGGGCGCGGATTTGTGCGGTAGTACTGGTTTCGCCGTGCTCTTTATAAGCCCAGTGCGCGGCAACACCCATCTCTGCCATCTGATCCATATCTTCGGTACGGATCTGGACCTCAACCGGCACGCCGTGCGGGCCAATCATCGAGGTGTGCAAAGACTGATAGCCGTTCGCTTTTGGAATGGCGATGTAGTCTTTCACGCGACCCGGACGCGGCTTGTACAGGCTATGCATTTGCCCGAGCACGCGATAACAGGTGTCGGAATCATTGACGATCACGCGGAAGGCGTAGATGTCCATGATTGAGTGAAAACGCTGCTCTTTGAGCACCATTTTGCAGTAGATCGAATAAAGATGCTTTTCGCGACCACTGACGCGGCACGGTATTCCCGCTTCCTGCAAACGCCCTTCGATTTCAGAAAGAATCTTCTGGATCATCTCTTTACGGTTGCCGCGCGCGGCTTTCACCACTTCTTTGATTACGCGATAACGGTTGGGATACAGCGCCTCAAAACCCAGCTCTTCGAGTTCGGTTTTAATGTGGTGGATACCTAAACGGTGCGCCAGCGGGCTGTAAATTTCGAGTGTTTCACGGGCGATGCGGCGACGTTTGTCCGGGCGAAGTGAGCCCAGCGTGCGCATGTTGTGGGTACGGTCGGCAAGTTTGATGAGAATGACGCGGATATCCTGCACCATCGCCATAATCATCTTGCGAAAGTTTTCGGCCTGCGCCTCTTTCTTATCGCGGAACTTGAGCTTATCAAGTTTCGACACCCCCTCTACCAGCTCGGCGACGCTTTTACCAAAAAGCTGTTCCATGTCCTGGTAGGTGGCGGGAGTATCTTCAATCACGTCATGCAGCAGCGCCGCCATTAGCGTTTCATAGTCGAGTTTCATCTCGGCCAGAATGCAGGCAACTGCCACCGGGTGCGTGATATAGGGTTCACCGCTTGAACGTGTTTGCCCCTCGTGAGCATCACGTGCAACGAGATACGCCTGCCGCAGACGCTTGATTTGGTCTTCCGGCAGGTAGTTTTGAATCAGCTGATTCAGGCTTTCAAACAGATACAAGGGCGACCCGCTTTGTGATTAACGACGACCTTCAGCAATAGCGGTAACGGCTTGTAATTCAGCGGCTTCCTGCTCTTGCTGTTCCTGGCGTTCGCGCACGTCGAGGATCTGGTTGTTGATCAGACCTTCTTCGATTTCGCGCAGCGCGATTACAGTGGTTTTATCGTTTTCTTCCGGTACCAGCGGATCCTTTCCGCCTACCTGCATCTGACGAGCGCGACGCGCGGCGACCAGTACCAGGTCAAAACGGTTACCAATTTTCTCTACAGCGTCCTGAACAGTTACGCGTGCCATACTTAAAAAGCTCCACAGGTGAAGAAATGACTGGGCATGATACTGAAATCAGGTTCAGTCTGCCAACAATTTGCTGATTAAAGCGTCATGACGCTGCTTTTGGCGGCTCATGCGCAGACGTTCGGCGCGAATAATGGTCTTCAAATCGGTCAACGCGGTATTGAAGTCATCATTCACAATCAGGTAATCATATTCGGCGTAATGGCTCATTTCTGCAACAGCTTGCGCCATACGCTTTGCAATGACCTCTTCGCTGTCCTGACCGCGACCGCGTAGACGGCGGTCCAGTTCAATTTTGGACGGCGGTAAAATAAAGATACTCCGCGCGTGCGGCATCTTCTGGCGAATTTGCTGCGCGCCCTGCCAGTCGATATCGAGAAAAACATCGACACCGGTCGCCAGGACTTGTTCAATGGCCTCACGCGAAGTGCCATAGTAATTACCAAAAACTTCTGCGTGTTCGAGGAACGCATCTCTGCTAATCATTTCTTTAAATTCATCGTGATTAACAAAGAAATAATGTTCACCGTGGACTTCACCAGGACGCGGTTGGCGTGTGGTGTGTGAAACAGAAACCTGGGTGTCATACAACGGTTGGGTTTTTAATAAAGCCTGAATCAGGCTGGATTTACCCGCGCCACTGGGGGCAGAAACAATATAAAGCGTGCCTTGAGCCATGAGTATCTTTCGTATGTGATTAGCGAAATAAAGCCTACATACGAGCTTATTATACACGGCGCGGCCATGTGACGTAGCCCTTGCTCACACTTTTTGCGCAAAGTTGTTGCGTTTTGCGTAGCTGCTTCCGCATTTGCCTGTCATTCACTGCAATAAAGACGATTCTCAGGAAGCGTCCTCGCAGACTCCGTTTTTGCCACTCGGCTTTGCTTTCATCACGTTGTATATCTGCCTGACTATCTACAGCGGAGGTGATGATGAAAGTATGGATGGCGATATTAATAAGTATCTTGTGCTGGCAATCATCGGCGTGGGCGGTCTGTCCGGCCTGGTCGCCAGCCAGAGCACAGGAAGAAATTTCCCGCCTGCAACAGCAAATAAAACAGTGGGACGATGACTACTGGAAGGAAGGGAAAAGTGAGGTTGAAGACGGTGTTTACGATCAGTTAAGCGCCCGTCTTACGCAGTGGCAACGCTGTTTTGGGAACGAGACCCGCGATGTGATGATGCCGCCTTTAAACGGTGCGGTTATACATCCGGTAGCCCATACGGGTGTACGCAAAATGGCGGATAAAATCGCATTAAGTCTGTGGATGCGCGAACGTAGCGATCTTTGGGTGCAGCCAAAAGTTGATGGCGTTGCGGTAACCCTAGTTTATCGGGACGGGAAACTGAACAAAGCAATCAGTCGCGGCAATGGCCTGAAAGGCGAGGACTGGACGCAGAAAGTTCGCTTAATTTCCGCTGTGCCGCAAACCGTTAGCGGGCCTTTAGCCAACAGTACGCTTCAGGGGGCAATATTTCTCAAACGCGAGGGGCATATCCAACAACAAATGGGGGGAATAAATGCCCGCGCAAAAGTTGCTGGTCTGATGATGCGCCAGGACGATAGCGACACGCTGAATTCTCTGGGCGTTTTTGTCTGGGCATGGCCGGATGGACCGCAGTTAATGACCGATCGTTTAAAAGAGCTGGCTACCGCTGGTTTTACTCTAACGCAGACGTATACCCGTGCGGTGAAAAATGCTGATGAAGTTGCGCGCGTACGCAATGCGTGGTGGAAAGCGAAATTACCCTTCGTCACCGATGGCGTGGTTGTGCGAGCGGCTAAGGAACCCGAATCCCGTCATTGGCTACCGGGCCAGGCGGAGTGGCTGGTGGCCTGGAAATATCAACCGGTAGCTCAGGTTGTCGAAGTGAAGGCGATTCAGTTTGCGGTGGGTAAGAGCGGTAAAATATCGGTGGTTGCGTCACTCGCACCTGTCATGCTGGATGATAAAAAAGTCCAGCGGGTGAATATTGGTTCCGTCAGGCGCTGGCAGGAGTGGGATATTGCGCCTGGTGATCAGATCCTCGTCAGCCTTGCCGGTCAGGGTATTCCTCGCATTGATGATGTGGTGTGGCGCGGTGCAGAACGTACAAAACCGACACCACCAGAAAACCGCTTTAACTCGTTGACCTGCTACTTTGCTTCTGATGTTTGTCAGGAACAGTTCATTTCACGCTTAGTCTGGCTGGGGTCAAAACAGGTTTTTGGGCTGGATGGCATTGGTGAGGCCGGCTGGCGCGCGCTGCATCAGACTCATCGCTTTGAGCATATCTTTTCCTGGTTTTTATTAACGCCAGAGCAATTACAGAACACGCCGGGGATCGCGAAAAGTAAAAGTGCGCAGCTATGGCATCAGTTTAATCTGGCTCGTAAGCAGCCTTTTACTCGCTGGGTGATGGCAATGGGAATACCGCTAACCCGGGCGGCGCTTAATGCCAGTGATGAACGGTCCTGGTCGCAACTTTTATTGAGCACGGAGCAGTTCTGGCAGCAGCTGCCGGGGACTGGATCGGGGCGCGCCAGACAGGTTATTGAATGGAAGGAAAATGCGCAAATCAAGAAGCTGGGCAGTTGGCTGGCTGCCCAGCAGATCACAGGTTTTGAACCTTAGTGTCCTTCGTGGCTGTAGTAAAAGACCGGTAATCCCAGCTTAAGACGTAGCGCCAGTAAACGGGCAAAAAAGCCGAATACCAGGGTGGAGATAATCACCACATCATGGTTAGAAACATAGTGTTGCAGCGCGATGTACAGCACGGCGGAGGCAAATGAGACACCGGCATACAACTCTTTCTGGAATACCAGTGGGATGCGTTTACAGAACATATCGCGCAAAACGCCGCCAAATACGCCGGTCGTCACAGCTGCGACAACGGCAATGATCGGGCCGTGTCCCATATCCAGCGCAACCTGTGCGCCAATGATAGAAAAGACTACCAGTCCGAGCGCATCGAGCACCAGAAACACTTTGCGCAGGTAAGGCATTACAGGAGCAACAATAGTGGTGAGTACTGCGGCGGTAGCGACGATAATCACATATTCCGGGTGTTTGACCCAGCCGAGCGGATAGTGGCCCAGCAGAATATCGCGCACTGACCCTCCGCCAATTGCGGTGGCGGTCGCAATAATAATTACGCCAAATGTATCCATGCGCCGTCGTCCGGCCGCCAGCGCCCCCGTCATGGCTTCGGCAGTAATGCCAACCAAATACAAAATGTGTAACAGCATGGTTCTCTCCCTAAAAAATCTGTCTGGCAGGGTAGCGATTTGTGCGTATTGTCACGATTGAGATTTTTTAAGGTGAGAGGAAATTGATAACTTGTAGTTATGTGAAATCGCTATTTTCTGTAGCGTAGATGCATTCTTCTGACTTCTTGTCTGAGAAAATGCATAAGAAAAAATAGGTTAAAATTGAGGAGTGGAAAAGAAAGGTGCAATGTTTAGCCATTGTGTTCACCGCACCTGGACTTTGGCTTACGCATCGGGTATCTCAATCAACAAAAAGAGTTTTTAGTTTCTGCTATTTCTTCTCTGTAATTTTTACACTGTTTTCCAACTGCTTGATGCTGACCTGCGGGGTCGGCAACTCCTCAGGCATGGTTCCGCCAAGTTCCTGAATGGTTTGCCTCACCTTGCGACCCACGTCAAAGTGTGTGGTGTTAGCTTGCTGTTTTGAATTCACGCCATCCCGCTTGAGTTTTTCTTCTGTTTGGGTAGCTCGAAAGAGATTAGCCGCCAGTTCTGTTGAACCCATATGATCCAGGATCTTCTGACTCTTTTTCAGCCCCTTCCGCTGATGGATGGCTTTCTGATCTAATCCACCATACAGTCCCCGGTAACCATGATTCTGAAATATGGCGAAATCGATAGCTGTCGCTACCCCAGCTTGCTGCGCTGCCTCAACTAATTGTTTGTTATGTTCTTTCAACTCATTTCTCAGAAAAAGACGCTTTTCGTCTTCACGAAGTTGCCTGAAAGCTTCATCGTCAGCCAGCTCCTGCCGTCGGGTCTGGATAGCAAAATAAGTTTGCCCTGCCGCAATAACCGGTTTCGCAGGGTCGCCGTTTTGTACTACCAGGTAACAGGCATAGCGGGAGAGTACGATGTCTTTTAATGCTCTTTTGGCATTTGAGCCAATTTTGACCATATCGAGGATCTCCTCGAAATGGTCATCAATTGTGTGACCACTATTCAGACAAGCTTCTTTGGCGCGCGTTAATACAGGTATAAAGTGACGATACTCTGAATAACCCAGTAGTTTTCCAAGTTGTCTTGCTGACCATTGTTCTGCTCCGTTTGCATTAATCAGCTTTATCTCTTCAAAAGGTTGATGATGTTCGTTCATTGCCCACTCCATGTGATATCGATTGCAAGGAAAGTAAGTTTACAACTGTGTTTATATACAGTTGTGAGTATCTCACGTTCTCACTGCGCTGGGCAAAAAAACATCGCAAAATCTGGAGCAGGCACGCAAAACAGAATTGAAT
The DNA here is from genome assembly GCF_046486065.1 of Escherichia sp. WS547. NCBI lineage: Bacteria > Pseudomonadati > Pseudomonadota > Gammaproteobacteria > Enterobacterales > Enterobacteriaceae > Escherichia > Escherichia sp. WS547. Next base: position 113,402 of record NZ_JBJQMA010000013.1, on the reverse strand, counting down.
GTTGCGGGGAGGAAAAATGCCGCTCTGTTTGAGTGGGCGGCATTTGTGAAGGCTGAAAAGGAAGAATTGGCGTTACGAGTTATTCAATGTTCTGGATCTGCTCGCGCATCTGCTCAATCAACACTTTCAGCTCGATGGCAGAATTCGTCACTTCGGCATTGATAGATTTCGACGCAAGAGTGTTCGACTCGCGGTTGAACTCCTGCATCATAAAGTCCAGACGACGACCAACCGCTTCTTTTTTCTTCAGAATGTTGTAGGTCTCTTTGACATGCGCTTCGAGGCGGTCCAGTTCTTCGGCAACGTCAATTCGTTGTGCCAGCAGAACCAACTCCTGCTCCAGACGGTTGTTTTCCAGTTGCACCTGAGCATCTTCCAGCTTCGCGACCAGACGCTCACGTTGCCATTGCAGGATTTCCGGCATATGGGCGCGGACTTTGACCACTTCGGCGGTGACGCCTTCCAGACGCTGCTCGATCAATGCTTTCAGCGCCTGACCTTCGGTTTCACGTGCGACGATAAAGTCGTCCAGCGTACCATCCAGCGCCGCGAGAATTTCAGCGGCAATCGCGTCGAGATCCTGCTCCTGGGCTGCCATTACGCCCGGCCAGCGCAGAATATCAACCGGGTTTATTTCCCCTTCGTCGCTCTGCATTTTTACCCAGTTCGCGGCGGTTACCAGCTGTTTAGCCAGTTTTTCGTTGAGGATCAGCTCACCTTGTGCGCTAACATCTGGTTCATAACGCAGGGTACATTCCACTTTACCGCGCGTCAGGCGAGAACGAATACGCTCGCGAACGACAGGTTCAAGGCTACGGAACTGCTCCGGCAGACGAAAGTAAGTTTCCAGATAACGCTGGTTTACCGAGCGCATTTCCCAGGTTGCGCTCCCCCATTCACCCTTGATTTCACGCCGGGCGTAGGCGGTCATACTGCGGATCATAGACGTTCCTGTTTATAAAAGGAGAGGTGGAAGGATTATAGCCATCGATGCCTTGTCAGGATAGGAATAACCGCCGGAAGTCCGTATAATGCGCAGCCACATTTGTTTCAAGCCGGAGATTTCAATATGCGTCCAGCAGGCCGTAGCAATAATCAGGTGCGTCCCGTTACCCTGACTCGTAACTATACAAAACATGCAGAAGGCTCGGTGCTGGTCGAATTTGGCGATACCAAAGTATTGTGTACCGCCTCTATTGAAGAAGGCGTGCCGCGCTTCCTGAAAGGTCAGGGCCAGGGCTGGATCACCGCAGAGTACGGCATGCTGCCACGTTCTACCCACACCCGTAACGCGCGTGAAGCGGCGAAAGGTAAGCAGGGTGGACGCACCATGGAAATCCAGCGTCTGATCGCCCGTGCTCTTCGTGCGGCAGTAGATTTGAAAGCGCTGGGTGAGTTCACTATTACGCTGGACTGCGACGTGCTTCAGGCTGATGGTGGCACGCGTACCGCTTCGATTACGGGTGCCTGCGTGGCGCTGGCAGATGCGCTACAGAAGCTGGTGGAAAACGGTAAGCTGAAAACCAATCCGATGAAAGGGATGGTAGCCGCGGTTTCTGTCGGGATTGTGAACGGCGAAGCGGTTTGCGATCTGGAATACGTTGAAGACTCTGCCGCAGAGACCGACATGAACGTAGTGATGACCGAAGACGGGCGCATCATTGAAGTGCAGGGGACGGCAGAAGGCGAGCCGTTCACCCATGAAGAGTTACTCACCTTGTTGGCGCTGGCCCGAGGGGGAATCGAATCCATTGTAGCGACGCAGAAGGCGGCGCTGGCAAACTGATTTTTAAGGCGACTGATGAGTCGCCTTTTTTTTGTCTGTAGAAAAGTAAGATGAGGAGCGAAGGCATGAAACCATATCAGCGCCAGTTTATTGAATTTGCGCTTAGCAAGCAGGTGTTAAAGTTTGGCGAGTTTACGCTGAAGTCCGGGCGCAAAAGCCCCTATTTCTTCAACGCCGGGCTGTTTAATACCGGGCGCGATCTGGCACTGTTAGGCCGTTTTTACGCTGAAGCATTGGTGGATTCCGGCATTGAGTTCGATCTGCTGTTTGGCCCTGCTTACAAAGGGATCCCGATTGCCACCACAACTGCCGTGGCGCTGGCGGAGCATCATGACCTGGACCTGCCGTACTGCTTTAACCGCAAAGAGGCAAAAGACCACGGTGAAGGCGGCAATCTGGTTGGTAGCGCGTTACAAGGACGCGTAATGCTGGTAGATGATGTGATCACCGCCGGAACGGCGATTCGTGAGTCGATGGAAATTATTCAGGCCAATGGCGCGACGCTTGCTGGCGTGTTGATTTCGCTCGATCGTCAGGAACGGGGGCGCGGCGAGATTTCGGCAATTCAGGAAGTTGAGCGTGATTACAACTGCAAAGTGATCTCTATCATCACCCTGAAAGACCTGATTGCTTACCTGGAAGAGAAGCCAGAAATGGCGGAACATCTGGCGGCGGTTAAGGCCTATCGCGAAGAGTTTGGCGTTTAAAGAAACTCGCCGGATGAAAAGTCATCCGGCGTCATATTACTGCAACTGTGCGGCAATTAGCGGCCAGCGGGCGTCAAAATCATCCGTCGGGCGGTATTTAAACTCGCTGCGGACAAAGCGTGACAGCATACCTTCACAGAAGGCCAGGATCTGGCTTGCCAGCAGGGTTTCATCGGTGGTGTAACCTTCACCCTCACGCATTCTCTTTTCGCGCAATACCTGACGCAACTGCGCTTCAATACGCTCGAACAGCTGGTTGATGCGCCCTTGCAGGCGATCCTGTTCAAACATTAGTGCATGACCAGTGAGGATGCGGGTCAGGCCAGGATTACGCTCACCAAAACCGAGAAGCAGCAACACAATCAGACGCAGGCGCGCTGTGGTGTCCTTCTCATCTTTCAGAATCAGATTGATGCGAGTAATCAGGCTATCTTCGATAAACTCAATCAGGCTATCGAACATGCGGGTCTTACTGGGGAAGTGGCGATACAGTGCCGCTTCGGAAACGCCGACAGAGGCGGCCAGTTTTGCCGTCGTGATACGTTGGCTTCCATCGCTGGATTCCAGCATCAGCGCCAGAGACTGAAGTATTTCCTCGCGACGGTTCCTTTTCGCAGTTTGTTTTTCTGCCATGTTACAAAATACCCCTGAAAATAAGCACTTGCCAGGCGGCACCCACGCTATGACCGCAAACGAAATGTTTGCGGCTATGTTATGACGTTATTCGGATGCGTATGTGTTACTGACGACCAGAGTGACCAAAGCCGCCTTCACCGCGGTCGGTGGCGTCGAAATCTTCCACCAGATTAAATTCAGCCTGTACTACCGGAACAAAAATCATCTGGGCGATGCGTTCGCCAGGTTGAATGGTGAAGCTGTCCTGACCACGGTTCCACACGGAAATCATCAACTGGCCCTGATAGTCAGAATCGATCAATCCTACCAGGTTACCAAGCACGATACCGTGCTTATGTCCCAATCCGGAGCGCGGCAGCATCATTGCCGCCAGTGAAGGATCGGCAATATGAATCGCCAGCCCGGTCGGAACCAGCGTAGTGTCACCCGGAGCCAGTTCTACGGCGTCGTCGAGACAGGCACGCAGGTCAAGTCCGGCAGAGCCAGAGGTGGCATAAGTCGGGAGCGGAAATTCCTTCCCAACGCGCGGGTCCAGAATCTTAACGTCGATTTTTTTCATCATAACGGGTCACGATCTCGTCGAGTAATAATTGGCCAAGGAGCTCTTTGCGCTCAAGCGGTAAGACTTTATCTCCGTCCTGCCAGAAAAGGTGTAATGCGTTGTTGTCGCTGTTAAATCCTTGAGTTGGCTGGGAAACATCGTTCGCGCAGATCAGATCAAGGTTTTTACGGATACGTTTTTGCCGGGCGTATTCTTCCACATTATTTGTTTCGGCGGCAAATCCAACGACGTAGGGTCGATGGTCTTTTAGTGCGGCAACGCCTGCGACGATATCGGGGTTTTTAACCATTTTTATTGTTAATTCATCACCCTGCGTGGCCTGCTTTTTGATTTTCTCTGGGGCCACGGTAGCTGCGCGATAATCCGCCACGGCGGCACAGCCGATAAAAATATTTTGCTGCTGTACAGAAGCATTCACGGCCGCTTCCATTTCCAGCGCGGTCATCACATCAACACGTTTAACAAACGGTGGCGTCGGTAGTGAAACCGGACCTGATACCAGCGTGACGTTCGCGCCACGACGGGCAGCGGCGGCGGCGATAGCAAAACCCATCTTGCCTGAGCTGTGATTAGAGATATAACGCACCGGATCGAGCGGTTCACGCGTCGGGCCGGCGGTAATCATAATGTTCAGATGTTTCAGGTCGTTGACGGGCGAAAAATACGCTACCGCCATATCAACAATGGTTAACGGATCGAGCATTCGCCCAGGGCCGATATCACCACAAGCCTGACTGCCACTGTCTGGCCCCCAGATGAGCAAACCACGGGAAGCAAGCACCTCTAAATTATGCTGCGTGGCAGCGGCACGGTACATCTGCTGGTTCATGGCGGGGAGCACGGCTACAGGCGCAGGTGTGGCCAGACAAATCGTCGATACCAGATCATTCGCCATTCCGGCAGCAACACGGGCAATCAAATCTGCCGTGGCAGGGGCGAGAATCACTAAATCAGCCCATTTACCCAGCTCAATATGGCCCATAGCGGCTTCGGCTGCCGGGTCCAGCAGACTGTCGGAAACGGGATAACCAGAAACCGCCTGCAAGCTAAGTGGGGTGATAAAGGCTTTTGCCGCTTCGGTCATGGCTACGCGGACGTCGGCCCCGCGATCGCGCAAACGACGCACCAGTTCAGGGGTTTTATAGGCAGCAATACCGCCGCTAACGCCGAGAACGATTTTTTTACCGGCCAGGCTCATGATGATTTTTCCTGTTGGGTGACACCAGAAGTTGGCGATTTTATCACAATACTTTTGTTGTCGTGCCTTCACCTGAGAATCACTTTGCGAGGCGCTTTCCAGGATTGAAAACTGGCCGTCGATTTAACGGAACGGCTATGACAGGATGCGAGCACCACAAAGGAGGTGAAGGTGAAAAACAATGCACAGCTGTTGATGCCGCGCGAAAAAATGCTGAAGTTTGGTATTAGCGCCTTAACTGATGTCGAGCTGCTGGCGCTATTTCTGCGTACCGGAACGCGCGGTAAAGATGTATTAACCCTGGCAAAAGAGATGCTGGAGAATTTCGGCTCTCTTTATGGCTTGTTAACCTCTGAATATGAACAATTTAGTTGTGTTCATGGAATTGGCGTGGCGAAATTTGCCCAGTTAAAGGGGATTGCTGAACTAGCGCGGCGTTACTACAACGTGCGGATGCGTGAAGAAAGCCCTTTACTCAGCCCGGAGATGACGCGGGAATTTTTACAAAGCCAGCTCACGGGTGAGGAGCGGGAGATCTTTATGGTGATCTTTCTCGACTCACAACACCGGGTTATAACGCATAGCCGTCTTTTTTCCGGCACGCTAAACCATGTTGAAGTCCATCCTCGGGAAATTATCCGCGAAGCGATAAAAATAAATGCCTCGGCGCTGATCCTTGCACATAATCACCCTTCGGGTTGTGCTGAACCCAGTAAAGCGGATAAACTCATTACTGAACGGATAATAAAGAGTTGTCAGTTCATGGATTTACGCGTGCTCGACCATATCGTGATTGGGCGTGGAGAGTATGTTTCTTTTGCCGAACGCGGCTGGATTTAACCCGCTATGCGCGATCCTTCGGGATCTTTGTCTGTTCGGGACTTGAGCACATCGCTGAGTCAGCGTATACTACGCCACCTTTGAGAATCTCGGGTTTGGCATTTGGGCCTGGCAATCGAGAGTTCACATAGAACTGCGATGACCGGGCTGTAAAGCCTGACGAGGCGCCAATACCCCATACGAAGCTCGAGCTAATTTGATTTTTGGAGAATAGACATGTCCCGAGTCTGCCAAGTTACTGGCAAGCGTCCGGTGACCGGTAACAACCGTTCCCACGCACTGAACGCGACTAAACGCCGTTTCCTGCCGAACCTGCACTCTCACCGTTTCTGGGTTGAGAGCGAGAAGCGTTTTGTCACCCTGCGCGTATCTGCTAAAGGTATGCGTGTAATCGATAAAAAAGGCATCGATACAGTTCTGGCTGAACTGCGTGCCCGTGGCGAAAAGTACTAAGTACTTAGAGGAAATAAATCATGGCTAAAGGTATTCGTGAGAAAATCAAGCTGGTTTCTTCTGCTGGTACTGGTCACTTCTATACCACTACGAAGAACAAACGTACTAAGCCGGAAAAACTGGAACTGAAAAAATTCGATCCAGTTGTTCGCCAGCACGTGATCTACAAAGAAGCGAAAATCAAATAATTTCCGCTTTGATGTAACAAAAAACCTCGCTCCGGCGGGGTTTTTTGTTATCTGCTTGCCCCCATATTGACTGCATCTGTTCATTCCTGGAGATGCTATGCCTGAATTACCCGAAGTTGAAACCAGCCGTCGCGGCATAGAACCGCATCTCGTTGGTGCAACCATTCTTCATGCGGTGGTGCGCAACGGACGCTTGCGCTGGCCGGTTTCAGAAGAGATCTACCGTTTAAGCGACCAACCAGTGCTTAGCGTGCAGCGGCGGGCTAAATATCTGCTGCTGGAGCTGCCTGAGGGCTGGATTATCATTCATTTGGGGATGTCTGGCAGCCTGCGCATCCTTCCAGAAGAACTTCCCCCTGAAAAGCATGACCATGTTGATTTGGTGATGAGCAACGGTAAAGTGCTGCGCTACACCGATCCGCGCCGCTTTGGTGCCTGGCTGTGGACCAAAGAGCTGGAAGGGCACAACGTGCTGGCCCATCTTGGACCGGAGCCGCTTAGCGACGATTTCAACGGTGAGTACCTGCATCAGAAGTGCGAGAAGAAAAAAACGGCGATTAAACCGTGGCTGATGGATAACAAGCTGGTGGTAGGGGTAGGGAATATCTATGCCAGCGAATCTCTGTTTGCGGCGGGGATCCATCCGGATCGGCTGGCGTCATCACTGTCGCTGGCAGAGTGTGAATTGCTGGCTCGGGTGATTAAAGCGGTGTTGCTGCGTTCGATTGAGCAGGGCGGTACAACGCTGAAAGATTTTCTGCAAAGCGACGGTAAACCGGGCTATTTCGCTCAAGAATTGCAGGTTTACGGGCGAAAAGGCGAGCCGTGTCGTGTGTGCGGTACGCCGATTGTGGCGACTAAACATGCGCAGCGGGCAACGTTTTATTGTCGGCAGTGCCAGAAGTAATTGATGCGCGCCGGATGGCATACCATCCGGCATAAACGCTACGCTAACTTCGCCATCAGCGCCTGATGGACATTCTCCGGCAGGAAATGGGTGACATCGCCCTGATGGCGCGCCACCTCTTTCACCAACGATGAAGAGATAAACGACCACTCTTTCGACGGCATCAGAAACACACTTTCCAGTTCCGGCATTAAGTGGCGATTCATATGCGCCAGCTGCATTTCATATTCAAAATCCGCCACCGCACGCAGGCCACGAATCAGCACCGTAGCGTGTTGATTACGGGCGAAGTTCGCCATCAAATCACTAAACCCGACCACTTCCACGTTCCCCAGATGCGCGGTTGCCTGCTGTGCCAGCGCCACACGCTCTTCCAGAGTAAACATCGGTTTTTTACTGGGGCTGGCGGCAATCGCCAGAATAACGTGATCGAACATTTGCGTGGCGCGCGTCACGATATCGATATGACCATTGGTAATGGGATCGAAAGTACCCGGATAAATCGCCCGTTTTTGCATAACAACCTCAATGCGTTTTCGGTGGCAGGTAAGGTTCCAGCAGTTGAAGCAGGCGCTGTAGCGCGCCCTGGTTTTGATACAGTACTTCAACGGCATGACGGCCATAGAAACTACGGTAATCGGCGTCGGTGAGTAAAGAGGAAACCTCTTTTGCAAGCGTAGTGGCATCGGTAACGGTAATCAGCCCGCTTGCCTGTTCCAGCCGCGCGCAAATGTCTTTAAAGTTAAAAGTATGCGGCCCCATCAATACCGGAATAGCGTGTGCGGCAGCTTCCAGCGGATTATGCCCACCACGTTCAACCAGTGAACCGCCAACAAAGGCGAGATCGGCAATGCCGTACAGTAACATCAGCTCGCCCATCGTATCGCCAACCACAACCTGCGTGCTGGTGGAAGGGACTTCCCCTGAAGAGCGTGTGATATAGCTTAGTCCAGCCTGGCGGACAAGGTTAATCGCATCCGGGAAGCGTTCCGGATGACGGGGTACCAGGATGAGCAATAAATTAGGGAATTGCTGTAACAATGCCTGATGTGCGGCGATCACCACACTCTCTTCGCCTTCGTGAGTGCTGGTGGCAATCCATACCGGGCGGTGTGGTGCCCACTGGCGGCGCAGCGTCACGGCTTTAGCAGCCAGTTGCGGCGTTACAGAAATATCAAATTTCAGGCTACCGGTAACGGTCACCTGATTATTTTTTGCGCCCAGCGCCACAAAACGCGCGCCATCTTCTTCATTTTGCGCAGCAATCAGTGTAATACGACGCAGCAAGCGGCGGACGAATTTACCCAGTTTGGCGTAACCTGCGGCCGAGCGGGCAGAGAGTCGCGCGTTAGCGATCACCAGCGGAATTTTACGTTTATGTAGCGCCGCAATCAGGTTAGGCCATAGTTCGGTTTCCATAATCAACACCAGTTTAGGGTCGACTTTATTCAGGAAACGATTAAGTGCATCGGGCAGGTCATACGGCAGATAAACGTGCTGAACATCCTTCCCGAAAGCCGATTGTACGCGCTCCGAACCGGTTGGCGTCATGGTTGTAACGGTAATCGGTAAATCAGGATAACGATGACGCAGCGCGCGCACCAACGGGATTGCCGCCAGAGTTTCACCGACGGAGACGGAGTGCAGCATAATGCCGCCTGGTTTTAGCGGATGGCGGTAAAAACCGTAACGTTCACCCCAGCGTTTTCGATAGGCCGGAGCCTTACGTCCGCGCACCCAGAGCCGTATCCAGATCAGCGGCTGAATAAGGTAGAGAAGGGCGGTGTAAAGCAATTCGAGCATAGTAAATAGCTGACTTATGGATGTGCTGGGGATTCTATGTATTTAGCTGTGGCTTTACCATTACTTTTCCCGTTTTTGACTTAAATAGCAATTTACCCGCCAATTCTTGCTGAACATCTATACTTTTTTTGTATTTTTATGCGATTCATTGATTTCTGCAGTACGTGCAGGAAGGAATCGCAGAGCAACAGTGAAAGAATATGGTTGCTAATGATTTTATTTGATTGATTTCTTTATTGAAAATCAACAATGTGCTTAAAAATCATTCGGGTCGGATTGCCGCGAAAGAAGTGATACACTAGCGCGTCAATATCAGTGCGGTATCAGTATTCAGGTAGCTGTTGAGCCTGGGGCGGTAGCGTGCTTTTTCTGCTTCACCTTAATCGGATAATCTCAACAAAAAGAGTTACTTGTGGATAAGCCATTTCGAAGAATTTTGCTCATTAAGATGCGTTTTCATGGGGATATGTTATTAACTACTCCCGTCATTAGTTCGCTGAAAAAAAATTACCCTGACGCAAAAATCGATGTGCTGCTTTATCAGGACACCATCCCGATCCTGTCTGAAAATCCAGAGATTAACGCGCTCTACGGCATAAAAAATAAAAAAGCAAAAGCCTCAGAAAAAATCGCCAACTTTTTTCATCTCATCAAGGTATTACGTGCCAATAAGTATGACCTTATCGTCAATCTTACCGATCAATGGATGGTTGCTATACTGGTTCGCTTATTAAATGCCCGTGTGAAAATTTCCCAGGATTATCATCATCGGCAGTCTGCTTTTTGGCGTAAAAGTTTCACCCATTTGGTGCCGTTGCAGGGTGGAAATGTGGTGGAAAGTAACTTATCCGTGCTGACACCATTGGGACTTGATTCGTTGGTGAAGCAGACAACCATGAGTTACCCGCCTGCAAGCTGGAAACGTATGCGTCGCGAACTTGATCACGCTGGTGTTGGACAAAATTATGTGGTTATCCAACCTACGGCGCGGCAAATCTTCAAATGCTGGGACAACGCCAAGTTTTCCGCTGTGATTGATGCCTTACATGCTCGTGGTTATGAAGTCGTTCTGACGTCCGGCCCAGATAAAGACGATCTGGTCTGCGTCAATGAAATTGCGCAGGGATGCCAGACGCCACCAGTAACGGCGCTGGCCGGAAAGGTGACCTTCCCGGAACTTGGTGCGTTAATCGATCATGCGCAGCTGTTTATTGGCGTTGATTCCGCACCGGCGCATATTGCCGCAGCAGTTAATACGCCGCTGATATCGCTGTTTGGTGCGACAGACCATATTTTCTGGCGTCCCTGGTCAAATAACATGATTCAATTCTGGGCGGGAGATTACCGGGAAATGCCAACGCGCGATCAGCGTGACCGAAATGAGATGTATCTTTCGGTTATTCCGGCGGCAGATGTCATTGCTGCTGTCGATAAATTACTGCCCTCCTCCACGACAGGTACGTCGTTATGATCGTTGCTTTTTGTTTATATAAATATTTTCCCTTTGGCGGTTTGCAGCGCGATTTTATGCGTATTGCTCAGACAGTCGCCGCCCGAGGTCATCATGTTCGGGTTTATACCCAGTCGTGGGAAGGCGAATGTCCTGATGTATTTGAACTGATCAAAGTGCCGGTTAAATCGCATACCAATCACGGGCGCAATGCGGAGTATTTTGCCTGGGTGCAAAAACATTTACGCGAACATCCCGTCGATAAAGTCGTTGGATTCAACAAAATGCCGGGGCTGGACGTTTATTATGCCGCTGATGTTTGTTATGCCGAGAAAGTAGCGCAGGAAAAAGGCTTTTTCTATCGCCTGACGTCACGTTATCGCCATTATGCCGCCTTTGAGCGGGCAACCTTCGAACAGGGCAAGCCGACACAGCTGCTGATGCTGACAGATAAGCAAATCGCCGATTTCCAGAAACATTATCAGACTGAAGTGGAGCGTTTTCATATTCTGCCACCGGGGATTTATCCTGATCGTAAATATAGCCAGCAGCCAGCCAATAGCCGTGAAATCTTCCGTAAGAAGAATGGAATAACCGAACAACAATATTTATTGTTGCAGGTTGGTTCAGACTTCACGCGTAAAGGTGTCGATCGTTCCATTGAAGCACTTGCTTCGTTACCGGATTCGCTGCGCCACAACACATTGCTATATGTTGTTGGGCAGGATAAACCGCGAAAATTTGAGGCGCTGGCAGAAAAACGCGGCGTGCGCAGTAATGTTCACTTCTTCTCGGGGCGCAACGATGTCTCGGAATTAATGGCGGCGGCGGATTTATTACTGCATCCTGCCTACCAGGAAGCCGCGGGAATTGTACTGCTGGAAGCGATAACTGCAGGATTACCGGTACTAACAACAGCCGTTTGTGGCTATGCGCATTATATTGTCGACGCCAATTGCGGCGAGGCTATTGCTGAGCCATTCCGCCAGGAAACATTGAATGAGATTTTACGCAAAGCGTTAACGCAATCTTCATTGCGCCAGGCCTGGGCGGAAAATGCGCGACATTATGCTGATACACAAGATTTATACAGTCTGCCAGAGAAAGCGGCGGACATCATAACGGGTGGTCTGGATGGTTGAACTTAAAGAGCCGTTTGCCACGTTATGGCGCGGTAAAGATCCTTTTGAGGAAGTTAAAACCTTGCAGGGTGAGGTATTTCGTGAACTGGAAACTCGCCGCACTCTGCGCTTTGAAATGGCGGGCAAAAGCTATTTTCTCAAATGGCATCGCGGCACGACCCTGAAAGAGATAATCAAAAATTTACTCTCATTGCGGATGCCAGTATTAGGCGCAGACCGCGAATGGAATGCGATTCATCGACTGCGGGATGTCGGCGTTGATACTATGTATGGGGTGGCATTCGGCGAAAAAGGCATTAATCCGCTCACCAGAACCTCGTTTATTATAACCGAAGATCTGACACCAACCATCAGTCTGGAAGATTACTGTGCTGACTGGGCGACTAACCCACCAGATGTTCGCGTAAAGCGTATGCTTATTAAGCGTGTCGCGACGATGGTGCGCGATATGCATGCTGCGGGCATTAACCACCGTGACTGTTATATCTGTCATTTCCTGCTGCACTTGCCTTTTTCCGGTAAGGAAGAGGAGTTAAAAATTTCAGTAATTGACCTGCACCGGGCGCAGCTTCGCACGCGCGTTCCACGTCGTTGGCGCGATAAAGATCTTATTGGACTTTATTTTTCTTCGATGAATATTGGCCTGACTCAGCGGGATATCTGGCGGTTTATGAAAGTGTATTTTGTCGCCCCGCTTAAAGACATTATCAAGCAGGAACAAGGGCTGCTGTCGCAAGCAGAAGCAAAAGCCACAAAAATCAGGGAAAGAACGATTAGAAAATCGTTGTAATTTCCGGAGAGAAATATGAGTGCCCACTATTTTAATCCACAAGAGATGATCAATAAGACAATCATCTTCGATGAAAGGCCAGCGGCGTCAGTGGCATCATCATTCCATGTTTCTTATGGCATTGATAAAAACTTTCTTTTTGGTTGTGGTGTTTCAATCACGTCAGTTTTGTTACATAACAACGACGTGAGTTTTGTTTTCCACGTTTTTATTGATGCTATCCCTGAAGCCGATATCCAGCGTTTAGCCCAATTGGCGAAAAGCTATCGTACCTGTATCCAGATCCATCTAGTAAATTGTGAACGGCTTAAGGCATTACCGACGACCAAAAATTGGTCTATTGCCATGTATTTCCGTTTTGTAATTGCAGATTACTTTATTGATCAACAAGATAAGATCCTTTACCTGGATGCTGATATCGCCTGTCAGGGAAACTTAAAGCCGCTGATAACAATGGATCTTGCCAATAACGTTGCTGCTGTTGTTACTGAACGCGATGCTAACTGGTGGTCGTTACGGGGTCAAAGTCTGCAGTGTAATGAACTTGAAAAGGGTTACTTTAATTCAGGTGTCCTGTTAATTAATACACTAGCGTGGGCGCAGGAGTCCGTTTCTGCTAAAGCGATGTCGATGCTTGCTGATAAAGCCATCGTTTCCCGTTTAACCTATATGGATCAAGATATCCTTAATCTTATCCTGTTAGGGAAAGTTAAATTCATTGATGCTAAATACAATACGCAATTTAGTTTAAATTATGAATTAAAAAAATCATTTGTTTGTCCAATTAATGATGAAACCGTATTAATTCATTATGTCGGCCCGACAAAACCCTGGCATTACTGGGCCGGTTATCCAAGTGCGCAACCTTTTATCAAAGCCAAAGAAGCATCGCCCTGGAAAAATGAACCGTTAATGCGGCCAGTTAACTCAAACTATGCTCGTTATTGCGCCAAGCATAATTTTAAACAAAATAAACCAATTAACGGGATAATGAATTATATTTATTATTTTTATTTAAAGATAATAAAATGAAATTGAGAAAAGTTAAATGAATGAATTTATAAAAGAACGGTTTTCGTATTTAGCAGATAATAAAAAAGAAAACGCCCCAGAGCTAAATGTTTCCTACGGTATCGATAAGAATTTTTTGTATGGTGCTGGCGTTTCAATTTCTTCCGTTTTGATTAATAATTCAGATATTAATTTTGTCTTTCATGTTTTCACTGATTATGTGGATGATGATTATTTAAAGTCATTTAATGAAACAGCAAAACAATTTAATACCTCAATTATTGTATATTTAATTGACCCCAAATACTTTGCTGATCTGCCGACGTCACAGTTTTGGTCGTACGCGACATACTTCAGGGTATTGTCTTTTGAATATCTGAGTGAAAGTATTTCCACACTGCTGTATCTGGATGCCGATGTTGTTTGTAAAGGAAGCCTGAAACCTCTCACAGAAATTATATTTAAAGATGAGTTTGCTGCGGTCATTCCTGACAATGATAGTACTCAGGCGGCATGTGCAAAACGCCTCAACATTCCCGAAATGAATGGACGTTATTTCAATGCAGGCGTTATCTATGTCAATCTTAAAAAATGGCATGAAGCAAATTTGACACCGTATTTACTCAAACTTTTACGAGGGGAAACTAAATATGGCTCTCTTAAATATTTAGATCAGGATGCGTTGAATATCGCATTTAATATGAATAATATCTACCTTGCGAAGGATTTTGATACTATTTATACCCTGAAAAACGAACTTTATGATCGTAGTCATCGAAAGTATCAGCAAACCATTACCGATAAAACAGTGTTGATTCACTATACAGGGATAACTAAACCATGGCATAGCTGGGCTGGATATCCGTCTGCATCATACTTTAATATCGCGCGTGAACAATCTCCCTGGAAGAAATATCCTCTTAAAGAGGCGCGGACTGTTGCAGAAATGCAGAAACAATATAAGCATCTGTTTGCCCATGGTGAGTATATAAAAGGCATAACTTCATTAATTAAGTACAAGCTTAAGAAATAAATTACTCTTATGATTACAAGTATACGTTATCGCGGCTTCTCATTTTATTACAAAGATAATGATAATAAATATAAAGAAATCTTTGATGAAATACTGGCCTATAATTTTAAAACAGTAAAAGTATTACGTAATATTGATGATACCAAAGTATCGTTGATTGATACGAAATATGGTCGCTATGTTTTTAAAGTCTTTGCTCCGAAAACGAAAAGGAATGAACGTTTTTTTAAATCTTTTGTAAAAGGTGACTACTATCAGAATTTGATCGTTGAAACCGATCGTGTCAGAAGTGCAGGTCTTACTTTTCCTAATGATTTTTATTTTCTGGCTGAGCGTAAATTTTTCAACTATGCCAGTGTTTTTATCATGCTTATCGAGTATGTCGAGGGCGTAGAGCTCAATGATATGCCGATTATTCCAGAAAATGTTAAAGCAGAAATTAAGGCTTCAATGGAAAAATTGCATGCCTTAAATATGCTATCGGGCGACCCACACCGGGGTAACTTTATCGTTAGTAAAGATGGTGTCAGGATAATTGACCTATCCGGTAAAAGCTGTACGGCAGAGCGTAAAGCTCGTGATCGTCTGGCCATGGAACGTCACCTGGGTATTGCCAACGAAATAAAAGATTATGGCTACTATTCAGTAATCTACAGAACCAAACTACGCAAATTTATTAAAAAATTAAAAGGCAAAGCGTAAACCACACAGTCAAAACGGAACCAACATGGATTTATTAGCTGAGAGTATTACTGAAGTCACTGTCTCTGGGAAAATTACTAACACCGATCGTGTGTTAAATATCGCTTACGGTATTGACCGCAACTTTTTATTTGGTGCGGCAGTATCTATGCAATCAGTTATTATGCATAACCCGGACCTTGCGGTTAAGTTTCATCTCTTTACCGACTACATTGATGAAGATTATCTACAACGTGTTAACGCTTTTACCAGCAAAAATGCTAACGTTGAAGTAAGAATTTATAAAGTCTCCAGTGCCTTTATTGATATCTTCCCCAGCCTGAAACAGTGGTCTTATGCAACATTCTTCCGTTTAGTTGCGTTCCAGTATCTGAGTGAAGTTATTGAAAATCTGTTATATATCGATGCTGATGTCATCTGTAAAGGCTCATTAGCTGGATTGCTTGATATTAATTTTGATGGCGATAAGTTCGCAGCTGTTATTAAAGATGTGCCTTTTATGCAGGAAAAACCAGCGAAGCGTCTGGCTATAGAGGGACTTCCAGGTAATTATTTCAACGCCGGTGTAGTATATCTGCAGCTTGAAGCATGGGCGAAAAATGATTTTATGAATAAAGCCATTGCTATGCTGGCAAGTGACCCGCAGCATACGAAGTATAAATGCCTTGATCAGGATATTTTAAATATTCTGTTCTTTGGTCATTGTATTTTTATTAGCGGCGATTATGATTGCTTTTATGGCATTGACTATGAGTTAAAAAATAAAAGCGATGAAGATTATAAAAAGACCATTACCGATGATACTAAGCTGATTCATTATGTTGGCGTAACGAAGCCCTGGAACGACTGGACGAATTATCCCTGCCAGAAGTATTTTAATGAGGCTTATCAGGCTTCTTGCTGGAATGATGTGGCGTTTATTCCAGCCACGAATGAAAAGCAGTATCAAGTGAAATCCAGACATTTGAAAAGAAATGGTAATATTGCATCTTCATTTTACTATTTCATGCTCTATTATAGTAAGAAAATAGCGCGTAAGCATTTTTCCAAATAATTATTAAGATTAATCACCCAGAGATTTTTTAATGAACTTGCCCATTTATATTGTCTCACTTAAAAGAGATATTGAGCGAAGAAATAAAATAAATGATGTTTTTCATCGATTAAATATTAATTTTGATTTTTTTGATGCCATAGATGCTAAAGACCCTCAAAATAAAGAAATTATTGATAAAATGAGATTAAGTGGTGTCGGCGCAGAAATGACTGATGGAGAAATTGCTTGTACATTAAGTCATCAGCTTATATATAAGGATATGATAGATAAAAATATAGAATGGGCAGTCATTCTCGAGGATGATGTTATCGTCAATGAGAAATTTAAAAAATTTCTGCAATATTTTAATCTTCCTGAAAAAGACAAGTTAAAACATAATAATTTGTATTTGCTTGGAGGACAGAAAGGATTACATGATTATCCGGTATTGGGGCAAAGCCTTTTTAGTAAAGTTAAGGTAAGTACTTGTACTTTTCGGCGTGTTAATTTCAATAAAAATAAAATTCGTCGTACATGTTCATATTTGATGAATAAAGATATGGCACAAAAGTTGCTTAAATTGACAAAGGATTATGGCACCTATCGAGCTGATAGCTGGAAGTTAATGTATCAACATAATATTATAAAAGAGTTTTATTTAGACGAAATAATATTACATCCTATTTTAAATGAGTTTAATAGTCATCTTGAAAGTGAAAGGCTATTAACATCGGAAAAAAAACAACCTAGAACAAGGCTTCAGAAAAGAATGAAGTTTATACGCTCCTGGATAAAGGTGGCTTTTTTTTCTCTTTTGAAATGAGATTGTTAATTTCAATTTGTTGTGAGATATTAACGTGGAAGTAAAAATTGAGCAATTTCGAAATAATAGCTGTAATTTTATTTTTTTATTGTATTTAATCGGTTTGTTGTTTGTGCCAATTGATCTTAATATCACCACTAAAATAATTAATGCGACAGGTGCATTTTCTCTTTTCTTATTAATTGTAAATAAAAAGCACAATTATAATAAAAATGTCATTATATTAATTCTTGGTTTACTTCTTTTGGGTGCAATGAACCTTATATGGTATGAATTTTATAAAACAGAAGATGTAGTATATAGAAATGCTTATCGAGGCTACCTTGAGTCTGGAAAACTATTAGTATTTAGCTCGTTGACATTTTTATTACTAAGTAAAAATAAATTCAGGCAAAATGAAAAACTACATTTTATTTCAGCTATCTTAGTTCAAATAATCATGCTATGTAGAGCATATTATCAAGGGATATATTTGCATGCAGACCGCATTCCCCTCTCCGCCATGAATGGGAATATTGGTCAGATGGGGGCAGCGACTATTGCGGCTTATGTGATTACATTTACAACTTTATATTCTTCAATTGTATTCATAAAAATGCAATCGAAATATAAATGGTTTCTATTTTATGCTAACTTTGCTTTAAGCTTTGCAGCAGTAATGATGACAGGAACGCGTGCGGCAATTTTCACATTCCCACTTATGATTATGGTCATATTATTTCTTCAGCATCGTGATCAAAAAGTGTTTTTATTTAAAGGATTGAGTGGTGTTTTTATATTGCTACTTGCTTGTGGTTTGATATTTAATAAGGAAATTGATAGGCGAATTAATTCATTAAAAGCTGATGTTATTTCATATGCTACAAAAAATAACAGTCAATCCTCGGTCGGAGCACGTTTTGCAATGGTTAATGCAGGAATTAAAGGAAGTCCTGATGGTTTTAATTGGCAATCTCTTGAGCAGCGTGCTGAAAAGATAAAAGCATTAAGTGCAGAAAATAATATTTATAGTGGAGCTTTATTATTCCTTGATGTACATATGCATAACGAAATTGTGGAATCTCTTTCCACGAAAGGAAAAATTGGTCTTCTTGTTCTTATTATGTTCTATGTTGCAATGATCTATTACTGTATACGAGAGAAAAAATATATACTCTTGGTTTTCCCTGCTTCTATTATGTTATTTGGCATTAGTGATGTCATTACACATGCTAAACCAATACCGGCATCGTGGATTGTGTGCCTCTTCCTGTCTATATCGTTTTTGAGTAAAAATGAACCACAATAATAAAAGCGTTGACTAAGTAAGTGGGTATAATGCCCACTTACTATTTATTAAATTAATGTGATTTTTTTATAAACAGCCGCTGCTTCTAAATTATTTAAATTCATTAGCGGAGCCCTACAAACCACCTGATTCTTCCCATATCCGCCAATTAATCCCGGATCGGTTGGTCCATAAACCGTGATATTCGGTCTATCCAGTGCCGCCGTTAAATGGCTTAACCCCGTATCCACCGACACTACAAATTTAGCCCCAGCCAGTACGCGGGCAACGCCTTCCAGACTCATCTTCGGCAATACTTCAACATAAGCAAATCCTTCCGCCAGTCGTTTCGCCCGTTCTTCCTCATGCGGCGCGCCCCACGGAAGTTTAATCCGTATTCCTGAATCAGCCAGTAAACCAATCAATTCTCGCCAGTGTTCTTCCGGCCAGTGTTTATCATCACGGGTCGTCGCATGAAGAAATACGGCATATTCGCCAGCATCTGTAGGCAGGTTCGTCAGGAAATGTTGTGCGATAGCATAATCACCCTGGGTTTGCGGTTTGCTATAGCCCAAACTTTTGGCAAACAGTTCGCGGGTGCGTTCTACGGCGTGCTGCTGTTTTGCAATATGATGCTTACGATTGTAAAACAGGCTGGCTAACGGTTCTCGAACGGTTTGCCAGTCCATGCCATGCTTTACGCCATGCGCCAGACGCGTCACCAGCGCCGCGCTTTTTACCAGCCCCTGAGCGTCGATAACTGCGTCATAGTTCTCTGCTTGTAGCGCTTCACGAAACGCTTTGCGTTCAGCTTTTATGGGGGCCGAGAACCAGGCTTTACGCCAGCGACGTATTGCCACAGGAATAACTCGCTCAACGGCGGCGTGCCAGGAAGGAATCTGTGCGAACCCTTCTTCCACCACCCAGTCAAACTTAATCCCTGGGATTGCCTGCTGGGCATCAGTGAGTGCGGGCAGCGTATGGAGAACATCGCCCATCGACGATGTTTTAACGATCAAAACCCGCATCCGTCAGGCTTCCTCTTGTAACAATAGCGCGTTGAGTTCTTCCAGTACGCGCTGGGGAGTAATGTCGATCAAGCTCTGGTGATAACCCTCCGCAGCGTCACCTTTACGCACTTTGTGATAGCCGGTAATCAGACGGATCACGCGCGCTTTATGGGATAGCGGTGGTGTGAAGTCCGGGCTACTCGGACCATACAGGGCAACCAGCGGACGATTGAGCGCCGCCGCAACGTGCATCAGACCAGAATCGTTAGTAACAATGGCTTTACAGGCTGCAATCAGGATAACCGCTTGATCAAGCTGTGTTTCCCCCGCCAGGTTCCGGCACCATGCCTGCTGCTCGGTATTCAAAGCGGCAAGAATCTCATTGCCCGCTTCATGATCTTTCGCCGAGCCAAATAGAACCACCTGATAACCTTCATCAATCAGCTGCTTTGCCAGCTCCGCATAGTGGTAGTGTGGCCAGCGTTTTGCCGGACCAAACTCCGCACCCGGGCAAAAGCCAATCATCGGACGTTCTGATGAAAGCGAAAATTGATTACAGGTATATGATTTTTCACCTTCGCTCACCTGCAACTGCGGCCATAACAATGGCTGCGGCAGATCTTGTGCTGTACGCATAATGCCTTTGTCATAGGCCAGCGCGACATAGCGTTCCACCATTAGCGGCCAGGCTTCTTTATCGAGCACGCGTACATCGTTAAGTAAACCGTAGCGCATCTCGCCGCGCCAGCCGGTGCGATGAGGAATACCCGCGAAGAAAGGCACTAATGCGGATTTGAAGGAGTTGGGTAAGACGTAGGCGCGGTCGTAGCGCTTTTCACGCAGACTATGACCCAGTTTGCGGCGTTCGCCGATTTCCAGCGCTCCGTGACCGAGAGGCATAGGAATAGCTTCGTTAACTTCCGGCATCCGCGATAATAATGGACGGCACCATGCCGGTGCCATCACGTCGATTATCGCCTGGGGATAGCGCGCCTGGAGCGTGCGATAGAGACTTTGCGACATCATCATGTCGCCAACCCAAGACGGGCCGATCACCAGTATTTTCATGCAGAGCTCTTATGCGTCGCGATTCAGCCAGGCCATGTATTCCGTTACGCCTTCGGCAACGGTTTTGAACGGTTTGTCGTAACCCGCCGCGCGCAGATTTGTCAGATCTGCCTGAGTGAACGCCTGATAGCGGCCTTTCAGTTTATCCGGGAAAGGAATGTATTCGATTTGGCCTTTCTTGTGATAAGCAAGCGTAGCATCTGCTACAGCCTGGAAGGATTCCGCACGACCAGTACCGAGGTTGAAGATGCCGGAAACGCCATTTTCCAGGAACCACAGGTTTACATCTGCCACGTCGCCTACGTAAACGAAGTCGCGTTTGAAGTTCTCGCTACCTTCGAACAGCTTCGGCGATTCACCGTTATTAAGCTGGGTGTTGAGATGGAAAGCGACGCTCGCCATACTGCCTTTATGGCCTTCACGCGGTCCATAAACGTTGAAATAGCGGAAGCCAACAATCTGCGAGTTCGCTTCTGGCAGGATTTGACGAACATATTCATCAAACAGGAATTTTGAGTAACCGTAGACATTCAACGGTTTTTCGTACTCGCGGGATTCAATAAAGTCGGAGGTGCGTCCGCCGTAGGTGGCTGCGGAAGAGGCATACAGGAACGGGATTTCGCGCTCCAGACAGTAGTGCAGCAGCTCTTTGGAGTATTGATAGTTGTTATCCATCATATACTTGCCATCCCACTCGGTGGTGGAAGAGCATGCGCCTTCGTGGAAAATCGCTTCGACATCACCGAACTCTTCGCCAGCCATAATCTGGATCAGGAAGTCTTCCTTATCCATATAGTCCGCGATATCCAGATCCACCAGGTTCACAAACTTGGTGCCGTCTTTCAGGTTGTCCACCACCAGAATATCGGTGATGCCTTTATCATTCAGGGCCTTAACGATGTTGCTGCCGATAAAGCCCGCGCCGCCGGTAACGATGATCATAACTGTAACCTTCGAATTATGGAGTCAGAGACAATCTCAGACACGAATACTCCTATCATATCACTACACGGCGTTGGCTTCAGCCATTCGCCAAAAGTGAGATTGATGGACGTTATTTATCCTGAATTTTGCAGAAGTGTTAACGCGTCATCTCGTCGCGACCTATAAGTTTGGGTAATATGTGCTGGAATTTGCCCTGTCTGGAGAATCGCAATGCGTGGAGAATTTTATCAGCAGTTAACCAACGATCTGGAAACCGCACGGGCGGAAGGGTTGTTTAAAGAAGAGCGCATTATTACGTCTGCGCAGCAAGCAGATATCACTGTGGCTGATGGAAGCCACGTCATTAACTTTTGTGCCAATAACTATCTCGGACTGGCGAATCATCCGGATCTGATTGCGGCGGCAAAGGCGGGAATGGATTCTCACGGTTTCGGCATGGCTTCGGTGCGTTTTATTTGCGGCACTCAGGACAGCCATAAAGAGCTTGAACAAAAACTGGCGGCCTTCCTGGGGATGGAAGATGCGATTCTCTACTCTTCCTGCTTTGATGCTAACGGTGGCCTGTTCGAAACGCTGTTAGGCGCGGAAGACGCCATTATCTCCGACGCACTGAACCACGCGTCTATTATTGATGGTGTGCGTCTGTGCAAAGCTAAACGCTATCGTTATGCCAACAACGATATGCAGGAGCTGGAAGCACGTCTGAAAGAAGCGCGTGAAGCCGGTGCGCGTCATGTGCTGATTGCCACCGATGGTGTGTTCTCGATGGACGGCGTGATTGCCAACCTGAAAGGTGTTTGCGATCTCGCAGATAAATACGATGCCCTGGTGATGGTAGATGACTCCCACGCGGTCGGTTTTGTCGGTGAAAACGGTCGTGGTTCCCATGAATACTGCGATGTGATGGGCCGGGTCGATATTATCACCGGCACGCTCGGTAAAGCGCTGGGTGGCGCTTCTGGCGGCTACACGGCGGCGCGCAAAGAAGTGGTTGAGTGGCTGCGCCAGCGTTCTCGTCCGTACCTGTTCTCCAACTCGCTGGCACCGGCCATTGTTGCCGCGTCTATCAAAGTGCTGGAGATGGTCGAAGCGGGTAGCGAGCTGCGTGACCGTCTGTGGGCGAACGCGCGTCAGTTCCGTGAGCAAATGTCGGCGGCGGGCTTTACCCTGGCGGGAGCCGATCACGCCATTATTCCGGTCATGCTTGGCGATGCGGTAGTAGCGCAGAAATTTGCTCGTGAGCTGCAAAAAGAGGGGATTTACGTCACCGGTTTCTTCTATCCGGTCGTTCCGAAAGGTCAGGCGCGTATTCGTACCCAGATGTCTGCGGCGCATACCCCTGAGCAAATTACGCGTGCAGTAGAAGCATTCACGCGTATTGGTAAACAACTGGGCGTTATCGCCTGAGGATGTGAGATGAAAGCGTTATCCAAACTGAAAGCGGAAGAGGGCATCTGGATGACCGACGTTCCTGTACCGGAACTCGGGCATAACGATCTGCTGATTAAAATCCGTAAAACAGCCATCTGCGGGACTGACGTTCACATCTATAACTGGGATGAGTGGTCGCAAAAAACTATCCCGGTGCCGATGGTCGTGGGCCATGAATATGTCGGTGAAGTGGTAGGTATTGGTCAGGAAGTGAAAGGCTTCAAGATTGGCGATCGCGTTTCTGGCGAAGGCCATATCACCTGCGGTCACTGTCGCAACTGTCGTGGCGGTCGTACCCATCTGTGCCGCAACACGATCGGCGTCGGTGTTAACCGTCCGGGCTGCTTCGCCGAGTATCTGGTGATTCCGGCGTTCAACGCCTTCAAAATCCCTGACAATATCTCCGATGATCTGGCTTCCATTTTTGATCCCTTCGGTAACGCCGTGCATACCGCGCTGTCGTTTGATCTGGTGGGCGAGGATGTGCTGGTCTCTGGTGCAGGCCCGATTGGTATTATGGCGGCGGCGGTGGCGAAACACGTTGGTGCACGTAACGTGGTGATTACTGATGTTAACGAATACCGCCTTGAGTTGGCGCGTAAAATGGGTATCACCCGTGCGGTTAACGTCGCTAAAGAGAACCTCAATGATGTGATGGCAGAACTGGGCATGACCGAAGGCTTTGATGTCGGTCTGGAAATGTCCGGTGCGCCGCCAGCGTTTCGTACCATGCTCGACACCATGAACCACGGCGGTCGTATTGCGATGCTGGGTATTCCACCGTCTGATATGTCTATCGACTGGACCAAAGTGATCTTTAAAGGATTGTTCATTAAAGGTATTTACGGTCGTGAGATGTTTGAAACCTGGTACAAGATGGCGGCGCTGATTCAGTCTGGCCTCGATCTTTCGCCGATCATTACCCATCGTTTCTCTATCGATGATTTCCAGAAGGGCTTTGACGCCATGCGTTCGGGCCAGTCCGGGAAAGTTATCCTGAGCTGGGATTAACACAAACAAGGGCTGGTATTCCAGCCCTTTTTCCTGAGGATAATCTGTTAAATATGTAAAATGCTGTCAGTAAAATAAAGAATGGGTAATTGCGCTGATCTCTTATATAGCTGTTCTCATTATCTCTCTACCCTGAAGTGACTCTCTCACCTGTAAAAATAATATCTCACAGGCTTAATAGTTTCTTAATACAAAGCCTGTAAAACGTCAGGATAACTTCAGAGGTCGTCGGTAATTTATGATGAACAGCACCAATAAACTTAGTGTTATTATTCCGTTATATAATGCAGGCGATGATTTCCGCACTTGTATGGAATCTTTAATTACGCAAACCTGGACTGCTCTGGAAATCATTATTATTAACGATGGTTCAACGGATAATTCTGTTGAAATAGCAAAGCATTACGCAGAAAACTATCCGCACGTTCGTTTGTTGCATCAGGCGAATGCTGGCGCATCGGTGGCGCGTAATCGTGGGATCGAGGTGGCGACGGGCAAATATGTCGCTTTTGTCGATGCTGACGATGAGGTGTATCCCACCATGTACGAAACGCTGATGACCATGGCGTTAGAGGACGACCTCGACGTGGCGCAGTGCAACGCTGACTGGTGTTTTCGTGAAACGGGAGAAACCTGGCAATCCATCCCCACCGATCGCCTTCGCTCAACCGGCGTATTAACCGGCCCGGATTGGTTGCGGATGGGGCTTTCTTCCCGCCGTTGGACTCACGTTGTCTGGATGGGGGTTTATCGCCGCGATGTTATTGTTAAAAATAACATTAAATTTATTGCCGGATTACATCATCAGGATATTGTCTGGACAACAGAATTTATGTTTAATGCGCTGCGTGCGCGATATACCGAGCAATCGTTATATAAATATTATCTGCATAATACGTCAGTGAGTCGGTTGAATAGACAAGGGAATAAAAACCTTAATTATCAACGTCACTATATTAAAATTACCCGCCTGCTAGAGAAATTAAATCGAAATTATGCCGACAAAATTACGATTTATCCGGAATTTCATCAGCAAATAACTTACGAAGCATTGCGTGTTTACCATGCGGTGCGCAAAGAGCCGGATATTATTACCCGCCAACGGATGATTGCCGAGATATTTACTTCTGGTATGTATAAGCGCCTGATTACCAATGTGCGCGGCGTGAAGGTGGGTTATCAGGCGTTACTGTGGTCTTTCCGCTTATGGCAATGGCGCGACAAAACGCGGTCGCACCATCGCATTACGCGTAGCGCCTTTAATTTACGCTAGCGTTAAGCTTCGCCGCTTCAGGCTGTTTGCCCCAGCCTTGCCACTGATGCTGGAAGTAAACGATCAGCGTGCTCTGGCTGATGCTTTCGCTTAATACTTCAAAGAAGCGATTAGCATAAACAGGTTCTATCGGTTTCTTCGGTTTGCACAGCTTCACGCCACGGAACGGATTACGCGGTGTGTCAGGCACAGTGTTTTTCGGCGGTGTAGACGTATCAACCTGCGGTTCATTCAGCAAGCTGCTGGCTTTCACCAGCGTAATGTCTGGCGGCAGGTTATAAACCATCTGTTGTAGCACGCGTACCGTTGAAGGGTGAGGATGCCCAATGGCAATGGTTGAACCGTTGCGACGCGCCAGATCAATTGCGCGATTGAACTGCACACGGATGTCCGCTTCATTTTGCGAATCGTCGAGGAACACTTTCCGTTTGATCACCTTCACGCCAGTGCCTTGCGCTGCGCGCATCGCCTGGGTATTACCGATGGTTACGCTGTCGAGGAAGTAAAGATTGTAACGCTCCAGCGCCTGCATCACTTTCTGCATACCAAACAGGTTAGAGGTCATCTTGCTGCCCATGTGGTTGTTGATCCCCACGGCATAGGGCACGTTATTGACCGCACTACGAATAATGCGCTCAATTTCGTCGCTGCTCATCTCCGGGCGTAGCGTATTTTTCTCCAGCGGCTGTTTACTCAGTGGTGCCATCGGTAGATGAATCAACACTTCGTGACCGCTGTTATGCGCTTTGGTCGCCATCTCTCTGGCGTGTGGTGAATCGGGTAATACAGCGACGGAGATAGCGGAAGGCATCGCCAGCACCTGGTTTTCGTTGTGCGGGCGATACCCAAAATCATCAATGACGATGGCAAGTTTGCCAGCAATTACGGGGGAGGAGAGCGCCAACAGAGCGGCAAATGCAAGAACGTTACGACGAAATGGAAACAAAACTTATCTTCCCAACCACGGCTGTGGATTGACCGCCTGACCCTGGCGGCGAATTTCGAAATAGAGTGAAGGCCGACCCTGACCGCCACTGCTGCCCACCAGCGCAATCGGCTGGCCCGCGCGAACCTGCGAACCAACGCTCACCAGTGCGCTCTGATTATAGCCGTAAAGACTCATGTCGCCTTTACCATGCTCAACCACCACCACCAGACCGTAGCCTTGCAGCCAGTCAGCCAGAATCACCCGACCGTCGGCAATTGCTTTAACTTCAGTACCTTCAGAGGCACCGATAACCATTCCTTTCCAGCGTAATTCGCCCTGTAGCTGCTCGCCATAGCGATGCAGCGTCGGCCCGCGAACTGGCCAGAATGCCTGACCACGCGGCGCACCCAGGCCACCAGTTCGGGACATCAGCGATTTTTCGCTTTCGGTCGGTTTGTAGGTGGTGCCTTTGCGCGTCGCTTCTTTCTGGCGGTCGCGAACCGCCTGGGCCTCACGCGCTTCTCGTTCAGCACGCGCTTTCGCCGCGGCTTCCGCACGGGCAATGCTGTTACGCAGACGGGATTCGTTGGCGCGCAGCTCGCTCAACTGTTGCTGACCTTGCTGGATGGAAGACTCCAGCCCTGCCAGCGTCTTTTTACGTTCGTTCAGCGCCTGGGTCAGCTTCGCCTGTTGGGCGCGCTGCTCATACAACAGCGTTTGTTGCTCGCTCTGTTTCTCTTCCAGCTCGGCGCGTTGCATAGCGACTTCTTCACGCGTTTGTTTCAACTGAGCAATGGTTTCTTGTCGCGCCTGGTTGAGATAGCCGAAATAAGCCTGTAAACGCTGTCCACGCTGGCTTTCTTCACCGCTGAGAATCAGCTGAATACCGGTATGCTCGCCCTGACGGAATGCGGCATCCAGTTGTGCGGCGAGGCTGCGCTCCTGGGCGGCTTTTTGCTGCTCCAGTTTGGCAATCGACGCGTTCATCTCATCAATCTGTTTATTCAGTTGATTGAGCGTGTTTTGCGTTTCGCGCAGCTTACGGGTGGCTTCCGAGATCGCTTCTTCCTGCTTTTTCAACTGAGCAAGCAGGCTGGAGCGTTGTTGTTGCTTTTGGCGTACCGCGCGCTCTTTCGCGGCGATATCTGCCTGAATAGATTTGAGTTGGTCACGCTCATCCGCGTGGGCGGAAAAGGCGCACAACAATACGCCAGCGCTAAGAACGCTGGCGTAGATGATGGGCCTGATTGCAAACCTGCGCGGTTTCACGGCCCGTGTCATGGTATTAATCGCCTTTCCCCTCATGGGGAGGGATTATTCCACGATGAACAGCGGCTTACCAGTCATCTCTTGCGGGATTTCCATACCCATCAGCGACAACATGGTCGGCGCGATGTCAGAAAGTTTGCCGCCTTCAACCGCTTTCACGTTCTTATCACCAACGTAAATCAGCGGAACTGGCAGGTTGGTGTGTGCCGTGTGTGCCTGACCCGTTGCCGGATCGCGCATCTGTTCAGCGTTACCGTGGTCAGCGGTGATCAGCAGTTGTCCACCCACGGACTCAACCGCTTTCGCGACTTCTTCCACGCAGTGATCCAGCGCTTCAACCGCTTTAACCGCCGCTTCCATCACCCCGGTGTGACCTACCATGTCGCCGTTCGGATAGTTACAGATAATGGTGTCGTATTTGCCACTCTTGATTGCCGCAACCAGTTTTTCGGTCAGCTCTGCGGAGCTCATTTCCGGTTGCAGATCGTAGGTAGCCACTTTCGGTGAGTTGATCAGAATGCGATCTTCGCCTTTGAACGACTCTTCTACGCCACCGTTGAAGAAGAAAGTAACGTGGGCATATTTTTCGGTTTCGGAAATACGCAACTGAGTTTTGTCGTTTTTCGCCATCCACTCGCCGAAGGTGTTAACCAGGGAAGCTGGTGGGTAAGCAACCGCAGTTTTGATGTCAGCGGCGTATTCGGTCAGCATCACGAAATCGACGTTAACCACTTTCTTACGCGCGAAGCCATCGAAATCAGCGTTCACGAATGCACGAGTGATTTCACGTGCGCGGTCAGCACGGAAGTTCATGAAAATCAGCGCATCGCCGTCTTCCATTGCCGCGTCTGGCTGACCTTCTGCACGGATAACGGTCGCTTTCACGAATTCGTCGTTTTCGTCGCGAGCATAAGCAGCCTGCAAACCAGCAACGGCGGTATCGGCCTGGAACTCACCTTGCGCCAGAGTCAGCAGGTCATAAGCTTTTTCAACGCGATCCCAACGGTTATCGCGGTCCATGGCGTAGTAACGACCAATGATGGACGCTACGCGGCCTTTACCCAGCGCGGCAAATTTCTCTTCGAATTTTTTCAGCGAGGATTCAGCACTGCGCGGCGGAGTGTCGCGACCGTCAAGGAATGCGTGCAGGTAGATTTTTTCTGCGCCGCGTTCAGCTGCCAGTTCTACCATCGCCATGATGTGATCTTCGTGGCTGTGTACGCCGCCTGCGGACAGCAGACCCATAATGTGAACTGCTTTGCCTGCGTTTTTCGCTTTATCTACCGCGCCAGTCAGTACCGGGTTAGCGAAGAAAGCGCGATCTTTGATTTCAACGTCCAGACGAGTCAGGTCCTGATACACGATGCGGCCGGCACCCAGGTTAACGTGACCTACTTCGGAGTTACCCATCTGACGGTCAGGCAGACCGACTTCCAGACCGGAAGCGTCGATCAGGGTATGCGGACGATTGGCCCACAGTGCATCCATTACCGGGGTTTTAGCACTAAAAATGGCGTTATCCTGCTGTTCTTCACGATAGCCATAGCCATCCAGAATCACCAGTACCATAGGTTTTTTAGAAACCGACATTGCGACAACCTCATACTCAAGAGTCAAAATTTGCGTAATTTTACTACAGCTGAATCGATAAAATAGCCTCTGAAGATCAAAATATACGACCGCTCGCAGCAAGCCGATGCCAGATTTGCGCTTTTTTTTCGTCGCGCCCCGCAAAATTGCATTCCAGTTAACGCGCTGGCTGTATTTGCCGCACCGCGCAGGTATACTCCTTTCCTGGTTTTTTTAATCACTACGTCGGGAGTTGTTACCCCCCATGCAAGAAATTATGCAATTTGTTGGCCGTCATCCCATACTGAGTATCGCCTGGATCGCGTTACTGGTGGCGGTTCTTGTGACTACGTTTAAGAGCCTGACCTCGAAAGTGAAGGTGATTACTCGTGGTGAAGCTACGCGTCTGATCAACAAAGAAGATGCTGTGGTTGTGGATTTACGTCAGCGTGATGACTTCCGTAAAGGCCATATCGCAGGTTCTATCAACCTGTTGCCAAGCGAAATCAAAGCCAACAATGTTGGTGAGCTTGAGAAGCACAAAGACAAACCGGTTATCGTGGTAGACGGTTCTGGCATGCAGTGCCAGGAGCCTGCAAACGCGCTGACGAAAGCTGGTTTTGCGCAAGTATTCGTGCTGAAAGAGGGCGTTGCTGGCTGGGCTGGCGAAAACTTACCTCTGGTGCGCGGCAAATAATTTACCTGTCGTCTTTCATGATGCAGGCCGTTAGCTGCAATTAGGCCCCCAGCGACTTATTGTTATAAGCTTCTGGGGACACTCCATTTTGCAGCCGCCCTGCAACAAGAAATTTCAGGGTAAAAAAACAGGAGCTAAGTTATGGCCAATGTTGAAATCTATACCAAAGAAACCTGCCCGTATTGCCATCGTGCGAAAGCACTGCTGAGCAGCAAGGGCGTGAGTTTTCAGGAGTTGCCGATCGATGGCAACGCCGCTAAGCGTGAAGAGATGATCAAACGCAGCGGTCGCACCACGGTTCCCCAGATTTTTATTGACGCACAGCACATTGGCGGCTGTGATGACTTGTATGCATTGGATGCACGTGGTGGACTGGATCCCCTGCTGAAATAACGTGTGAACGTTGGCATTACATTGCGCAGTATTTAAGGACAACACTTAAGGGTTTTCTACACATGTCAGAACAAAACAACACCGAAATGACTTTCCAGATCCAACGTATTTATACCAAGGATATTTCTTTCGAAGCGCCGAACGCGCCGCACGTTTTCCAGAAAGATTGGCAGCCAGAAGTTAAACTTGATCTGGATACGGCATCTTCTCAACTGGCAGATGACGTTTACGAAGTGGTACTGCGTGTTACCGTAACGGCCTCCCTGGGCGAAGAAACCGCGTTCCTGTGTGAAGTTCAGCAGGGCGGTATTTTCTCCATCGCGGGTATCGAAGGCACCCAGATGGCACATTGCCTGGGTGCATACTGCCCGAACATTCTGTTCCCGTATGCTCGTGAGTGCATCACCAGCATGGTATCCCGCGGTACATTCCCGCAACTGAACCTTGCGCCGGTTAACTTCGATGCGCTGTTCATGAACTATTTGCAGCAGCAGGCTGGCGAAGGTACTGAAGAACATCAGGATGCCTGATGAACCAACGTAATGCTTCAATGACTGTGATCGGTGCCGGCTCGTACGGCACCGCTCTTGCCATCACCCTGGCAAGAAATGGCCACGAGGTTGTCCTCTGGGGCCATGACCCTGAACATATCGCAACGCTTGAACGCGACCGCTGTAACGCCGCGTTTCTCCCCGATGTGCCTTTTCCCGATACGCTCCATCTTGAAAGCGATCTCGCCACTGCGCTGGCAGCCAGCCGTAATATTCTCGTCGTCGTACCCAGCCATGTCTTTGGTGAAGTGCTGCGTCAGATTAAACCGCTGATGCGTCCTGATGCGCGGCTGGTGTGGGCGACCAAAGGTCTGGAAGCGGAAACCGGGCGTCTGTTACAGGACGTGGCGCGTGAAGCGTTAGGCGATCAAATTCCGCTGGCGGTTATCTCTGGCCCAACGTTTGCGAAAGAACTGGCAGCAGGTTTACCGACGGCTATTTCGCTGGCCTCTACCGACCAGACCTTTGCCGATGATCTCCAGCAATTGTTGCACTGTGGCAAAAGTTTCCGCGTTTACAGCAACCCGGATTTCATCGGTGTGCAGCTTGGCGGCGCGGTGAAAAACGTCATTGCCATTGGCGCGGGGATGTCCGACGGTATCGGTTTTGGTGCGAATGCGCGTACGGCACTGATCACCCGTGGGCTGGCTGAGATGTCGCGTCTTGGCGCGGCGCTGGGGGCCGATCCTGCCACCTTTATGGGCATGGCGGGGCTGGGCGATCTGGTGCTTACCTGTACCGACAACCAGTCGCGTAACCGCCGTTTTGGCATGATGCTCGGTCAGGGCATGGATGTACAAAGCGCGCAGGAGAAGATTGGTCAGGTGGTGGAAGGCTACCGCAATACGAAAGAAGTCCGCGAACTGGCGCATCGCTTCGGCGTTGAAATGCCAATAACCGAGGAAATTTATCAAGTATTATATTGCGGAAAAAACGCGCGCGAGGCAGCATTGACGTTATTAGGTCGTGCACGCAAGGACGAGCGCAGCAGCCACTAAACCCAGGAAACCTTTGTTACCGCTATGACCCGGCCCGCGCAGAACGGGCCGGTCATTATCTCATCGTGTGGAGTAAGCAATGTCGTGTGAAGAACTGGAAATTGTCTGGAACAATATTAAAGCCGAAGCCAGAACGCTGGCGGATTGTGAGCCAATGCTGGCCAGTTTTTACCACGCGACGCTACTCAAGCACGAAAACCTGGGCAGTGCACTGAGCTACATGCTGGCGAACAAGCTGTCATCGCCAATTATGCCTGCCATTGCTATCCGCGAAGTGGTGGAAGAGGCCTACGCCGCCGACCCGGAAATGATCGCTTCTGCGGCCTGTGATATTCAGGCAGTGCGTACCCGCGACCCGGCGGTGGATAAATACTCGACTCCATTGTTATATCTGAAAGGTTTTCATGCCTTGCAGGCCTATCGTATCGGTCACTGGCTGTGGAATCAGGGCCGCCGCGCACTGGCAATCTTTCTGCAAAACCAGGTTTCTGTAACGTTCCAGGTTGATATTCACCCGGCAGCAAAAATTGGCCGCGGTATCATGCTTGACCACGCCACGGGCATCGTTGTGGGTGAAACGGCGGTGATTGAAAACGACGTATCGATTCTGCAATCTGTGACGCTTGGCGGTACGGGTAAATCTGGTGGCGACCGTCATCCGAAAATTCGTGAAGGTGTGATGATTGGCGCGGGCGCGAAAATTCTCGGCAATATTGAAGTTGGGCGCGGCGCGAAGATTGGCGCAGGTTCCGTGGTGCTGCAACCGGTGCCGCCGCATACCACCGCCGCTGGCGTTCCGGCACGCATTGTCGGTAAACCAGACAGCGATAAACCGTCAATGGATATGGATCAGCATTTCAACGGTATTAACCATACGTTTGAATATGGGGATGGGATCTGACGTCCTGTGATTGTGCCGGATGCGATGTAATCATCTATCCGGCATACAGTAACTAATCTCTCAACACCGCTCCCGGATATCCCAGCTGCCGCCAGGCTTCATACACCACGACCGACACCGCATTGGACAGGTTCATGCTGCGGCTGTCCGGCACCATTGGAATGCGAATTTTTTGTTCAGCGGGCAGGGCATCAAGAATGCTTGCTGGCAGGCCGCGTGTTTCCGGGCCGAACATCAGATAATCGCCATCCTGATAGCTTACGGCGCTGTGAGCAGGCGTACCTTTCGTGGTGAGGGCAAACAGGCGCTGGGGATTTTCTGCTTCGAGGAACGCGCGATAGTCATGATGACGCGTAACGGCGGTAAACTCGTGATAGTCCAGCCCCGCGCGGCGCAGGCGCTTATCGTCCCAGGCAAATCCCATCGGTTCGATGATATGCAGACGAAAGCCGGTATTAGCGCAAAGACGGATGATGTTGCCAGTATTTGGCGGAATTTCTGGTTCGTAAAGTACGATGTTTAGCATACTGCCCCCTTAGTGCGGGGGCAGGATAGCAGAAAATTGGTGATTGGTACGGCCTTTTCCCCTCACCCCCAACTATGCCGCATTCCCTTTCGCCATCGGAGCTAGTGCCGCAGGCAATTCTCTACCCAGCCCTTGCACCAGCGAATCTTGCGTAATTTCGCTAATCGATTTCGCGCCAGTCAGCGTCATTGCCACTTTCATCTCTTTCTCGATCAGGTTCAGTAGATTGGCCACGCCCGCCTGGCCCGCTGTTGCCAGCGCATACAGGAAAGCACGACCCAGCAGTACGGTGTCGGCACCGAGCGCAATCATACGCACGACATCAAGCCCGTTACGAATCCCGCTATCTGCCAGAATGGCAATATCACCTTTCACCGCATCCGCAATAGCGGGCAATGCACGAGCGGAAGAGAGTACACCGTCCAGCTGGCGGCCACCGTGGTTAGAAACCACAATCCCATCAGCACCAAAACGTACTGCATCGCGCGCATCTTCCGGATCGAGGATCCCTTTGATCACCATCGGACCATCCCAGAAATCGCGGATCCACTCAAGGTCTTTCCATGAGATGGATGGATCGAAGTTATTCCCCAGCCAGCCGATGTAATCTTCCAGTCCGGTCGGTTTGCCGAGGTAAGCCGAGATATTACCTAAATCATGTGGACGACCGTTCAGGCCCACATCCCACGCCCATTGCGGATGCGTCACCGCCTGCAAGTAACGGCGCATTGCCGCATTTGGGCCGCTCATACCCGAGTGTGCATCACGGTAACGCGCGCCCGGTGTCGGCATATCCACGGTGAAAACCAGCGTCGAACAACCCGCTGCTTTTGCTCGCTCCAGCGCGTTACGCATAAAGCCGCGATCGCGCAGCACATAAAGCTGGAACCACATCGGACGTTTAATGGCTGGAGCGACTTCTTCAATCGGGCAAACGGAAACCGTCGAGAGAGTAAACGGAATACCATGCGCATCCGCCGCTTTGGCAGCCTGAACTTCGCCACGACGCGCATACATGCCACACAAACCCACCGGAGCCAGCGCCACCGGCATCGACAATTTCTCATTAAACAGCGTCGTTTCCAGGCTTAAGCCAGACATGTTTTTCAGAATACGCTGGCGCAGCGCCACTTCTGACAAATCTTCCACGTTGCGGCGCAGCGTGTATTCAGAATATGCACCCCCATCCATATAGTGGAACAGGAACGGCGGCAGAATGCGTTGTGCTGCGGCGCGATAATCGCTGGCTGCGGAAATAATCATGCGTTTTTCTCCCTCGAATGCTCATTATGGTCACCAGGCAGGCGGGTAATGCGTGCATGGCGAGCTTGATCTTCATCGAATCGTTTCATGGTGGTGTGAACAAAGCTAAGGTGCGCCATCATTGCTTTACGCGCCCCGTCAGCATCACCGGCAAAAATGGCGTCAATGACTGCCTGATGTTGTTCGGTCAGCTGTGAAAAAACCGGGGGTACCAGATACATCCGCTGGCGGCTATGCTTCACAGAGGATTGCAGGACATCGAAGAAACCGCGCATGGTTTGCAGCAGCACGATGTTATGTGAGGCTTCGGCAATCGCCAGATGAAAACGAACGTCCGCTTGTGAGGCGAGATCCGGGTCTTCACTTAGCGTTGCTTCAAAGCAAAGCTGAATTTTCTCTTTTTCGCCTGGTGTGGCGCGCATTGCTGCATGCCATGCGGTGCTGGCTTCAATGGCGTAGCGGGCTTCCAGAATATCGAAACTGTAATCCGGATCATCGGCCATCAGCGTTTTCAGCGGCTGGACGATGTTTTGCTCCGACCATGTGTCATGACGCCAGCGAATAAACGTCCCGCCGCCGCGTCGACTAAGCAGCACGCCTTCGCTCACCAGTTTTGCCAGCGCCTCGCGCAGTGAATTACGCGATACGCCGAGTTGCATCGCCAGTTGACGTTCAGCGGGCAACTTCATGCCCGCCTCCAGGTTTTTTTCATCAATCAGCGCCCGCACACGATCGGCAACCTCGTCTGACAGGCGTCTGGGTAAAACAATCATTAAGGAATCATCCACGTTAAGACATAAGCCTGAAGCGTGGTGATCACGCCCACCATACAGGTGAAGATCAGGCTGTGTTTGACAGTAAAGCGGAACAGATCTGACTCTTTGCCTACCAGGCCTACCGCCGCACAGGCGATAGCGATAGATTGCGGAGAGATCATCTTACCGGTGACACCACCGGTGGTGTTGGCGGCAACCAACAACAGGTCAGAAACGCCAATTTGTTGTGCTGCAGTGGCTTGCAGCGCGGCGAACAGGGCGTTAGATGAGGTATCCGATCCGGTCAGGAAGACACCAAGCCAGCCGAGGAACGGCGAGAAGAAGGTGAATGCATGGCCGGTGTGCGCCAGTGCCAGCGCCAGCGTTGATGATAGTCCGGAATAGTTCGAGATAAAGGCGAACGCCAGCACCATACCGATGGAGTAGATAGGCAGAGCCAGTTCTTTCAGCGTGCTGCCGAAGGTGCTGATAGCGTCAGATGGTTTCATCTTCAGCCAGACAATCGAGAGCAGGGCAGCAAAAAGAATGGCGGTACCGGTGGCAGAGAACCAGTCGAACTTAAACACGGCGGCATACGCTGTCGCTTCGCTGACCACTGGCGGCATACGGGCAACCAGTTTATCGAGGTACGGCACCGGAATATTGATCACCCATTCATACAGCGCACCACCCGAAGCGAACAGGGCTTTAAACGGTGGAATACTCCACAGCGTTACGGTGGCGGTCAGGAACAGGAACGGTGTCCAGGCGCGAAGCACCTGACCTGCGGTGTAACCGGTGTGAGCCAGCGTCATATCAACCTGTGACGCCCCCAAGTCACCGAAGCGGAATACGCGCACTGGTTGCCAGCGTTTGAGGAACAGCGTCAGGCAGAGCAGTGATACCAGCGAAGAGATAATGTCTGGCAGTTCCGGCCCAATGAAGTTAGAGCTGAGGTATTGAGCAATGGCAAACGAACCACCTGCAACCACGACCGCAGGCCACGTCTCTTTGATACCGCGCCAACCGTCCATAATCGCCATGATCCAGAACAGCACGATAATGGTCATAAACGGCAGCTGACGCCCCACCATCTGACCAATCTCAAAGCTGTCGATGCCTGTTACCTGCCCGGCGACCAGAATCGGAATACCCATCGCGCCAAATGCCACTGGCGCGGTGTTAACAATCAGGCACAGTCCGGCGGCGTACAGTGGTTTAAAGCCCAGACCGACCAGTAATGCGGCGGTAATTGCTACCGGAGCGCCAAAGCCTGCGGCTCCCTCAAGGAAAGCGCCGAAACAGAAACCGACGATCAGCATTTGCAGGCGCTGGTCAGGGGTTATCGAAAGAATAGACGAGCGGATGATGTCAAACTGCCCGGTTTTCACCGAGATCTTATAGACGAACACTGCCGCAATAATGATCCACGCGATGGGCCACAAACCGTAGAAGAAGCCATAAATCACCGAGGCCAGCGCGTTAGCGACCGGCATTTTATAGAACAGCAAAGCCACGGCAAGGGCGATTGCCACCGTCCATGAGGCGGCGACATAACCTTTGAGTTTGAGCTTAATCAGCGCAAAGAAGAAAAACAGGATGGGAAGCGATGCTATCAGGCTGGAAAGCCAGATATTCCCGGCGGGATCGTAGTTTTGTTGCCAGAGATTCATTGCAGGTCTCCTGGAGTCCACGCACATCGTGTAATGAGTCTGATGCTCATCTCCTTGTCACACGTTGTGTAAAAGTGGCACTGCCAATTGTGTTGTGTAGGGATAATGACAATGAATGGTTAACTAAATGTTATGCATTGGCAACATTGATGTGAGTTTTAATTGGGGAATTGTGAACCAGAGGTCAGATAAGCGAAGAATTGGTAGGGCCAATTCTTGGTGGAGGGAGATGTCTGGTAAAGAAAAGGGCAATCCTCATCAGAGAATTGCCCTTAGTCACACTAAGTTAATGGATCATTACCACTGAATACCGGCACCGAGTGCGGCGGAGTATTCACCCTGGCTATTGGTACTACCTTGTAATTTGTAGACCCAACGACCATTGGCGCTCACCATCGACACACCTAAAGCAACAGCCGATTCACCGTTGTAAGTACCGCCACCAATAGAGGCCATACTGGCACCTGGAGTGTAAGCCTGCGGCAGACCGGTCATTGCCATTGCAGAAGCGATACCACCGCTCAACTTGCTTTCGGTTTTGGACAGTTTGTTATCCATCTCAACCATCCGCTGATCGGTATATTGCTTCGTTTCCTGCACGCTTTGCTTCAGCTGCGCATAGTTCACTGCGTCGTTGTTGTTCACGCCAGCGGAGACGTTGCTGATGCGAGTCGTACCGCCATTACCACCACCGAGAGTGATGTTGCTGTAGTCTATAGAACCATCAGCTTTGGTGTCGTAACGAACGCCGCCTGCCTCAGAAGACTTCAGCTGCGAAACGTTAACCGCATCGGTGGCATTAACACCTGCAGCAACGTTGGTGATACGACGCTGGTTGGTAGAAGAACCCACAGAGATGGTGTT
This sequence comes from Escherichia sp. WS547, assembly GCF_046486065.1. NCBI lineage: Bacteria > Pseudomonadati > Pseudomonadota > Gammaproteobacteria > Enterobacterales > Enterobacteriaceae > Escherichia > Escherichia sp. WS547. The sequence continues at coordinate 75,943 of NZ_JBJQMA010000013.1, read as the reverse complement.
TTCTTCGTTGGCCACGGAACCGGTACCCAGCGCGACGCTGTTGTCAGCGGCAGCAATGGAACCAGAACCAATTGCAACACTGTCTTTACCCTGCGCGTTGGCATCTACGCCATCGGTGTTGGTCTTGAAGTATTTGGTGCTACCGGTGGTTACGATATCGCCAATGCCGTTTTCGATATTGGTAACGCGAGTATCCAGATTCGTCACCTGATTGTTCAGGTTAGTAATGCTCTGGGTATTCTGGGAAACCTGCGCGTCCGTTACTTTCAACTGACCCACGTTAACCGCATCGGTATCAGCCGAACCAGCCGCGACGTTGGTGATCTGACGTTGACCGTCTTCACTGCCGACAGAGAACTCACCCACAGAGTTCTGCGGTGCGTCCATGTTGTAGGCGGCGTAGCCAGTTTGAGCACCACGAGTCGTCTGTGAGCCATTACCCATAGCAATGCTGTTTGCATGGTTTGCACGCGCGTTGCTACCGATAGCAATGCCATTAAGTGCATTCGCGTCCACGTAGGCACCATAACCGATACCAATACCCGCATTACCATTAACGATAGTTTTCGCGCCCATTGCTAGCGAGTCTTCACCTACTGCCAGTGAATCTTCTTCCGTTGAGTTGGCGTGGAAGTATTTGGTCGGCGTGGTAGCGACTGCACCAATGGCATTTTGCAACTGGCGAACCGTAACGGCGTCATGGGCTTCGGAACCATCGGCTACGTTGATGATTTGACGATATTTACCGTCATCACCAATAGACAACGCACCAAGTAGTTCGCCATCCGTGGTGTCATAACCAATCACAACACCTTCTTCCGACACGCTGGTGTCACGAGAACCTTTAACTATTACACGGCTGGAAACGGAACTGCTACCCAGGGCAATACCGGTATCAACGGTGCTGCTGCTACCTTGACCAATGGCTACGCTGCTTTCGCCTGAGGCGACAGCGTTATAACCCACAGCCGTAGCGCCAATACCTGAAGCGCTGGCATCGTTGAACGCTAAGCCGTTGTCGTTGGTACGTACATAGTTAATGCCCGCACCGTTATCTTCGATGTAGGTTTCGCTGGTGTTACCGGCAAGCTGATTGATGATTTCGCTGTTCTGCTGGATCAGCATATTGGTGTTAAACAGCTGAGAACCGTTGATGGCGTCAGTGCTGCCTTCGCCAATGTTACCATCAGCAACGTTTGTGATGATGCTGGCCTTGCCATCATGGCTGGCGTTGTAGGCACCTGCGCCGTCATTGGCCGTTGCATCCCACAGCAGAGCGTTATCGTCGAGCGCATCCAGGGCGTCACCGACGTTGTTGTACTCGGCATTTGCAATGGTGTAACTCGGCGCAGTAATAGAACCATCAGCGTTGACTTCTGCGTCACCACCCAGCGCATCAGCGATGTACTTGTTGGTGGTATACAGTTGTGAGCCGTTAATAGCATCGCTGCTGGTGGAGGAAATTGCACCGTCTGCGACGTTAGTAATGACGCTGGCCGTTTTATCTACTCCGCGACCGGCGCTAAATGCACCATTACCATCATTGGCTGTGGCATCCCACAGCAGGGCGTCATCCAGCGTGGTATCGATCGCTTCCAGCGCGTCACCGACGTTGCTGTAACTGCCACCAGCGATGGCATAAGTCGGTGCGGTGATTGTGCCGTCAGCATTGACTTCTGCGTTACCACCCAGAGTATCGGCAATGTACTTGCTGGTGTCATAGAGCTGTGAGCCGTTAATAGCGTCGCTGCTGGTAGAGGAAATTGCACCGTCTGCAACATTAGTAATGATGCTGGCCGTGTTATCTGTCCCGCGACCGGCGCTAAACGCACCGTCACCGCCCTTGGCGGTCGCATCCCAGAGTAGGGCATCACCCAGTGATGTGCTAAATGACGTGTTAATGGCAGCCAGAGCATCACCGACGTTATTGTAGTCAGTACCACCAATAGTGTAGGTTGGCCCGGTTAATACACCCGCATCGCTGATATCAGCACCACCGCCAAGGTATGACGTAAATGAATCAGCTAAGCCATAAAGTTGTGAGCCATTAATGGCGTCAGTGCTGTCAGAGGATACAGTGCCTGCCAGTAAGTTGGTGATTTTGCTGGTGGCTTCGGTACCGTGCGCGGCGCTGAATGCACCCGCCGTAGCGTTCCACAGCAGAGAGTCATCACCGAGACTGTCAACAGCGTCAGTCAGGTTGGTGATGTTGGTGGTATTCGTGGCGATATTGGTGGTGTTGGCTGCCACGGCATCGTTAGTGGTTTTCAGCTGAGAGCCGTTTACCGCGTCAGTGCTGCCAGCCGTCAGGTCACCGTCTTTGACGTTGGTGATTTTGCTGGTGGCTTCGGTACCGTGCGCGGCGCTGAATGCACCCGCCGTAGCGTTCCACAGCAGAGAGTCATCACCGAGACTGTCAACAGCGTCAGTCAGGTTGGTGATGTTGGTGGTATTCGTGGCGATATTGGTGGTGTTGGCTGCCACGGCATCGTTAGTGGTTTTGAGCTGAGAGCCGTTAACCGCGTCGGTGCTGCCAGCCGTCAGGTCGCCAGCGGTGACGTTGGTGATTTTGCTGGTGGCATCAGTACCGTGTGCGGCGCTGAATGCCCCCGCTGTAGCGTTCCACAGCAGGGAATCGTCACCGAGGCTGTCAACAGCGTCAGTCAGGTTGGTGATGTTAGTGGTGTTCGTGGCGATATTGGTGGTGTTGGCTGCCACGGCATCGTTAGTGGTTTTGAGCTGAGAGCCGTTAACCGCGTCAGTGCTGCCAGCCGTCAGGTCACCGTCTTTGACGTTAGTGATTTTGCTGGTGGCATCAGTACCGTGTGCGGCGCTGAATGCCCCCGCTGTAGCGTTCCACAGCAGGGAATCGTCACCGAGGCTGTCAACTGCGTCAGTCAGGTTGGTGATGTTGGTGGTATTCGTGGCGATATTGGTGGTGTTGGCTGCCACGGCATCGTTAGTGGTTTTCAGCTGAGAGCCGTTAACCGCGTCGGTGCTGCCAGCCGTCAGGTCACCGTCTTTGACGTTGGTGATTTTGCTGGTGGCATCGGTGCCGTGCGCGGCGCTGAACGCGGTGCCATTCCACAGCAGGGCATCGTCTTTAAGGTCGCCAACGGAATCCGTCAGGGTATTGATACTGTTAGTGTTGGTGGTGATATTGGCAGTATTGGTCGCTACGTTATCGTTGGTGGTTTTCAGCTGAGAACCGTTAACCGCATCCTTACTGGTATCAGAAATAGCGCCGTCTTTAACGTTGGTGATGGTACTGGTAGTATCTGTACCATGTGCCGCACTATATGCCTTTTTAAGGGAGTCCCATTGTAACGTATTATTGTCCAGGCCCGTTAAGGCGTCGCCAACAGTGCCGAAAATACCACTTTTCAGCCTGTAATTTGGGGAAGTAACGACGCCTTGCGCATTGACGGTAGCCCCCCCACCAAGATTGTCCGCTACTGACTTACTGATAGCATAAAGCTGTGATCCATTGATGGCATCAGTACTGGTAGTGCTGATATCACCTGCTGCCATATTGACAATTTGTCGCTGAGCTGTTGTGTTACCCACAGAAACAGTATCCGCGTCAGTCGCTACAGAACCAGCACCCAGAGCAACTGAATTTTTCCCCTGAGCACTGGCTTGAGCACCAATTGCAGTGCCATTTTCTAAACCGGCATAACTGCCTTGTCCAAGAGCAATAGCATTTACACCACCTGTAATACTACCATTACCCAGCGCGATAGCATTTGCGCCGTCAGCTTTATTCCCTTGACCGATGGCAATTGCGCCAGCCGCTACTGCCTGACTTTGATTGCCCAGAGCAATCGTGTTGTCGACATCTGCAATACTGCCGGAGCCCAACGCGATACTATTAAGTCCATTTGCCTCCGCGTTAGTACCAACTGCCGTCGCATTTTCAGCAGCTTTGCTCTCTGCACCCATAGCAATCGCGTTTGCGGCGTTGGCGGCGGATTGTCTGCCGAATGCGAGGCTGTCTACGCCAGCTGCAGCACTGTTGCGGCCTACTGCAATCGCGTTAGCTGCAGATGCGGCGCTACTTGCACCCAGCGCCATTGCATATTCTTTCGACGCATTAGCCGTGGCTCCGAGGGCGATACTCATAATTCCTAAGGCCTTGCTTTCACGTCCAAATGCGATGGCGTCATCAGCACCAGTCTCTGCGTAATCCCCTTGTGCAATAGAAAATTCACCTGTTGAGTTTGCATAACGACCAAGTGCGATTGAAAATCCACCCGTTGACGTTGCCGATGCACCTATAGCGAGGCTTCGCTCACCTGCTGAGGTAGTGTTAATCCCTAACGCCACTGATGCTTCGCCAAGCGAATGGGTCTTAGCGCCGAGGGCTGTTGACCACCTTCCGTCAGCAGTTGCGTGATAACCTACTGCGGTGCTGGAGCCACCCCCGGTGTCTGTAAAACTATTTGCTTTTGCATCTTCACCGATAGCAACCCAGCCTGTTCCTGTTCCCTGGCCATAATTGACGCCCTGACCGTTGTCCCTTCCTGCCTGAGCCTGTACCCCAAACGACGACAACATTCCCCCAGCAACCAGAGCAGAAATTAACAGCTTACTGCGCCCGGATTTCTTGCCACGGCTCTTCGCCGTTTCGCTGGCAACGGTGTAACTGCCCGTCGCCGGATTCCAGATAACTTTAAATATTTTGTTCATTATTGATGCTCTCTATTCCTTGATATAAGCGCAGAAGCTGCATTTATTTTTTGTTTTTTCGCTGCCGAGTTTCAGCAGGTTGAACAGTGTCGAACTGGAGATTGTCCATATTGATGGACAACTTCAGATACTTCAGGTTATTAGGCGAAACGCCTTTTAATGTCAGATTAATGTCTTGCCATTGACCAGGCATTAATTGCAGGGTGGAATTCATGGTGGTGTTGAAAAGTAATTGTTGCCACTTTGCCAGAGCTTTGGCATCGGTGGGTCTTTCATTGCCCCATGTCGCATGAAAGCCAATATTTGATACGGGAACGCTTAAAAGGTTAACCAGCGAAATACGAATAACACTGCCATTTTCAACCGCATCAATAGCCAGCACCCGGCCTGCCAAACCGACCGATCCGTTATTTAAAATGAAATATTGTGTTTGTGCTGGGTTAAATTCTGTAAAGACAAATTCGTCCTGCTTGTCTTTAACCGCTTGCACCACGCCAGCGAGCGTCTTGGTACTATTTATGATAGTAGTTTGTTGTTTTTCAAAATGTTCTATCTTTCGCTTATCGAGTTCCTGTTGTTTCTCAAGCGCCTCAATTTTGCTTTTTTGCAACTCTTGCTGTGTAACGAGGTCGTCGACCTTACTCGCTTTTTCAATATAGTCACACCCTGCCAATAAGCAGAGAGGCACTATTATTAACGCGCTTAACAGTGTTTTCTTTAGGTTCATAGGATGAATTCCTTTTCATAATCCCGATACGTTGATAATTACAGTACAATCATTTTTTTTATGAATGATTAGAGTGGGGCATATCCGCCAAATAAATTTGTTAGAGAATTTTTGTATTAATGGGTTGTGCGAATATGTTTTTAAGTGTCAAACAATTTTAGTTTGTAGCCAATAAATAAATTTATCGCGCGGATTTTAATGATCGGTGTCAATCAATGTCAAATGTTTCACCGGATAAAGGCCCGGGGCAGGGAAAGATAAATATTCAGTTGAGTGATGTTTTATTGCGAATTTTGCGATGCTGATAGAAAAATTTAAATAATTAATTATGTTTCAAGCATTGATATGCGGCAATTCATTGTTAATATTGATACATCATTCTTTAATTTGTACCTGATTTTCAGAATTTAGCCTGCTCCGGGCGCTCAGAAGTGTAGGTGGAGTTAAATATATAATGTTAAGAACGTTATAAATATTCGATCTCTACAACAGGCTCCTGCATGTGCCAGCAGGAGCGAGTAAATCGTGAGTGGCTGTAATTACAGCGACGAGAAAGGAACTTAAAACGCAGTCTTAGAGAACCCTGTCATCTCTTGTAGGCCCATTTCGCGGCCCAGCGCGGTCATTGGGTGCACAACGACCAGTCCGCGAACGCTCTTCTTCAGTTTGCCCATATCAGCTTGCTCTTTTTTAGTAATCGCGCGCTGGAACGGCATCTTCATCAGCTTCTGTGCTTCCTTACTGAGTTTCTGGCTGTGAACTTCGCGCAGGCGAGCAATTTCTGCTTCCAGAGTGGCTTTCTCTTTTTCCAGTTCGGCATATTTGTCTGCGGCTTCAACCAGCGACAGATCGGCCTGCTGGTGACGGATGGCGTCCAGACGATCGCTGAGACGTTTGATTTCGTTTTTTTCGACTTCTTTCATGTGATGACTTCTGATAGAGATAAATTTATAGCCTCTAGTATGCGCGACCAGGTGCTTTGTTCACAACTGATGGCATTGTAATAGTTCCAGATTGTAACTATTAATGCGTTTAAAATTCACCCAATCCATTGATTAGTTAAGAAATTTAAAGAAAAAAGATAGTTAACAGAAGCGGATGATTATTGAGGATTGAGCACGTTTTCCTTAATGTCATTTATACCGGGATCTAAACTAAAATTGGCGGCCGCGCATTCCCGGCGCGGGGTAATACGGAGATATCATCATGGGCAAATTAGGTGAAAACGTTCCGCTTCTTATCGATAAAGCCGTAGATTTCATGGCATCGAGCCAGGCGTTCCGGGAGTATCTGAAAAAACTACCTCCCCGTAACGCGATTCCGTCCGGAATACCTGATGAAAGCGTGCCGTTATATCTACAACGTCTGGAGTATTATCGTCGGCTTTATCGGCCGAAGCAGGTAGAGGGGCAGTAAGCAGACGTTGCTTACTTTTGGAAGGCTTTTTTTAAGCTGATTTTGGAAATCAGCTCTGTAAGTGAAAGGACCATTGTTGATCGCACAGCCTGTTGGTAACGCTGAATTTGCATTGCATACAAACTGGAGTCTGCAGGTTCAAACTGTGGCGGCGGTGGTAACGCCGCCACGCAATGCAGTTCACCAAAGGGTCCAAGGATTTCGTCGTCGGTAAACGCGTACTCGTTGCCGTCGTGATTTAGCTCTTCACGCAATGCCATCAGCAGTTCCGCATCTTCGTATTCCTGGCGGTTAATGACGCCCAACCCGTAAATGAGTTTTAAACGCACAGAAAGATCGCCCAGCGGACCGTCGCCGTCGAGTAACGGTTCTACAGCATACTTCACCGCGTAATCGTCTTTGCGGAATACCTGAAGCACCAGAAGATTTACCGCCTCGGTCAAAAGCTCGACGGCGGTGATCAGAAAGCTTCGCACGGTTTTGCCAGCATTCAGACGCTCAAGCACACGGTTTTCAAAGGCCTGGGTTTGTTCCATTGTTGCCTGCATATCTGACAATCTGTTATTCGGGCGCAGGGTATCCTGCGCCTGGTCCACCATTATTGCATTGCTTTATAAGCGGTTACCGCCTCGGATACAACCTCGCTGTTGGCATCAAGACCGGAAATCTGTGCCAGCGCCGCCAGCGGACCTTTGTCAGCGATCAGTGCTGCCAGTTCCTGAGCCTGCGGATCATCTTCACTGCGGAAGTGCATTGCAGCGGCAATACCTTCAATCAGGTTTTTATGTGGCAGACCATATTCCAGCGTTCCGAGCAGTGGCTTGATCAGACGGTCGCCAGCACTCAGTTTACGCAGCGGCTGACGGCCTACGCGCTCTACATCATCTTTCAGGTACGGGTTCTCGAAACGACCGAGGATTTTCCGGATGTACGCCGCATGTTTGTCTGCGTCAAAGCCGTAGCGCTTGATCAATACTGCACCACTTTCTTCCATCGCACCTTTTACCACCGCGCGGATTTTCTCGTCGAGAATCGCATCACGAATGGTCTGATGACCCGCCAGTTTTCCGAGGTACGCGGTTATAGCATGACCCGTATTCAGGGTGAAGAGTTTACGTTCGACAAATGCCATCAGGTTGTCGGTTAACTCCATGCCTGGGATGTTCGGCAGCGCGCCTTTGAACTGGGTTTTATCAACAATCCATTCGCTGAATGTTTCTACCGTCACTTCCAGCGGATCGTTGGTTGCAGAAGCCGAAGGCGGCACGATGCGGTCAACGGCGGAATCAACAAAGCCAACGTGTTCTTCTACCCACGCTTTGGCATCTTCCGGCAGGGCGCTCATCACATGGCCTTTCAGCTGTGTGGTGCCGCGGACCATGTTTTCACAAGCGATGATGTTCAGCGGGGATTCATTACCTTGTTCTTTACGTTTCACCAGCCCTTTGGCGATTGCCGGGGCAATACGTTCCAGCACAACCGGACCAACGGCGGTAGTGACTAAATCGACCTGAGCAATCAGATCAACGACATCATCACCAATGCTGCTGACGGCATCGACACCAGAAACGGTATCTACCTGCTCGGTTTCACCGACCACATGAACCTGATAGCTATGACGGGCATTCAGGGCATCAAGTACCACCTGATTGACATCAGCAAACGTCAGTTGGATACCCGCGTCTGCCAGCAGTTTACCGATAAAGCCACGACCGATATTACCTGCGCCAAAATGTAATGCTTTCATAGTATTAACCTTCATCAATGTTTTTACCCGAGAGGGCTGGGGTGAGGCTTTTCCCTCACCCAAACCCTCTCCGTGAGGAGAGGGTAGGATTGGATTACTTACGACCTGCCAGCAGTTCCAGCACTTCATCCACGCTGGTGGTGTGTGCCAGACGCTCGATGACGGATTCATCATCCAGTGCATTGGTCAGGCTGGTGATAACCTGAATGTGCTCGTTGTTACGGGCAGCAATACCAATCACCAGACGGGCAATGTCATCTTCTTCTTCACCGAAGCGCACGCCTTCCGGGTACTGGCAGAACACCACGCCCGTTTTCAGTACGCGATCTTTTGCTTCAACCGTACCGTGTGGCACCGCGATAGACTCACCCAGATAAGTCGGGGTCAGTTTTTCACGATCCAGCATCGCCTGAACGTATTCCGGCTCAACGTAACCGCCTTTCACCAGCTGCTCGCCAGCAAAACGAATCGCTTCTTCTTTGGTTGCCGCTTTGCGACCGAGGAAGATGTTCTCCGCGCCCAGTTTGAACAGGTTAGCACTGGAATCGTCAAAGCTGTCTTTCAGACTGTCTTTCACTTTCACTTCGTTTTCAGTATGGCGCTGGGCAGCAACCAGACGTTCGGTCAGGCTGGTGTACAGGCCGCTGTCGAGGAAGTTGGTCAGCGAAATATGCTGTGCCTGCGGAACCTGGCGCATAGCGCGTTCGGTCAGGTCACGGTGAGTGATGACCAGGTCCACATCTGGCGGCAGGTTGTTGATCGCGCTGTTAGTGACCGAAATCTGCGACAGACCTGCATCCTGAATTTTCTTACGCAGCACACCTGCGCCCATCGCACTGGAACCCATACCGGCATCACAGGCAACGATGATTTTACGTACGTGGCTCAGGTCGTTAGTCACATCGCCCGCAGACAGCGGAGACGCGCCTTTAGACTCAGCTTTCATGTCCTGCATACGACGAGTTGCTGCTTCAATATCATCTTCTTCTTTCACTTTGCTGGTTTTCAGCAGAATGGCAGAGACAACGAAGGAGACAGCCATCGCCGCACACACACCCGCGATGTTAGCGAAGTATGCACCTTTTGGTGTCATCGCCAGTACAGCAAGGATAGAACCCGGAGATGCCGGAGAAACCAGACCACCGCCCAGGATAGTCAGCGTGAACACGCCAGTCATACCACCGAGGATAACGGCCAGAATCAGACGCGGATTCATCAGCACATACGGGAAGTAGATTTCGTGGATACCGCCCAGGAAGTGGATGATTGCCGCACCGCCCGCAGACTGTTTAGCGCTACCACGACCAAAGAACATGTACGCCAGCAGCACGCCCATACCCGGACCTGGGTTAGCTTCAATCAGGAAGAAGATGGATTTACCCAGTTCATGGGACTGCTGAATGCCCAGCGGCGAGAAGATACCGTGGTTAATGGCGTTGTTGAGGAACAGGATTTTCGCCGGTTCAACAAAGATAGACGCCAGCGGCAGCATGTCATGGACAACCATGAAGTTAACGCCCGCAGCCAGCATTTTGGACAGGGCTTCAACAATCGGGCCAATGCCGAGGAATGCCAGAATAGCGAGGATCATCCCGATGATGCCTGCGGAGAAGTTATTCACCAGCATCTCAAAACCGGATTTGATCTTACCGTCTACCCAGCGGTCGAAGTGCTTAATGCACCAGCCGCCCAGCGGACCTGCAATCATAGAGCCGAGGAACATCGGCATGTCTGCGCCGACGATAACGCCCATGGTGGTAATGGCACCGACTACGCCGCCACGTTCGCCGCCTACCAGCTTACCACCGGTATAACCGATCAGCAGCGGCAGGAGATAAGTGATCATCGGCCCGACCAGCTTCGCCAGCGTTTCGTTCGGTAACCACCCTGTTGGAATAAATAACGCGGTGATGATACCCCACGCGATAAACGCGCCGATATTTGGCATCACCATGTTGCTGAGGAAACGACCAAAGCTTTGCACTTTGATCTTAATATCGGATGACATAAAAACACCCCTTCTTATGTTTGCTGTCGCGCAGGCTGGAAGCCCGAGGTTTTTTGTTAATGTGGCGGCAGAGGTAGCCGGACCTTGTAGATACTGCGAAATCTGGCACTGAATCGGTTAACTGTCCAGTCGACGGCCTTTTGTGTGATATCGGTCACATAAATATAGGGGGTAGAGAGGTAATTGACGTGATGCTCATCACAAAACTCTTGTGTAAAAAAGCAACAAGGCGGCGATTTTCGCTAAAAATGGCATTTAAATGTGAGTAATGTCACATTTTTGTTTTGTTGGTTTGTTGAATCTTTGTGATCTGAATCACAAGATATTTTCTTACGGCGTTCACCTGATGTGATCTACAGCATGTTATGCCCTCGTCATAAAATCGTTATGTAACTAAGCAACTCATCACCTCTAAAAATTATTCTTTGGTGTTATGGCGAGAATCGCGAACCCGAATTATTGTCAAAATATCAGCCTGACTCCCTTCTGGCTGCCAGCCAAAAAACAACACTGATAAACGTGAATCCGAGGCAGATATGTTTCTAAACTATTTCGCGTTGGGAGTGCTGATCTTCGTCTTTCTGGTGATTTTTTATGGAATCATCGCGATACATGACATCCCTTATCTGATTGCCAAAAAGCGCAACCACCCCCATGCCGACGCTATTCATACAGCGGGCTGGGTGAGCCTGTTTACTCTGCATGTTATCTGGCCGTTTCTGTGGATCTGGGCGACGCTCTATCAACCGGAGCGCGGCTGGGGCATGCAGTCACATGTTGCGTCGCAAGAGAAAGCGACTGACCCGGAAATCGCCGCACTTTCTGACCGAATTTCCCGGCTGGAGCACCAACTCGCCGCCGAGAAAAAGACTGACTATTCCACGTTCCCGGAGATCTAAATATGGATCTATTGATTGTTTTAACTTACGTGGCGCTGGCGTGGGCGGTCTTTAAAATCTTCCGCATTCCGGTGAATCAGTGGACGCTGGCGACGGCGGCGCTGGGAGGCGTGTTTCTGGTGAGTGGTTTGATTTTGTTGATGAACTACAACCACCCTTACACTTTTACCGCGCAAAAGGCAGTGATAGCGATCCCCATCACGCCACAGGTGACGGGAATTGTTACTGAAGTCACCGACAAAAATAATCAGCTTATTCAGAAGGGCGAGGTGCTTTTTAAGCTCGACCCGGTTCGTTACCAGGCGCGAGTTGACAGACTTCAGGCTGACCTGATGACGGCGACGCATAATATAAAGACGCTGCGCGCGCAGCTCACTGAAGCGCAGGCCAACACCACCCAGGTTTCAGCGGAGCGCGACCGTCTGTTTAAAAATTATCAACGTTACCTGAAAGGCAGCCAGGCGGCGGTGAATCCGTTCTCGGAACGTGACATCGACGATGCGCGGCAAAACTTCCTCGCGCAGGACGCGCTGGTGAAAGGCTCGGTGGCGGAGCAGGCGCAGATCCAGAGCCAGCTCGACAGTATGGTTAACGGCGAGCAATCGCAGATTGTGAGCTTAAGAGCGCAACTTACTGAAGCAAAATATAACCTTGAGCAGACTGTCATTCGCGCACCAAGCAATGGCTACGTTACTCAGGTACTGATCCGCCCAGGTACATACGCAGCTGCCTTGCCGCTACGTCCGGTGATGGTTTTCATCCCCGAGCAAAAACGGCAAATTGTCGCCCAATTTCGGCAGAACTCGCTGTTACGTCTGAAACCCGGCGATGATGCGGAAGTGGTGTTTAACGCGCTACCTGGGCAGGTGTTCCACGGCAAACTGACCAGTATTTTACCTGTCGTGCCAGGCGGTTCGTATCAGGCGCAAGGGGTATTGCAATCATTAACGGTCGTGCCCGGCACGGACGGTGTGCTGGGAACCATTGAACTGGACCCCAACGATGATATCGATGCCTTACCCGACGGCATCTACGCCCAGGTGGCGGTTTACTCCGACCATTTCAGCCATGTTTCGGTGATGCGAAAAGTGCTGCTAAGAATGACCAGCTGGATGCATTATCTTTATTTGGATCATTGAGACTTATATCACCTGTGTTTTGCGTGAGCCTGAGCCATACTGATATTTTTCCTCGCACAAAGGACTCGGCATGAAACTCGTCGGTAGCTACACCAGCCCGTTTGTACGCAAACTTTCTATTCTGTTGTTAGAAAAGGGCATAACTTTCGAATTTATTAATGAACTGCCCTATAACGCGGACAACGGCGTGGCGCAATTTAACCCGTTAGGGAAAGTGCCGGTGCTGGTGACCGAAGAGGGCGAATGCTGGTTTGATTCGCCGATCATCGCTGAATATATTGAATTAATGAATGTCGCTCCGGCGATGTTGCCGCGCGATCCGCTGGAGTCGTTGCGGGTGCGCAAAATTGAGGCACTGGCGGATGGCATTATGGATGCCGGGCTGGTATCGGTGCGTGAACAGGCGCGTCCAGCGGCGCAGCAGTCTGAAGATGAATTGTTACGCCAGCGGGAGAAAATCAACCGCAGTCTGGATGTGCTGGAAGGATATCTGGTCGATGGCACACTCAAAACCGATACGGTCAATCTGGCGACTATCGCCATTGCCTGTGCCGTCGGATATCTCAATTTCCGCCGCGTTGCGCCAGGTTGGTGTGTCGACCGCCCACACTTAGTCAAACTGGTCGAAAACCTGTTTAGCCGCGAAAGTTTTGCTCGCACCGAACCGCCAAAGGCTTGATGCGCGATATGTCCTCCTGACCCATCTCACGTTACAATCCGTGGTTATGTTAAACGCCCTTCTCCGTGTGAGAGGGCCTTGATCAGCCAGGTTTCCTATGACAACCGAAACGCGTTCCCTCTATAGTCAACTTCCGGCTATTGATCGCTTATTGCGCGATAGCTCCTTCCTTTCTTTGCGTGATACTTATGGTCACACCCGCGTGGTGGAATTGCTGCGTCAGATGCTTGACGAAGCGCGAGAAGTGATTCGTGATAGCCAGACGCTGCCCGCATGGTGTGAAAACTGGGCGCAAGAAGTCGATGCCCGGTTGACGAAAGAGGCGCAGAGCGCGCTGCGTCCGGTGATCAACCTGACGGGAACCGTGCTGCATACCAATCTTGGGCGAGCTTTACAGGCAGAAGCCGCGGTGGAAGCCGTTGCGCAGGCTATGCGTTCGCCAGTGACCCTCGAGTACGATCTGGACGACGCCGGACGCGGACATCGCGATCGGGCGCTGGCGCAGCTGCTGTGCCGCATTACGGGAGCGGAAGATGCCTGTATCGTCAATAACAATGCGGCGGCGGTATTGTTGATGTTGGCGGCCACTGCCAGTGGGAAAGAGGTGGTGGTATCTCGCGGCGAACTGGTGGAGATTGGCGGCGCGTTTCGTATTCCCGATGTTATGCGTCAGGCAGGCTGCACACTACACGAAGTAGGGACCACCAACCGCACGCACGCGAATGATTATCGTCAGGCGGTGAATGAAAATACCGCACTGTTGATGAAAGTACATACCAGTAACTACAGCATTCAGGGGTTCACCAAAGCGATAGACGAAGCTGAACTGGTGGCGCTTGGCAAAGAACTGGATATTCCCGTGGTGACTGATTTAGGCAGTGGCTCGCTGGTTGATCTTAGCCAGTACGGTTTGCCGAAAGAGCCAATGCCGCAGGAGTTGATTGCGGCGGGCGTCAGTCTGGTGAGCTTCTCCGGCGACAAGTTGTTAGGCGGGCCGCAGGCAGGGATTATCGTTGGTAAAAAAGAGATGATCGCCCGCCTGCAAAGCCACCCGCTGAAGCGTGCATTACGCGCGGATAAAATGACCCTCGCGGCGCTGGAAGCCACGTTGCGTCTTTATTTACACCCTGAAGCTCTGAGTGAAAAATTACCGACCCTGCGCCTGCTTACCCGCAGCGCAGAGGTCATTCAAATCCAGGCACAACGTTTACAGGCTCCCCTTGCCGCACATTACGGCGCGGAGTTTGCGGTACAGGTTATGCCATGTCTTTCGCAGATTGGCAGTGGTTCGCTGCCGGTTGATCGCCTGCCGAGCGCGGCATTAACGTTTACACCCCATGATGGACGCGGTAGCCACCTTGAGTCATTAGCCGCCCGCTGGCGTGAATTGCCAGTGCCGGTGATTGGTCGTATTTATGACGGACGATTGTGGCTGGATTTACGCTGCCTAGAAGATGAGCAACGGTTTTTGGAGATGTTGTTGAAATGATTATTGCGACTGCCGGACACGTTGACCACGGCAAAACAACCTTATTGCAGGCGATTACGGGCGTAAATGCCGACCGTCTGCCGGAAGAAAAAAAGCGCGGCATGACCATCGATCTCGGCTATGCCTACTGGCCGCAGCCGGATGGCCGTGTGCCTGGTTTTATCGACGTACCCGGTCATGAAAAGTTTCTTTCCAACATGCTGGCGGGCGTTGGTGGTATTGATCACGCGCTGTTGGTGGTGGCGTGCGATGACGGCGTGATGGCACAGACTCGTGAGCATCTGGCGATTTTGCAGCTGACCGGTAACCCGATGCTGACAGTGGCGCTGACCAAAGCCGATCGTGTGGACGAAGCGCGTGTTAATGAGGTTGAACGCCAGGTAAAGGAGGTGCTGCGGGAATACGGTTTTGCTGAGGCAAAACTGTTTATCACCGCAGCAACCGAAGGTCGGGGAATTGATGCCCTGCGCGAGCATTTGCTTCAGTTACCAGAACGTGAACACGCCAGCCAACATAGTTTCCGCCTCGCGATCGACCGTGCATTTACCGTAAAAGGTGCCGGGCTGGTCGTCACCGGTACGGCGTTAAGCGGGGAAGTGAAGGTAGGCGATTCACTCTGGCTGACTGGTGTAAATAAACCGATGCGCGTGCGTGCGCTACATGCGCAAAATCAGCCAACAGAAACTGCCCATGCCGGGCAGCGTATCGCGCTTAACATCGCGGGTGATGCGGAAAAAGAGCAGATTAACCGTGGCGACTGGCTGCTTGCCGATGCGCCGCCGGAGCCTTTCACACGGGTGATTGTCGAGCTTCAAACCCATACACCGCTGACCCAGTGGCAGCCGCTGCATATTCACCACGCCGCCAGCCACGTCACGGGACGCGTTTCGCTGCTGGAAGATAACCTTGCCGAGCTGGTGTTCGACACGCCGCTATGGCTGGCGGATAACGATCGCTTGGTGCTGCGCGATATCTCGGCCCGCAACACGCTGGCGGGGGCGCGTGTGGTGATGCTTAACCCGCCGCGTCGCGGTAAGCGTAAGCCGGAATATCTGCAATGGCTGGCGTCTCTTGCACGGGCGCAGAGCGATGCCGATGCGTTATCTGTTCATCTGGAACGCGGAGCGGTTAACCTTGCGGATTTCGCCTGGGCACGGCAGCTCAACGGCGAAGGGATGCGCGAACTGCTGCAACAGCCTGGCTATATTCAGGCTGGTTATAGCTTGTTGAATGCGCCGGTTGCCGCCCGCTGGCAGCGGAAAATTCTCGACACATTAGCGACTTATCATGAGCAACATCGCGATGAACCTGGTCCTGGGCGCGAACGTCTGCGACGTATGGCGTTGCCAATGGAAGATGAAGCGCTGGTACTGTTGCTGATTGAAAAGATGCGCGAAAGCGGCGACATCCTCAGTCATCACGGTTGGCTGCATCTGCCGGATCATAAAGCGGGCTTCAGCGAAGAGCAGCAGGTCATCTGGCAAAAAGCAGAGCCGCTGTTTGGTGACGAACCGTGGTGGGTGCGTGACCTGGCAAAAGAGACGGGAACCGACGAGCAGGCAATGCGCCTGACGCTACGCCAGGCGGCCCAGCAGGGGATAATTACGGCGATCGTTAAAGATCGTTATTACCGTAACGATCGGATTGTCGAATTTGCCAATATGATCCGCGATCTCGATCAGGAATGTGGTTCAACCTGCGCGGCGGATTTCCGCGATCGTTTAGGTGTTGGTCGAAAACTGGCAATTCAAATTCTGGAATATTTTGACCGCATTGGTTTTACGCGTCGTCGGGGAAATGATCATTTATTGCGCGACGCATTATTATTTCCGGAAAAATAAGGAAATGATTAATTAAGTTTTAAAATAAATTAATACAAAATTCTTATGAATTTAAAAAAAGCACATTGTTTAATGAATACAATGTGCTTTTTATTAGATTAATTTTGATAAACAATAATACTGATCATATTTTCGAATGAAAATCCTCAGTAAGCTGCCCGCCCTTTTTTACACTTTCAGGAGTGTGTTATGGCAGCTTCAACCTTTTTTATTCCTTCCGTGAATGTTATTGGTGCTGATTCATTGAATGATGCAATGAATATGATGGCAGATTATGGATTTACCCGTACCTTAATTGTCACTGACAATATGTTAACGAAATTAGGTATGGCGGGTGATGTGCAAAAAGCACTGGAAGAACGCAATATTTTTAGCGTTATTTATGATGGCACCCAACCTAACCCAACCACGGAAAACGTCGCCGCAGGTTTGAAATTACTTAAAGAAAATAATTGCGATAGCGTGATCTCCTTAGGCGGTGGTTCTCCGCACGACTGCGCAAAAGGTATTGCGCTAGTGGCAGCCAATGGCGGCGATATTCGCGATTACGAAGGCGTTGACCGCTCTGCAAAACCGCAGCTGCCGATGATCGCCATCAATACCACGGCGGGTACGGCCTCTGAAATGACCCGTTTCTGCATCATCACTGACGAAGCGCGTCATATCAAAATGGCGATTGTTGATAAACATGTAACTCCGTTGCTTTCTGTCAATGACTCATCTCTGATGGTCGGTATGCCGAAGTCACTGACCGCCGCAACGGGTATGGATGCCTTAACGCACGCTATCGAAGCGTATGTTTCTATTGCCGCCACGCCGATCACTGACGCTTGCGCACTGAAAGCCGTGACCATGATTGCCGAAAACCTGCCGTTAGCCGTTGAAGATGGCAGCAATGCTAAAGCGCGTGAAGCAATGGCTTATGCCCAGTTCCTCGCCGGTATGGCGTTCAATAATGCTTCTCTGGGTTATGTTCATGCGATGGCGCACCAGCTGGGCGGTTTCTACAACCTGCCACACGGTGTATGTAATGCTGTTCTGCTGCCACACGTTCAGGTATTCAATAGCAAAGTCGCTGCAGCACGTCTGCGTGACTGTGCCGCTGCAATGGGCGTGAACGTGACTGGTAAAAACGACGCGGAAGGCGCAGAAGCGTGCATCAATGCCATCCGTGAACTGGCGAAGAAAGTGAATATCCCGGCAGGCCTGCGTGACCTGAACGTGAAAGAAGAGGATTTCGCGGTACTGGCCACCAATGCCCTGAAAGATGCGTGTGGCTTTACTAACCCGATTCAGGCAACTCACGAAGAGATTGTGGCAATTTATCGCGCTGCGATGTAATCATCATTCCCCCAATGGCTGGCTAATTGTCAGCCATTTTTTTAACTATCTCAAAATTTGCGATTTTTGAGAGAGTTTTAGTTATCTCTGTAATCCTTGCCCGTAAATTCGTGATAGCCGTCGTAAAGCTGTTACCGACTGGCGAAGATTTCGCCAGTCACGTCTACCCTTGTTATACCTCACACCGCAAGGAGACGATCATGACCAATAATCCCCCTTCAGCACAGATTAAGCCCGGCGAGTATGGTTTCCCCCTCAAGTTAAAAGCCCGCTACGACAACTTTATTGGCGGCGAATGGGTAGCCCCTGCCGATGGTGAGTATTACCAGAACCTGACGCCGGTGACCGGGCAGCTGCTGTGCGAAGTGGCGTCTTCGGGCAAACGAGACATCGATCTGGCGCTGGATGCTGCGCACAAAGTGAAAGATAAATGGGCGCATACTTCGGTGCAGGATCGCGCGGCGATTCTGTTTAAGATTGCCGATCGGATGGAGCAGAACCTCGAACTGTTAGCGACCGCTGAAACCTGGGATAACGGCAAACCCATTCGCGAAACCAGTGCTGCTGATGTGCCGCTGGCGATTGACCATTTTCGCTATTTTGCCTCGTGTATTCGGGCGCAGGAAGGCGGTATTAGTGAAGTGGATAGCGAAACTGTGGCTTATCACTTCCACGAACCGTTAGGCGTGGTGGGGCAGATTATTCCGTGGAACTTCCCGCTGCTGATGGCGAGCTGGAAAATGGCTCCCGCGCTGGCGGCGGGCAACTGTGTGGTGCTGAAACCCGCACGTCTTACCCCGCTTTCTGTACTGCTGCTAATGGAACTCGTCGGTGATTTACTGCCGCCGGGCGTGGTGAACGTGGTTAACGGCGCTGGTGGGGAAATTGGCGAATATCTGGCGACCTCGAAACGCATCGCCAAAGTGGCGTTTACCGGCTCAACGGAAGTGGGCCAACAAATTATGCAGTACGCCACGCAAAACATTATTCCGGTGACGC
Source organism: Escherichia sp. WS547 (assembly GCF_046486065.1). Classification (NCBI taxonomy): domain Bacteria; kingdom Pseudomonadati; phylum Pseudomonadota; class Gammaproteobacteria; order Enterobacterales; family Enterobacteriaceae; genus Escherichia; species Escherichia sp. WS547. The sequence continues at coordinate 56,969 of NZ_JBJQMA010000013.1, read as the reverse complement.
TGGAGCTGGGCGGCAAATCCCCAAATATCTTCTTTGCTGATGTGATGGATGAAGAAGATGCCTTTTTCGATAAAGCGCTGGAAGGCTTTGCACTGTTTGCCTTTAACCAGGGCGAAGTTTGCACCTGTCCAAGCCGTGCTTTAGTGCAGGAGTCTATCTACGAACGCTTTATGGAACGCGCCATCCGCCGTGTCGAAAGCATTCGCAGCGGTAACCCGCTCGACAGCGTGACGCAAATGGGGGCGCAGGTTTCTCACGGGCAACTGGAAACCATCCTCAACTACATTGATATCGGTAAAAAAGAGGGCGCAGACGTGCTCACCGGCGGGCGGCGCAAGCTGCTGGAAGGCGAACTGAAAGACGGCTACTACCTCGAACCGACGATTCTGTTTGGTCAGAATAATATGCGCGTGTTCCAGGAAGAAATTTTTGGTCCGGTGCTGGCGGTGACCACCTTCAAAACGATGGAAGAAGCGCTGGAGCTGGCGAACGACACGCAATATGGCCTGGGCGCGGGTGTCTGGAGCCGCAACGGTAATCTGGCCTATAAGATGGGGCGCGGCATTCAGGCTGGGCGCGTGTGGACCAACTGTTATCACGCTTACCCGGCACATGCGGCGTTTGGCGGCTACAAACAGTCGGGCATCGGACGCGAAACCCATAAGATGATGCTTGAGCATTACCAGCAAACCAAGTGCCTGCTGGTGAGCTATTCGGATAAACCGTTGGGGCTGTTCTGATATAAGAAGCTGGTCGCATTGGGTATTCATTGCCTGATGCGACGCTTACGCGTTTTATCATGCCTACGGGGACCTGACCGTAGGCCGGATAAGGCGTACACGCCGCATCCGGCATAAACAAAGCGCACGTTGTTACAATTTACGTTTTAAACCTACGTGCGCAATAACCCAGACTACGCCAACAGAAGTGCGTTTCTGGGGCGTGTTTTGCCAGGAGTTTAATCTCGCGTTTCGATGGTGAGCGGGCGAACCAGGCCATAAATCACCATTGGCGTTCCGAGGCCAATCAGCAATAAACGGTAGATAATTGAAGGTTTAATACGCTTAATCTGCATTGTGGATGTTTTACGGTTTTTATTCATAAATTTGGTCAATAGTTACATTATTTCAATATGATAAGCTTCGACCTGTTGAAAAGCCAGGCACACACTTCAGAAACTATATAAAAAACCATATGTCGTTATATAAATAAGGAAATTGCACTGCATCATGGCATTTAATAATATGCGTTAATTGTTCTTTTTTATATTCTCTGAGGGAAATATGTTCCTGGATTATTTTGCACTGGGAGTGCTTATTTTTGTATTTCTGGTGATCTTCTATGGGATTATTATTTTACATGATATTCCCTACCTGATTGCTAAAAAACGTAATCATCCACATGCCGACGCCATTCATGTTGCTGGTTGGGTAAGTCTTTTTACGTTACATGTTATCTGGCCATTTTTGTGGATTTGGGCCACGCTTTACCGCCCGGAGCGGGGATGGGGAATGCAAAACCATGACTCCTCCGTTGTGCAACTACAACAGCGTATTGCCGGGCTGGAGAAACAGCTCGCCGACATCAAATCCTCTTCTGCCGAGTAATACTTATGGATTTACTGATTATTTTGACCTATGTGGCTTTCGCATGGGCAATGTTTAAGATCTTTAAAATTCCTGTAAATAAATGGACCATTCCCACAGCGGCCCTGGGAGGCATATTTATTGTCAGCGGTCTAATTCTGTTAATGAACTATAACCATCCGTATACCTTTAAAGCGCAAAAAGCGGTTATTTCTATTCCTGTTGTCCCACAGGTGACAGGCGTGGTGATCGAAGTGACGGACAAGAAAAATACGCTGATTAAAAAAGGTGAGGTGCTATTTCGACTGGACCCGACGCGTTATCAGGCTCGGGTGGATCGGCTGATGGCGGATATCGTTACCGCAGAACATAAACAGCGGGCGTTGGGCGCAGAGTTAGATGAGATGGCGGCGAATACTCAGCAGGCAAAGGCCACGCGGGATAAGTTCGCTAAAGAGTATCAGCGTTACGCACGTGGCAGCCAGGCGAAAGTAAACCCGTTTTCAGAACGCGATATCGATGTGGCGCGGCAAAATTATCTGGCGCAGGAAGCCTCCGTGAAGTCATCGGCGGCGGAACAAAAACAGATCCAGAGCCAGCTGGATAGCCTGGTGTTGGGTGAACATTCTCAAATCGCCAGCCTGAAAGCACAGCTCGCGGAAGCAAAATATAACCTTGAGCAGACGATAGTGCGTGCGCCGAGCGATGGTTATGTGACCCAGGTACTGATTCGTCCGGGTACCTATGCCGCGTCGCTGCCGCTACGTCCGGTGATGGTGTTTATACCCGATCAGAAACGACAAATCGTGGCGCAGTTCCGTCAGAACTCCTTGCTGCGACTGGCTCCTGGCGACGATGCGGAAGTGGTGTTTAATGCTCTGCCAGGTAAGGTATTCAGCGGTAAGGTGGCAGCCATTAGTCCAGCCGTTCCCGGCGGAGCTTATCAGTCGACCGGCACCTTACAGACGTTAAACACAGCGCCGGGTTCAGATGGCGTTATCGCGACCATTGAACTGGATGAGCATACTGATTTGAGCGCATTACCAGACGGTATTTACGCCCAGGTGGCGGTCTACTCTGATCATTTCAGCCATGTCTCGGTGATGCGCAAAGTACTGTTACGCATGACCAGCTGGGTGCATTACCTTTATCTCGATCATTAATCTTCGCTTTCCGCCGTTTGTTCAGGCCGCAGTTGCTGCGACTGAGCAAGCTGGTGGCGAATTTCACGCAGCATTTCATCCAGCACATACTGGACCCGCCAGGGCTGGTATTCCCGTTTACGGAAGATAGCCACCAGATCCAGCCACCATTCATACGGGTGCTGAAAGCAGGGCACCAGCGTGCCGTCTTGCAGGTCGCTCTGCACACTTTTGTCTGGCGCAAACACAATCCCCAGGTGATTTCGTGCCAGCTCCAGCGCAGATTGCGTGTTGTCGCAAACGTAATTTCCCTTCACGCGATAATCCCGCACCTCTTTACTCCCGGCGACGTTGAAGCGCCAGATATTCGCGTCGTCGATCATCATCGAGTCGATCAAAATACAGGAGTGATGTTCGAGTTCGTCAGGACGGCTAATGGGATGTTTCTCAAGATAGCGCTGGCTGGCATAAGCGGTTACGGCATATTGGGTAATAAAACTGGCAACCAGCGATTCATCTTTTGGTTGGGCGTAGCTGATTAAAACATCACAATCATCGGGAAATTCGACGCCTTCATAAAAGGCATTACGCTCAAGATTGCAGGTTTTTAGCGATAAGGTGATATCACCGATATCTTTAATTTTATCGATTACATGTTTGGATAAATAGGTAATTATGCCGGTTGGTGCATAGATAGTGACCCGACCACGTTTCTCATGCTTATAATCTGCAATAAAATTATTAAGCTGCTCGTTTCTGTCCAGCATGTCGTTGATGTACGGTAACAGCACGGTGCCAAAAGGTGTGAGCATCAGCTGTCGGGTGGTTCGGTCAAAGACTTTTAAACCCACTTTTGATTCAAAATCAGCAAGATATTTGCTGACGTTGGCCTGTGCGATGCCAAGTACAGTCGCGGCATGGCTGATATTTTCACTGGCAGCGATTACCGAGATAATTTTTAACTCCCGGTACTTAAGTTGTAATTTTGTCATCGCAACAGCCCAATTATATATAATTTTATATATTACTATATAAATATGAATCTTGCACCGGAGAAATTGTAAGCATTACTATGCCGACTCTTTTTTATCTTATTTTAAAATGGAATACCGGACATGTTAATTAACCGCAATATTGTGGCGTTATTTGCGTTGCCTTTTATGGCAAGCGCAACTGCTTCTGAATTATCCATTGGTGCTGGTGCGGCTTATAATGAATCGCCTTATCGCGGTTATAATGAAAATACAAAGGCAATTCCGCTGATTAGTTATGAAGGTGATACTTTTTATGTTCGTCAGACCACGTTAGGTTTTATTCTGTCGCAAAGTGAAAAAAATGAACTTAGCCTGACCGCATCCTGGATGCCGCTGGAATTTGACCCTGCCGATAATGACGATTATGCCATGCAACAGCTTGATAAGCGTGATAGTACGGCTATGGCGGGGGTTGCCTGGTATCACCACGAGCGTTGGGGAACCGTGAAAGCCTCTGCGGCTGCGGACGTTCTGGATAACAGCAACGGCTGGGTGGGGGAGCTATCGGTATTCCACAAAATGCAGATAGGTCGCCTGTCGCTGACACCTGCACTGGGCGTTCTCTATTATGACGAGAATTTCAGTGACTATTACTATGGCATTTCAGAGAGTGAGTCCCGTCGTAGCGGTCTGGCAAGTTATTCCGCGCAGGATGCCTGGGTGCCCTATGTCAGCCTGACGGCAAAATACCCGATAGGAGAGCACGTCGTATTGATGGCGAGCGCAGGATACAGCGAGCTGCCGGAAGAGATTACCGACAGCCCGATGGTTGATCGTAATGAGAGTTTTACCTTTGTCACCGGCGTGAGCTGGCGTTTTTAATTCACCGGTGGATGTCGGTGCGGCTGGCCTACGCTCTCGCACCGACTTGTAGGCCTGATAAGACGTTTTAAGCGTCGCATCAGGCAATGTGCACCCTACGGTGGATGCGGCGCGAGTGCCTTATCCAACCTACGGATGGCAATGCTTTTCCTCATTCACCCAGATCCGCATTTCGCCTTCACCCCGGTTAGCCCAGCTAAACCACGGGATAAACGTCAGAGTTTGCGGCTGGCGTTTGGCTGGCGCGCTGTCGTAATGCCACAGCGGTTGCTGCTCTGGATTGCTCTGTTCATACCGGTAACCCGGTGCCTGGATTAAGATCTTATGGCTGAACAATCCCTTGCCTTCAAAGGTCGTAAATGGCGCATCGGCGGGCAGCCACAGGTTATGTAGTGACTCGCCGTTGTCGGCCTGTTCCAGGCAATACACCAGCGGGCCGCGCTGAATCGCCACTTTTCCGGCGACGTGACGCACCAGCGGGTTACCGTAAACGCGGCGTACCGGCATCGGCAAAGTCAGATTCAGCGTATCGCCCTCCTGCCATTCGCGGGTAATGTGCAAATACCCTTTACGAATATCCTGCCCGACCTCTTCCCCATTCAATATGATCTGCGGCTGTGTGCACCAGTCCGGCAGACGTAAAGCCAGCGTATGACGCACCGGCTGGGGCGATTCAACCGCAATTGTCACCTGTTCCTGCCACGGATAGTTCCCGCTAATCCGCAGGCGCAACGTGCCATTTTCTACCGGCACTTCCATGCTGTTTCCTGCATATATGTTGATATACAACGCATCTTCACGCGGCGTGTAGAGATAATGACCAATCGAGGTCAGTACGCGGGCGATATTTGGCGGACAACAAGCGCAGCCAAACCAACGCTGGCGGATCGGTTTAACGTGATCGTAGATATGGTTGAATTTCAGCGATTTTGGATGTACTTCCAGCGGATTCACATAGAAGAAATGTTTGCCATCCAGTGCCATGCCGCCGAGCACGGTGTTGTACAGTGCGCGCTCCATCACATCGGCATATTGACTGTCGCCTTCCATTTCCAGCATTCGTCGGGCAAACATCATCAGGCCGATGGAGGCGCAACTTTCAGCGTATACCGTGTCATTCGGCAGATCGTAATCGCTGCTGAACGCTTCACCGCTGCTCTGTGAGCCAATGCCGCCGGTAATATATAACTGACGCTGGGCCATATTGTTCCACAGCCGCAGGCAATCCTGACGCTTGCTTTCATCGTGACTTAAACGCGCCAGATGTGCGACGCCAGTCATCAGATATACAAAGCGTACTGCATGTCCGATGGCGGTTTGTTGCTGTGCGATGGGCAAATGCGCCTGGCTGTAGGCTTTATCTTTCACCATCCACGCCGGGCCGTAGGTGTGCCAGTGCGAGGTCTGCCCGCGCTTTTCATATTCCTGGTCGTAATAGTGCGGTTGCGCACCACGCTGTTCGACAAAATAGTTCGTCAGCGCCAGGTAGCGCGGCTCTTCGGTCACTTCATACAGGCGCATTAGCGCCAGTTCAATTTCCGGGTGACCAGGATAACCGTGTAACTTACTTTCACCTGGACCAAATACGCTGTCGATATGATCGGCCAGACGGCAAACCACTTCCAGCAAGCGCCGCTTGCCCGTGGCCTGGAAGAAGGCGACTCCGGCTTCAATCAGATGACCGGCGCAGTAAAGTTCATGACACTCCGCCAGATTGCTCCAGCGTTCTTCGGGCGCTTTTACCGTAAAGTAAGTATTGAGATAGCCATCTTCGCACTGGGCGGAAGCGACCAGTTCGATTACCTCGTCAGCGGTTTTTTCCAGTTCGGCATCCGGCTTCTGGCACAGCGACCAGGCTACCGCTTCCAGCCATTTGGCGACGTCGCTGTCCTGAAACACCATCCCGTAAAATTCACCGTCTTGCAGTCCTGCGGCAATGCGAAAGTTTTCAATCGCATGGCTGGGTTCCGCTTCTGGGATACGATCGTTCAAGGCGTCCCACTGATAAGGAATCACCACATCGCGGACCAGTTGTTGGTACTGACCGAGGAACGGATCGCTGACCGTCAGTTTATGCAGATCGACTTCCGAAATGTTCATCTTGTGCTCCTTAAGGCTGTACATGACGCTGACGCAGGTCGGTAGCAATGCGTGACATCATAGGGTTATTGAGTTTGCAAAAGCGGATCGCCCCTGCCAGCAGCAGGTGGAATAGCGCAGGCAGTAATGTTTCCATCGCCGTGATCCCGCCAAGCGAACTGGTGGTCTGGTTTTCCACGCCTGGCTGGTAGGCGACAAAAATAAACAGCAGGCTGATGATCCCGGCGCTGGAGGCCCAGGCCAGTTTGATGAAAAACAGATTGAAGGCGAAGTTCATGCCGGAAGAACGTACGCGGGTTTTCCACTCGCCGTAGTCATCGGCAAAGGCCATCAATGAGAAGTGCAATGGCAATGTGAAGCCAAGAATCACGCCATTACCGAGGATCACCGCCAGCCACAGCGTTTGATAAGCCGGGCCAGAAGGCAGGAACCACATCAACACCGCCAGCGCGGCGAGGAGCAGGTTGGTGTAGTAGTAAATTTTGACGGTATCGAAACGTCGCGTTAACGGGCTGACAATCACCGAGCCGATAATGGAGGCGAAGGTGACCATGGTGAAGAACAGCGACGTGTAGCCCGTACTGCCTTGTAAGACGTAGGTAATGAAGTACATATACCCACCGCCGCGAATGTTAAAGACGTTAATCAGCAGGAAAGACATGACCAGCATCAGCAGCAGTTGGTCGTTGTTTCGCAGCCCGGCAAGATGTTCGCGCAGGGTAAATTTCCCCATTGTGGAGAGTGGTACCCGTTCACGAACCCAGAAGAAACAGCACAGGAACATCACCACAGCGATGGCGCACAGCACGCCGACGCCCAGTTGATAGCCGCGCGCGGCATTACCCTGACCGAAGAGATCCACCATCCACGGTAAGCCTACCGAAACCAGAAATCCCGCTACGCCGCAGAGAACGAATCGCCAGGACTGGCAGGAGATCACTTCATTGTGGCGGGTGGTCATGGTGTTGATCAGCGCGCAGTACGGCACGTTGATGGCGGTATAACCGACTGAAAGGAGCAGGTAAGTGCCGAACGCCCAGGCGATTTTTACTCCCATGCTGGCATCTGGCACGGTGAACGTCAGGATGCCGATAATGCCGATGGGAATGGCAATCCACAACTGCCACGGACGAAAGCGCCCCCAGCGACTTTGCGTCCGGTCGGCAATGATGCCCATCACCGGGTCGGAGATGGCATCAAACACGCGCAGTGCAATAAACAGCGTGCCGACCAGCGCCGGAGTTAAGCCAAAAACGTCGGTGTAGAAAAAGGTGAGAAAGTTCATGATCAGGCAAGTTATTACGGTGCCGCCTGCGTCACCCAGGCCGTAGCCTATTTTTTCCCGTACAGATAACGCATCGTCAATTTTACCTTTAGCGATATCAGCGGTAGTAATCGGTGTAGAGGTCATAGATATTCCTCGTGAATAGGGAGCAATTTTTAGTTTTATTGCAATGACCTGATTAATTCTGCCGTGAACGGGAATATCAACAAGGCGAGAAAAGAGTAAAAAAAGGTGACGATTCCGACCTGAATTTAAAAGTGTGAATTGGATCAGGTGAAATTAATGTTTTTGATTAATAATCAAAAAGTAATGTGTTTAATCATTAATGAATAAGCGGGAAATTACATATCAATGCTCGAATTATCCATGACGTTACCGATTAAAGTGCAAAATGGTGGATTATTTATTTCCCGTGGCGTAGGGAGGCATCCGGCAAGGCGGCTGGAGTCATGGGAAATTATCTTTGTCGAAAAAGGTCGATTAGCGATTCAGGAAGAAGAGCGGATATTTCTGGTCGATGCGGGAGAGAGTTTATTACTCTGGCCGAACCGACAGCATGTTGGGGTAGAGGATTTTCCCGCCGATCTCAAATTTTACTGGCTGCATTTTGAGGTTAAAGCGCCGGACAACGATCCGCGCTGGCTCACTCATCTTAGCGTGCCGCAACAAACTAAGGTTGCCGATCCGCAGGTGCTGGTGGCCCTGTTTCGCCAGTTCTTAAGCGAACAGGAAAAGCATCAACGCACTCCGGCGCTGGAGTTTATTGTGCTGCTGATTTTGCAGCAGCTCACCCGTGACGCGCGTCTTGATGAACAGGCCGATGGTGCAGGCACCACTCTTGCCTGGAAAGCGCAGAAACTGATTCGCACGCAATATCACCGCCCGCTTTCCACGGCGCTTTTAGCCCGCGAGCTGTACTGCAATGCCGATTATCTTGGGCGCGTCTATCGGCGGGTGTTTCATCTGACGTTAACAGAAGCAATCCACCGCCAGCGGGTGCGCGAAGCCGAAAAGCTGTTAATTAGCGAAGCGCGATCACTCACGGAAGTGGCGGCGTTGTGCGGGTTTAATGACGTCGGCTATTTCCGGCAGATTTTTCGCAAACACACCGGCTTAACGCCAGCTGCGTGGAAGCGACGTTACAGCAAGGAACATATCAATTCGTAGTGCCGGGGCAATGAAGCCCCGGCGTGAGGGATTACTGCCCGTAATAGGCATTGGCCCCATGTTTACGCAGGTAGTGCTTATCCAGCAGTTCGTTTTGCATCGCAGGGAGCTGCGGTGCAAGCTGGCGCGAGAACAGGCCCATATAGGCGCACTCTTCCAGCACCACGGCGTTATGCACTGCATCGGCGGCGTTTTTTCCCCAGGCGAACGGGCCGTGAGAATGCACCAGTACAGCCGGGATTTGTGCCGGGTTCAACCCACGTTCTTCGAAGGTTTTAATGATCACTTCGCCGGTCTGGTATTCATACTCGCCGTTGATCTCCTCTGCGGTCATCTGTCGCGTGCAGGGGATGGCACCATAGAAGTAATCAGCGTGCGTGGTGCCCCAGGCGGGGAGATCCAGCCCGGCCTGCGACCAGATGGTGGCGTGGCGCGAGTGGGTATGCACAATACCGCCAATTTCGGCATAGCGACGGTAAAGCGCCAGATGCGTTGGCGTGTCGGACGAGGGTTTTTTTCTGCCTTCCACCACCTTACCGGTGGCTATCTCAACCACTACCATATCGTCGGCGGTCATCACGTTGTACTCGACGCCGGAAGGTTTGATTACCATCCATTGCCGCGTGTCGTCTACCGCGCTGACATTGCCCCAGGTGAACGTCACCAGATGGTGAGCGGGAAGCGCCAGATTCGCCGCCAGCACGTCGGCTTTTAGTTGCTCTAACATATAAATCCGGCCTCCTGCATACGCGCTTCAATCCAGCGCCGCGCCTGAATAATCTCCAGCACCGGCTCTTTGGCTTTTTCGGTCCACATCTCAATCAGAAATGATCCGCGATAGTTCAGTTCATGCAGCGTTTTGAAGATGCCAACGAAATCGACGCAGCCTTCGCCAAACGGCACATCACGGAACTGTCCGGGGCTTTGCTCGGTCACTGGCTGGGTGTCTTTCAGGTGGATCGCGGCGATACGGTCAATGCCCAGTTTCAGTTCGGCGGGAACATCATTGCCCCAGGCGCTGAGGTTGCCGACGTCCGGGTAGACGGTGAACCACGGCGAGGCGAGCATCTCGTCCCATTTTTTCCATTTGCTGATGGAGTTCATAAACGCGGTATCCATAATCTCCACCGCCAGCATGACTTGTGATGCCGCCGCCTGTTCGACTGCCCACGCCAGCCCTTCAGCAAAACGTTGTTGGGTGCCTTCGTCGTGGTCTTCGTAATAGACGTCATAACCTGCCAGCTGAATGGTGCGAATGCCGAGATCGCGCGCCAGGCGAATCGCTTTACTCATGATTTCCCGCGCCCGTTCGCGCACTGCCTCGTCCCGGCTGCCAAAGGGAAAACGACGATGGGCAGACAGGCACATTGACGGAATGGCAACACCCGTTTCGATCATCGCAGTGACCAGCGAAGCACGTTGTGCGGCGCTCCAGTCAAGACGTGAGAGCCGTTCGTCGGTTTCATCCACCGACATTTCGACAAAATCAAAGCCACAGCTTTTTGCCAGCACCAGCCGCTCCGGCCAGGAGAGATCTTTCGCCAGCGCTTTTTCATAAATCCCTAACGGATGATTACGCACGCTTGCCTCCCCAGATAGCGTCGATTTGCGCATGGAAATCGCCAGCCACCTGCACCGGATTTGCTGCGCCTGCCAGCGCCCGTCCGGCAATAAACGCCTTTACGCGGATATCTTTAAACAGTGGCAGATCAGCAGGAGTAATACCGCCGGTAATGGAAAGCTCAAGGCCGATATCGGAAAGCGCCTTCATGCGTGCAAGATCGGCTTCGCCCCACTGTTGCCCGCTGGCTTGCGCGTCGCGACCGCGATGATAAATCGCCTGCCGCACGCCAATACGATGCCAGTCGCGGGCGTCGTCCAGCGTCCAGTTACCGAACAGCTCTATCTGAATTTCACCGCCGCAGCGTTGCGCCATCGCGTGGCCTTTTTCCACCGTCGCGAGCGGTGCGGCGCAGATGATGGTCATCCAGTTAGCACCTGCGGTAAATGCTTGTTGAGCGAGCGTTTCACCGGCATCGGCGACCTTCCAGTCAGCGACGATGAGTTTGTTCGGGCACTGTTCGCGCAAGGCTTTTACCGCGCCAAGCCCTTCGTTTAAACAGAGAATGGTGCCCGCTTCGACGATATCGACGCTGTCTTTTAACTGCATCACGTCGCGCTGTGCGTCTTCAAGTGATGAGTGGTCGAGGGCCAGTTGCAGAAGTGGTCGGCTCATAATGTGTGCTCCTTGATGCGGGCGTGAAAGCCCTGAAGTGCGGCAATGAGATGCTGATAGCGTTGGTATTTTTGTTGGTAAAGCTGATGGGCGGTCATATCCGGCAGCAGGGTGCGTACCGGGTGCTGTAAATCACCTTGGGCTTCGCTGAAATCGCGATAAACTCCGGTGCCGACGCGGGCGGCAAGTGCCGCACCAAAGCAGCCGGTTTCTTCCACCTGCGGCAGTTCGATACGCAGCCCGCTGACGTCCGCCAGCATTTGCATCCAGACATCGGAATGCGCCGGGCCGCCAGTGACGCGCAGGGTGTGCACATCAGTAAAACGTTCGCGCATCCGGTTGAGATGGGTCATATGGCTGAACACTACGCCTTCATAAATGGCCTGCAACAGGTGTGCGCGGGTGTGAATGGCCTGCATCCCGTAGAAACCGCTGGTCATCTCGAGTCCGGCGTTGCTGCCGTACAGGAACGGCAGGAAAAAGAGATCGCCACCGGCTTTCGGCAAGCTGGCAACGGCCTGGTTGATCTCATCAAACGAGATTTCTCCCCACTGTGCGGTAAACCATTCGAGGTTGCCGGAAGAGGTGGGGCTGGCTTCATGAACGATAAATTCACCGTCGTTAACGTAGCGACCATAGACATACGGATGCGCTTCACCGTCACGCAAACCGCAGGTTATGCCGCTGGTCACCGCCCAGGTGCCCATTACCGCATTGAGGGTAAATTCGTCTTCGATCCCGGCGCAGAGTGCGGTGGAAACCACATCAAACAGGCCGCCGACAACGGGCGTACCCGCTTTCAGACCGGTCAGTACGGCTGTCTGAGCGGTGATCTCACCGCAGATTTCGGCAGATCCGACAACAGGCGGCAGGGCGTGGTTGATTTCAGCGATCCCAAGCCAGTCGGTGAGGCACGGGTCATATTCCCCAAGACTCATGTTGTAGAGATTGGACTCGGAAATATTGCTCTCTTCGCAGCCTTTGACGCCGGTTAAACACCAGCGCAGGTAGTCGTGCGTCATCATCACGCAGCCAATTTGCGCGTAGCGTTCTGGTTCGTGCTCTTTCAGCCAGCGTAACAGCGACACCGGATGCCCGGTCCACAAGGTTTGTCGGGTCAGCGGGTAGAGTTTTTCCGGGATGCCATCTTCCTGCCAGCGACGAACGATTTCCATCGCCCGGCGGTCTGAGGACAAAATGGCGTTACCGAGCGGCTTGTTGTTTTTATCCAGCAAAAACAAGCCCTTTCCCTGTGCGGAGATACCGATACCCACTATTTGTTCCCCGCTAACGCCGGAATGGGTAAGCAGGGCGCGAATGACAGCCATGCAGCATTGCCACAGTTCTGCCATATCGCGCTCTGCCCAGCCTGGCTGCGGGCTTAATGCGCACAGAGGCAGGCGCTGCACGCCTGCCTCCCGGCCTTCGCGGTCATACAGCCCGGCTTTCAGCCAGCTACCGCCACAATCTAACCCCAGCCAGTATTGCGTCATGGTTTATTGCACCTCATCCACAGCTTTCAGCAGATCAGCACCCTGCGGAACATCTTTAACAAACATGTCGCGGACCTGATTACCCAGTGCGTCGCTAAAGGCTTTGCGGTCGAGATCGGTGATGACTTCCACGCCCGCTTCTTTCATGCCATCGATGATTTTTTGCTGATCTTCAGCAACCAGTTTGCGCTGATAGTTACCCGCTTCTTGTGCAGATGAAACTAGCGCCTGCTGGAACTCCGGGCTTAAGCCATCAAACTTCGCTTTGTTGATCACCACCAGAAGTGGCGAATAGGCGTGGTGCGTCAGAGAAAGGTACTTCTGTACTTCGAAAAATTTTGCTGACCAGACGACGTTGATCGGGTGTTCCTGAGCGTCGATAGTGCGCGTTTCCAGCCCGGTATAGACTTCGGCAAACGGCATCGGGATCGGGTTAGCGCCAAAGACTTTGAATGCGGCGATATTCATCGGGCTATTGTTAGTGCGAATTTTCAGCCCTTTCAGGTCGGCGGGGGTTTTAACCGGTGCGCGCGAGTTGGTGACATCGCGCCAGCCGTTTTCCCAGTAGGCCAGTACTTTTAGTCCTTTACCTTCAAGGGAGGCTTTCAGATCATCACCGACTTTGCCGTCGAGCGTTTTATGCGCGTGAGCGGTATCGCGGAACAGGAAAGGGACATCAAGCAAGTTCATCACTGGTGATAACCCGGCAAAGTTATTCGAGCCGGACATTTCCATATCGATGGTGCCGCCACGTACGCCGCTGATCATCGCCTGCGCGTTACCGAGAGTGCTGTCCGGGAACAGTTTTAATTTCAGCTCGCCTTTGGTTCTCTCCTGCAATAAATCATTGAATTTTTTCGCCGCAATATGTTGCGAGTCGGTTTGTGAGGTTTCATAACCGAAACGTAAAGATTGTGCCGCCAGTGAAGATGTACTGAATGCAGCCAGGCCAGCAATGAATAATGCGTAGGTTACAGAGCGTAATTTCATAATATTTTCCTTTTAATTAATCCATTTCAAAGGGAGGATGATGAGATCGGGAATAAAAACAAATACGACTAATAATGAATATAAAACCAGGACGTAAGGGAAAACGCCTCTGACTGCATCATCGAATTTGAGTTTTGCCACCCCTGAAATAACGTTAAGCACATTACCGATAGGCGGTGTAATTAAGCCGATTGAGCAGTTAATGATAAACATGACACCGAAATAAATCGGATCGATTCCTGCCTCTTTAACTAAAGGCATTAATACCGGGGTAAGAATTAATACCGTCGGCGTTAAATCCATGACCATGCCGACAATCAGGATAGCCACCATAATGACGATAAACAGCAGACGCGGTGAATCGACCAGCGGTTGCAGTAAATCAGAAACCATCATCGGCAGTTCAGCAATGGTGATCAGCCAGGCGGAAACTTGTGCCGAGGCCACCAGAAACATCACCACTGAGGTCGTTTTCGCTGCGCCAATGAGCACATGCCAAAGTGTGGCGAAGGTCATTTCACGGTAAATAACTGTGGCGACAAACAGCGCATAGAAAGCAGCAACGGCCCCGGCTTCGGTAGGGGTAAACAGACCGGAGCGAAACCCGCCAATAATGATGACTGGAAGAAACAGCGCCCAGATACCGGAGACAAAAGAGTGCCAGATTTCCTGCATCGTTGCTTTTTGCTGGCGGGGTAAATTAAGGCGACTGGCCTGCCACCACCAGGTAAGCATCAGCGTTGCGCCCATCATCATGCCAGGGGCAATGCCCGCCATAAACAGCTTACTGATGGATAATCCGCTGGAAACGCCGAAAATAATAAACGGAATGGAAGGGGGAATAATTGGCGCGATAATGCCGCCAGAGGCAATCAGCCCCGCCGCCCGGTTGACCGGGTAGTTGGCGCTGCGCATCATCGGCACCAGTAGAGCGGCAACGGCGGCGGTATCCGCAACGGCAGAACCAGAAAGGCTTGCCATAATCATAGCCGCCAGCACGCCGACGTAGCCCAGCCCGCCTGGTTTATGCCCCACCAGTTTCATCGGCAGGTCAACAATGCGTTTTGACAAGCCGCCCGCATTCATGATTTCACCCGCCAGCACAAAGAACGGAATCGCCAGCAGGGAGAAGCTGTCGGCTCCGTTCACCAGCGTTTGTGCCATGATCTGGACATCAAACATCTCCAGCCAGAACATTAACGCCGCCCCGCACAACAACAGTGCCCAGGCAATAGGCAAACCGATAGCAATACCACCCAACAGACAGCCCAGAAAAATCAGCACAGCCATGATTAAGCTCCTTGCGGTGGCGACGTTAGAGAATTGCTACGCGTGATGAGTTGATATAAATGACGCAGTTCAAAGAATGCGATAACGAGGCTGGTGGGCAGACAAGCGGCATACATCAGGCCGATGGGCAAACCGAGGATCGGTGAATAATCGCTCCAGTCCTGAATTGTTTTTAGCGTTGCGCCCCAGGCCAGTGCGCCACAAATAAATAAGATTAAGGAATGGGTAACCAGAGCGACTCGTCGCTGCCATGCGGGGGAGAGTTTCTCCACCAGAAAGGTGACCTGAACGTGGGCGTTATCCATAAAAGCCACAATCGCGCCAATAAATGTTAACCAGACAAATAAATAACGTGACAATTCATCTACAGATAAAATGCTTGTCTGAAAACCATATCTTAAAATAATGTTTATAAACACAATACAGGAAAGTACGGCGAGATTAATCGCCAGTATTGCTTCAAGTATTTTTTTCATAGCTATTCCTTGAGGCTATGTTTGTCATAATTCAAGTTGCATGTGCAGCAACCTAAATTATTAATATAGTTAGAGCGATAACATTACCCAGGCGTTCTGGCGTAGACGATTATTCGATTAATTCAGCGCTGTTAATGCGACTTTAACCACAATTTTTCGTATCTCAGAGGCTGTTTGCAGAATACAACCTGGTCGATGAACATCCTGCGGGAAGAAAATAACGTAGCTGCCCGGTATCATTTCTATAAATGATTCATGTTCACTATCGTGATAAAAAATAATATCGCGCTGCTCTAATAGTGATTCGCTGACTTTATTGTTTCCCGTATCAATGGCAATGCCAATTTTCTCTTCACCCCACGCCAGAAACTGAATATCGATATACCCACAATGCACTTCCGGACGGTTTTCCACCGCTTCGCGTGTGGTTAAATCGATAATTTGCGCATAAATATTCTTGCCGTCGATTTCGACAACGCCCGGTTCCAGGGCGTTGAAATCGGTAGCGCGCAGAAAATCGAGCCCCTTTTCAATGGCGGCAGGCAAACGGCACGGGTCAGGCTGCGCGATATGTCCAAAAATCATGACTTATCTCCTCATAACGCCTGGATTTTGGCCCACACGCTGTCATCAACGGTGATGCCGTTACGGCGGTTTTCGGCCAGCAGGGTAGTAAATTCGTGGCCGGGTAAGCGGATGGCCTGGTTTTCGTCAGCGCGTTCAGCGGTAGTAACGTAATCCATGATGCGTTGCAGCTTGGCATCGCGGGTGGGGCCGTCGATCAATTTATCCACTTCGATGGCGATAAAGATTTGCGAAACGCCGTATTCGTCGCTGTTGTCCTGGGTGACTTCGGCAACCGATGCGCCGTCGGAAAGGAGAGTGGCGATCATATCCAGCACAATCGACATGCCAGAACCTTTCCAGTAGCCCATCGGCAAAATGCGGCGATTCTTCTCGATAACGCCAGGTTCTTTGGTCAAATTGCCCTCATCATCAAAGCCACCATCGACCGGGAGCTGACGGCCTGCCAGACGGTTAACTTCTAACATGCCGTAAGAGAACATCGACATCGACATATCGACCATGGTGATTGGGGTAGAAGGAATGGCGACGATCAGCGGGTTGGTGCCGATGCGACACTCTTTTGCGCCCCACGGCGGCATTACGGCGATGGAGTTGGTCCAGCAAATGCCAATATAGCCTTTTTCCGCCGCCTGCCAGCCGTAGCTGCCGCCGCGCATCCAGTGGTTGGCATTACGTAGAGCCACCAGACCAATACCGTGATCGGCAGCCAGTTCGATGGCGCGATCCATCATCTTTTTCGCTGTCAGGTTACCGATCGAACGCTGGGCGTCCCACTGTTCAATTGCGCCGAGGCTGGTTATACGTTTGGGTTGGGCATCAGGAATGATATCGCCGTTTTCCAGTTGTTGAATGAAACGAGGGAAACGGTTGACGCCGTGAGAATAAACGCCGGATTCGGTGGTGCGGGCGAACATCTCGGCACAGGCATCAGCCGTTTCGCTGTCAACGCCGCGTGAAATTAAGACTCGATTAAAGGCTGCTTTTAACTGCTCAAATGTCACTTTCATCCCTGGCTTCCTTGTTTTTTTTGATCGCTTTTTTGGCTTAAAATTTCAATATGCGAAATCTGATTTCAAATATATCGATCGCTTTTTAACAAAGCAATCTGATTGATTAATTTCAAAAAACTTAAAAATCAAGTGGTTATAAATTATCTGTCGAGATCGTGAACTACGACACACTTTGCGCTACCATCAGGACGCGACAAAATGGGGAAAGAAGTGATGGGAAAAAAAGAGAACGAGATGGCGCAGGAAAAAGAGCGTCCAGCCGGAAGCCAGAGTCTGTTTCGCGGGTTGATGCTGATTGAGATTTTGAGCAACTATCCAAACGGTTGTCCGTTGGCGCATCTTTCGGAACTGGCTGGTTTAAATAAGAGTACCGTCCATCGCTTATTGCAGGGATTACAGTCCTGCGGCTATGTGACCACCGCGCCCGCCGCAGGGAGTTACCGCCTGACTACCAAATTTATTGCCGTCGGGCAGAAGGCGCTGTCTTCGCTGAATATCATTCATATCGCCGCTCCGCATCTTGAGGCACTGAACATCGCCACTGGTGAAACCATTAACTTCTCCAGCCGCGAAGACGATCACGCTATTTTGATTTATAAGCTGGAACCCACAACCGGGATGCTGCGAACCCGTGCCTATATAGGCCAGCATATGCCGCTCTACTGTTCCGCAATGGGCAAGATCTACATGGCGTTTGGTCACCCGGACTACGTGAAGTCATACTGGGAAAGCCATCAGCATGAGATCCAGCCGTTAACCCGCAATACCATTACCGAGCTGCCCGCGATGTTCGACGAACTGGCGCACATTCGTGAAAGCGGAGCGGCGATGGACAGAGAAGAAAACGAACTCGGCGTCTCTTGTATTGCTGTTCCGGTGTTTGATATTCATGGGCGGGTGCCGTACGCCGTGTCGATTTCTCTTTCGACATCACGTCTGAAACAGGTGGGGGAGAAAAATCTCCTGAAACCACTGCGTGAAACCGCGCAGGCTATTTCTAATGAACTGGGATTTACTGTCAGGGACGACCAGGGCGCGATCACATAACGCTTTGGACAAGTGCCAAAACTTTAACATTTCCTTCGTTGGATCAAAGCAGTAGAGACGCGCTCTCTGGCACTCTGCTGTTTTAGTGCAAAGGAGTGATCATGAACCGGTTTATTATTGCGGATGCGACGAAATGTATCGGTTGCCGTACCTGTGAAGTGGCTTGCGCAGTGTCGCATCAGGAGAATCAGGATTGCGCTGCGTTGTCACCAGACGAGTTTATTTCCCGTATTCGTGTCATTAAAGACCACACATGGACCACGGCTGTAGCCTGCCATCAGTGTGAAGATGCACCGTGCGCGAATGTCTGCCCTGTTGACGCGATAAGCCGCGAACATGGGCATATTTTCGTTGAACAATCACGTTGCATTGGCTGTAAAAGCTGTATGCTAGCTTGCCCGTTTGGTGCGATGGAGGTCGTTTCTTCGCGCAAAAAGGCGAGGGCGATTAAGTGCGATCTGTGCTGGCATCGGGCGACGGGACCGGCCTGTGTTGAAGCCTGCCCGACAAAGGCGTTGCAGTGCATGGATGTCGAGAAAGTGCAGCGGAATTGGCTACGGCAGCAGCCTGTTTGAAACGTTTTTCCGGCGTTTCTCAACGCCGGGATAGTGCGCTTTGTTTATGCCGGATGCGGCTAAAACGCCTTATCCGGCCTACAAATTCTACCAAATTCAATATATTGCAGAAATCATGTAGGCCTGATAAGCGTAGCGCATCAGGCAATTTTTAGTGACTTTCAGCCCAGGCTCTTTCTATCTCTTCTGCCAGAATCTTCACTCCCGCCTCAATTTTCTCCGGCTCCGGCACGTAGTTCATGCGCATACATTGATGTGTATGTGGCCACGGTTTATCCAGCCCTGGGAAGAAGTTGTGCCCCGGCACCATCAGCACGCCCCGTGCTTTCAGGCGCTGGTAGAGCTGCTCGGTCGTAATTGGCAAATCCTTAAACCATAACCAGAGGAAAATGGCTCCTTCCGGTTTATGAATCAGGCAGCGATCTTCCGGTAAATAGCGGCGAATGATAGCGATAGTTTCCTGAACACGCTGGTAGTAAAACGGTTTGATGACTGTTTCAGACAGGCGCAGCAGATCGTTACGCTTAATCATTTCACACATCATCGCCGGACCAATACCGCCAGGTGCCAGGCTGATAATGCCGTTCATATTGGTGATGGCGGTGATGATTTTTTCATTGGCGATGATAATGCCGCAGCGGGAGCCTGGTAGCCCCAGCTTGGAAAGACTCATGCACAGTACGATATTCGGATTCCACAGCGGGCGCGCTTCGCTGAAGATGATACCCGGGAACGGGACGCCATAAGCGTTATCAATCACCAGCGGAATGCCGTGTTGATTCGCCAGCGCGTCAAGCTTCAGCAACTCTTCGTCAGTAATCACATTGCCTGTTGGATTCGTCGGCCGGGAGACGCAAATCATCCCGGTTTCTTCGCCAATATGCAGATGCTCAAAATCGACGTGGTATTTAAACTGGCCTTCCGGCAGTAGTTCAATATTCGGACGCGCAGAGACAAACAGATCTTCTTCCAGTCCGGCGTCAGCGTAGCCAATGTATTCCGGTGCCAGCGGAAACAGCACTTTTTTGACCCGACCATCGGCACGGCGTCCGGCGAACAGATTAAATAAGTAGAAAAACGCGCTCTGGCTGCCGTTTGTTAGTGCAATATTCTGTGGTTCGATATCCCAGCCCAACTTCTCGCGCAGCATTCCGGCAAGCAGTGTGAGTAGCTCCGTTTTCCCCTGTGGACCGTCGTAATTGCACAGTGCATCAGTCGCTTTGCCACTTTCCAGCATGTCGGTCAGTAGCGTCTGGAAGTAGTCCTGCATTTCCGGGATCTGCGCTGGATTACCGCCGCCGAGCATAATCGCGCCAGGCGTGCGTAAACCGTCGTTCAGATCTTCCATCAGCAGCGTAATGCCGGAGTGGCGGGTAAATTTGTCACCAAAAAGGGAGAATGTCATAGCGGGATATCTGTCGAACTCTGTAGCAAGGAAGGTAACAATAACGCTACATTTGCTGGGGTGCAAATCGCTCTGTTGAAGAGGGAGCGGTGCTTTATCCTGCAACGCTGATTAGAGCTGACATTTTATCCTGGTTGGCGGCTTCCCGAGGTACTGACGAACGGGAAGCCGGAAAAGTCACTGTTGCCCAGCCCAGATGACCAGCACTTTATCGTCGCCATGCTCACGAACAAAGCCGTAGCCCTGCTTCATCGAAAGTGTCGTTTGTTTGCCCTCGCCAATTGCGGGATGGCGGGCGCGGAACTGGCTGATTTTCTGCCAGTGCGCGACGCTGGCGGCAGATTTACCGCTAACATCCTGCCAGTTCATATCCGAACGCGTACCTTGCAGCGGATCCGAACCGGTGGGGCCGAACGGACGCGAGGATTCATCACCATAAAAGATTTGTACCGCGCCTGGCGCTAATAATAATAACTCTGCTGCTTTGTCGCCCCCTTCACGGAACAGGCGGGTATCATGCGACGAGAGGTAGCTCAACACGTTGAAATCCTGCAATTTCTCCGCCATTTGCTGCCAGGTCGTATCCATCTGCGCCAGACAATCGACTGCTTTAGCCGCCTGCTCCTGATAATCGAAATTGATCATCGCATCGAAGCCGTGGCGATAGTAGTCACTTTGCATCACGCCGTGGCCCCAGGCTTCACCGGTCATCCAGAAAGGTTTGTCATCTAACGCTTTATCGGGGTTCGCTTTTTTCCATTCGCGAAGCGCGGCGCTGGCTTCGGTTTTCAGTTGCTGCCAGGCGGGCAACTCAACATGTTTGGCGGTGTCGACCCGAAAACCATCAATCCCATAGTCGCGGACCCACTGACTTAACCAGTGGGTTAAGTAATCGCGAGGGGTAAAGCCGTCGATGACTTTAGCGTGGGTATCCGTTTTGTTTTTATAGAACACCGGCAGACCAGAAGCGGTCGTTGATTCGGTTTTGATATCCGGCAAAAAGGCCAGCGACATAGTGAGATCGTCAAATCCAGGATTGTCGTAATCGCCGATATCGGTTCTGATCCAGTTTTTTCCCCACCATTTATCCCAGCCTGTTTTGTCGCTGAAATTAATGTAATCGTTAAAGCTATGCCAGGTTTGCCCGGCGGCAGGTTTCCAGTCACTCCAGCGTTCACCCAGCGTTTTTTTCAGCTCGTCACCAGAAAGATATAACGCGCCAAACTGATACTCCTGCATATCCGCCAGCGTGGCATAGCCGGTGTGGTTCATCACGACATCAAAGAGAATACGAATACCGCGCTGATGCGCGCTATCAACCAGCGTCCGTAGATCGGCTTCACTGCCCATATTGGCATCAAGATTCGTCCAGTCCTGTGTGTAATAACCGTGGTAGGCATAATGCGGGAAATCACCTTTTGTACCGCCGCCGACCCAGCCGTGAATTTGCTCAAATGGGGCGCTTATCCATAAAGCATTAACGCCCAACTGCTGGAGGTAATCCAGTTTGTTGGTCAGGCCGCGTAAATCGCCGCCGTGAAAAGTGCCAATTTCTGCCATACCGTCTTTATGACGTCCGTAACTCTGGTCATTACTGGGATCGCCGTTTTCGAAACGATCTGTCAGCACAAAGTAAACTGTGGCGTTATGCCAGTCAAAAGGGGCAGGGGCGTCAGTTTCTGCCCGTTCCAGCAGGAGTAAACCGTTGCTGGTGGCAGCGGGTTGTAACGTTATTTGACCGTTCTTCACTATCGCAATTTGCTGGCTGTAATAATCCCGTACGGCGGCTCCTTCCGGGAAAGTGGCGCTGACATCCAGTGTGAGCGGTAATCCATCCCATTTCGGGCATTCACGGACCAGGCTTGCTACCGGTTCGACGGCGTTCTGGATGGAAATCATCAATGTTGGTGTACCGGAGCGGGTGTCTAGTTGCAGCGTATATTCGCCGTCCCTGAACAATCGCCATTGAGGCGGCGTGTTGCTACAAGGTTGCAGGGAAAGCATCTGATTGAGTTTTATCGCATCCGCAGGCTGCCAGCACTGTTGGTCAAAATTTAGCGTTAGTGGACGCGTACCTTTGGGCAACTGTGCGTGGCTGACAAATGTTCCCGTCCCCTGTTCGCTAAAGGCGGGAAACCCCGGAGAAGTCCAGCTGGCGGCAACGGCGAAGCCAGGAAGGAGCGTCAGAAAACAGGCGGCGAGTTTCATGGTGAATGAGTCCTTATTGCTGCGATTTCAGACAGTTTGCCAGCGATAAGCCAGACAAAACTCATCCCTGAGCGGTAAGTCCACAGGATGAGAAGCAAGGGTGAGCGATCGCGCGCAAAAAACGGCTGAATTTTGCGATAAACCCCACATTTTCTGCGATTTAGCGCCAATCTGAATCGTTAACTCGTGACATAGTTTCAGATTTGGACTATTCCTTGGGGTGCTCTTGACAGCTATTTTTGATATGATTTGAGATTCAACTCTCAAATTTGTGAAAAATATAAGGTGTTGGAATGATTAAATCCGACCAGGAGACCTGATGATTTTGACTCCCATACGACGATATGGGGCGATGATTCTTATGTTACTCACTCTGGTGTTTTCGAGTGAGGTGTTAGCGAAGACGCACACAACAACAGCGAGTCAAAAGTCCCACTTAACTAAAGCTAGTAATAAACAGGTAAGCAGTAAACAAGAGTATTCTCGCAATAGTGCAAAGAGTAGTTCACTTCCTGATTTGCGAAAATACCCTTCCGGAACACCAAGGAAAAAGGCGTTTCTCCGGACTGTGATGCCTTACATTACCAGCCAAAATGCGGCCATTACTGCGGAACGTAACTGGCTGATTTCAAAACAGTATCAGGGCCAATGGTCACCTGCTGAGCGTGCGCGTCTGAAAGACATCGCCAAACGCTACAAGGTGAAGTGGTCTGGTAATACGCGAAAAATCCCGTGGAATACCTTGCTTGAACGCGTAGACATTATCCCCACCAGTATGGTAGCGACGATGGCTGCAGCAGAAAGCGGTTGGGGAACGTCGAAGCTGGCGCGCAACAACAACAATCTGTTCGGCATGAAATGCATGAAAGGACGTTGTACTAATGCGCCGGGTAAAGTGAAGGGGTACTCACAGTTTAGTTCTGTCAAAGAATCGGTGAGCGCCTATGTTACTAACCTGAATACGCATCCGGCTTACTCTTCGTTCCGTAAATCGCGTGCACAGCTGCGTAAAGCAGATCAGGAAGTGACTGCCACAGCGATGATTCACAAGCTGAAGGGCTACTCGACCAAAGGGAAGAGTTATAACAACTACCTGTTCGCAATGTACCAGGATAACCAACGGTTAATCGCGGCACATATGTAATTGCATTTCCTCGAGCCTTATCCGACTTGTCGGTCGGATAAGGCTTTTGCTCCCATCAGGTGATTGTGCTGAGTTACCTGATGCGACGCCGACAATTCTCATCATCGCTACAACATGACCTCGCTATTTACATCGCGATACTCTTTTGGCGTCGTGTCATATGCTTTTTTAAAAACAGAGTAGAAATATTGCAGCGATGGATAACCGCACATTTGCGATATCTCATTGATCGACAAGGTGGTTGAAATCAGCAGACTGCGCGCTTTCTCCAGCTTCTCGGCATGAATCATGGCATGGATGGTTTCACCCACCTCTTCTTTAAAACGCTTCTCAAGATTGGAGCGTGATATGCCCACCGCATCCAGTACCTGATCCACTTTAATCCCTTTACAGGCGTGATTACGAATGTAATGCATGGCCTGAATAACGGCGGGATCGGTCAGCGAGCGGTAATCTGTTGAGCGCCGTTCAATGACGCGAACTGGCGGGACCAAAATCCGCTGTAGCGGCATTTCTTCTTTATCTAATAATCGATGCAACAGTTTTGCCGCCTGATAGCCCATTTGCCGCGCGCCCTGAGCGACCGAAGAAAGGGCGACACGCGACAGATAGCGGGTCAGTTCTTCGTTATCGATGCCAATCACGCATAATTTTTCCGGTACGGGAATATGTAGATGTTCACATACTTGCAGAATATGCCGCGCCCGGGCGTCAGTAACGGCAATAATCCCGGTTTGCGGTGGCAGCGTTTGTAGCCAGTCTGCCAGCCGATTTTGCGCGTGTTGCCAGTTCTCTGGCGCGGTTTCTAACCCCTGATAAACCACTCCGCGATACTTTTCTTCGGCGACAAGCTGACGAAATGCATATTCGCGTTCAGTGGCCCAACGTTTACCGCTTGATTCCGGAAGACCATAAAAAGCAAAGCGGTTAACGCCTTTCTCTTTTAAATGCAAAAATGCGCTTTCAACCAGCGCATAGTTATCGGTGGCAATGTAATGAACGGGTGGGTAACTTTCGGCAAGGTGATACGAGCCACCAACCCCAACAATGGGGACGTCGACATCAGCCAGCGCTTGCTCGATTTGTTTGTCGTCGAAGTCGGCAATGACGCCATCTCCTAACCAGTCCTTGATTTTATCAATGCGGGCGCGGAAATCTTCTTCAATGAAAATATCCCATTCCGATTGTGACGCCTGTAAATATTCCCCTACGCCTTCTACTACCTGCCGGTCATAGGCTTTATTGGCATTGAACAGTAATGTGATGCGGTGACGTTTAGTAAACATGGTTCTTTTCCTGCTGAATCATGCAAAAACTCAAAACCGGTAATACGTTACCGGCTTTGAGAAAATTTTTATCAAAATCAAGAACGGCGTTTGGTTGCGGAGTCCATCCATACTGCCAGCAACAGAATCGCACCTTTAACGATATACTGCCAGAAGGTCGGTACATCCATCATACTCATGCCGTTATCCAGTGAAGCCATGATGAATGCCCCCATTACCGCTCCGGCCACGCTCCCGACGCCGCCTGCCAGACTGGTGCCGCCAATCACGCATGCTGCAATTGCGTCCAGCTCGGCGATATTTCCCGCAGAAGGTGAACCAGCGCCAAGTCGAGAACTGAGGATTAATCCGGCGATGGCTACCATTAATCCGTTAATAGCGAACACGGCAAGTTTGGTGCGTTCAACGTTAATCCCGGAGAGCCGTGCTGCTTCCAGATTGCCGCCGATGGCATAAATGCGTCGTCCAAATGCCGTCCGCGTTGCCATAAACATTCCGCCGAGTAACAGCAACGTCAGCAGCAGAACAGGAGTGGGAACGCCACGGTAATCATTCAACAGCCAGATTGCGCCTAATACGATGATAGCGGTTAAAGCCTGGCGACCGACTACTGCGGTAGAAGCCGGAGACTGCAAACCCAAAGCCTGACGGCGCATTCTTCCGCGCCATTGCCAGCCAACAAAAGCCATTAAGCCAAGCGCGCCAATGATGAAGCCGGTGCTGGCGGGTAGATAGCTTTGCCCGATTTGTGACATCGCGGCGCTGGTGGGGGAAACAGTCGTGCCGTTGGTGATGCCAATGAGTATGCCGCGAAATGCCAACATGCCCGCGAGGGTGACAATAAATGAAGGGACTTTGCGGTACGCGACCCACCATCCGTTCCAGGCACCGAGAAGCAGTCCCAGAACCAAAGTCACAATGATGGTAAGTGGCAAAGGCCAGCCTAGCCAGACGTCACAAATCGCCGCGACGCCACCTAACAGCCCCATCATTGAGCCGACGGAAAGGTCGATTTCAGCAGAAATTATGACGAACACCATTCCTACCGCGAGGATGCCGGTAATCGCGGTTTGGCGTAACAGGTTGGAGACGTTACGGGCGCTTAAGTAGGCACCATCGGTGGTCCAGGTAAAGAACAGCATGATTGCGATGATAGCTGCAATCATCACGAAGACCTGCAAATTCAGTGATTTCAGCCCGGAAAAGCCACCGGATGTCGGTACGGCTAATTTCACTTCAGACGGATTGCTTTTCGACATGATGTTCGCTCCTCAATGCGGCTTCCATCACCTGCTCCTGAGTCAGGTTATGATTTATCAGGTTGGCTTTTAGTTTCCCTTCATGCATCACCAGTACACGATCGCTAAGGCCGAGCACTTCAGGTAATTCGGAAGAGATGACAATAACGGCAATACCCTGCTGGACGAGTTGGTTAATTAATTTGTAGATCTCGTATTTCGCGCCAATATCGATACCCCTGGTAGGTTCATCAAGAATGAGGATGCGCGGGTTAAGTAACAGACAGCGAGCGAGGATCGCTTTTTGCTGATTGCCGCCGCTCAAACGTCCAATAGCAAGGTCGGGGGACGACGTTTTAACTTTGAGTTGCTGGATTGATTCCAGAATACATTTTTGCTCTGCAGCGTCATCAAGCTGGCTAATGCCACCGGTAAATTTATTGAGTGCGGCGAGAGTAATATTTTTACCAACCGCCATTACCGGAACGATGCCGTCGCGCTTTCTGTCTTCGGGTACCATCGCAATCCCCTGGGCGATGGCTTGCTGACAGTTACGAATATCTACCTGTTTGCCATCAATATAAATTTTTCCTTCCCATTGTCCGGGCCACACGCCAAACAGGCACTGAATGGTCTCGGTACGTCCGGCACCAACGAGTCCGGCAATACCCAGTATTTCGCCACGTTTCAGGGAAAACGAGACATCATTAACTCGTTTAATATGACGATTAACCGGATGCCATGCCGTCAGATGTTCAATACGTAATATTTCATCTCCGGTGGTATGTGGTTCATTTGGGTAAAGCGCGGTTAACTCTCGCCCGACCATCATGGTGATAATATCGTCTTCACTCATTCCGGCAGCATCACGCGTACCAATGTGCTGACCGTCGCGAATAACGCAAATCGTATCGGAAATCGCTTTGACTTCGTTGAGTTTATGCGAAATATAAATACAGGCGATACCGTGCTGTTGTAGATCGCGAATAATATCCAGTAAAACCGACGTTTCCTGCTCAGTTAATGAGGCTGTCGGCTCATCGAGAATTAACAAACGCACCTGTTTATTAAGTGCCTTGGCAATTTCAACCAGTTGTTGTTGCCCAAGCCCTAAATCGCCAACGCGGGTATCTGGTGAAATAGATAAACTGACCTGTACGAGCAGCTTCTGACAGCGTAGTGTCATCAGGTCATAATCCATAATGCCATTGTGGGTTATTTCGTTACCCAGGAAGATATTTTCCAGCACAGTCAATTCTTTCACCAGGGCCAATTCCTGGTGAATGATGGCGATACCTTTGCGTTCGGTATCGCGGATGTGACTCGCCTGAATCTCTTCTCCCGCAAAAATAATTTCGCCTTCGTAGGAGCCATGGGGATAAATACCACACAGCACTTTCATCAGCGTTGATTTACCAGACCCATTTTCCCCACAGAGTGAGACGATTTCGCCAGCATTCAACCGCAAGCTGACGTTATCAATCGCCTTCACACTGCCGAAGGTTTTGGTAATGTTCTTCATTTCAAGTAGATAAGGCATAACGACTCCACCTAAGCCAATTCATTCACGCGGCATGGAGAGAAATCACGCCCCCGCTCCTCGCCGGGGCGTAACGCTTACAGCTCGCTCTCTTTGTGGAATCCGTCTTTAACTACCGTTTCTTTGATGTTGTTTTTATTCACATCGATCGGTGTCAGCAGGCGGGAGGGAACATCTTTCAGACCATTATTCAGAGTGGTATCTGCTTTTGGTTCCTGACCATTGCCCAACTCAACGGCAATTTCTGCGGCAGTATTTGCCAACAATGTAATAGGTTTATACACCGTCATAGTTTGCGTACCGGCAGCAATACGTTTAATACCTGCGAGATCCGCATCCTGGCCGAAAATTGCTACTTTCCCTGATAAACCTTGCGCACTTAATGCCTGAATTGCCCCACCTGCGGTGGCATCGTTTGAGGCAACTACAGCATCAATTTTGTTATTATTGGCGGTTAGCGCGTTTTCCATAATTTTCAATGCGTTTTCCGGTAACCAGCCATCAACCCATTGGTCACCAACGACTTTAATTTTTCCGGAATCAACGTAAGGTTTTAACACTTTCATTTGCCCGGCGCGGAACAGCTTGGCGTTGTTATCTACCGGCGAGCCGCCCATCAGGAAGTAATTACCTTGCGGAACAATATCGACCAGGGCTTTTGCCTGCAGTTCACCGACTTTTTCGTTATCGAAAGAAATATAAAAATCGATATCCGCATCGTTAATCATACGGTCGTAAGCTAATACTTTAATACCTTCTTGTTTGGCTTCTTTTACAACGTTACTTAATACCTGACCGTTATACGGAATAATGACAAGAACATCGACGCCCCGGTTAATCATGTTTTCAATCTGCGACATTTGTGTTTCTTCATTGCCATTTGCAGACTGTACAAATACTTTCGCGCCGAGAGATTCTGCCTTTTTCACAAAAATATCTCGATCTTTTTGCCAGCGTTCAAGACGGAGATCATCAATCGCCATACCTATTTTGACTTCTTTGGCGTGTGCCGCAACGTTGGTAAGCAGAAGTGAGGTGCAAAGGGTGAGTAGAATGTTCTTTATTTTCATGGTGTAGGGCCTTCTGTAGGTAGAGGACAGCTTTAATAAGTAACAATCACCGCGATAAACGTAACCAATTTTTAGCAACTAAACAGGGGAAAACAATTACAGATTTTTATCTTTCGATTACGATTTTTGGTTTATTTCTTGATTTATGACCGAGATCTTACTTTTGTTGCGCAATTGTACTTATTGCATTTTTCTCTTCGAGGAATTACCCAGTTTCCTCATTCCATTTTATTTTGCGAGCGAGCGCACACTTGTGAATTATCTCAATAGCAGTGTGAAATAACATAATTGAGCAACTGAAAGGGAGTGCCCAATATTACGACATCATCCATCACCCGCGGCATTACCTGATTATGGAGTTCAATATGCAAGCCTATTTTGACCAGCTCGATCGCGTTCGTTATGAAGGCTCAAAATCCTCTAACCCGTTAGCATTCCATCACTATAATCCCGACGAACTGGTGTTGGGCAAGCGTATGGAAGAGCACTTGCGATTTGCCGCCTGCTACTGGCACACCTTCTGCTGGAACGGGGCGGACATGTTTGGTGTGGGGGCGTTTAATCGTCCGTGGCAGCAGCCTGGTGAGGCACTGGCGTTGGCGAAGCGTAAAGCAGATGTCGCATTTGAGTTTTTCCACAAGTTACATGTGCCATTTTATTGCTTCCACGACGTGGATGTTTCCCCTGAGGGCGCGTCGTTAAAAGAGTACATCAATAATTTTGCGCAAATGGTTGATGTCCTGGCAGGCAAGCAAGAAGAGAGCGGCGTGAAGCTGCTGTGGGGAACCGCTAACTGCTTTACAAACCCTCGCTACGGCGCGGGTGCGGCGACGAACCCAGATCCTGAAGTCTTCAGCTGGGCGGCAACGCAAGTTGTTACAGCGATGGAAGCAACCCATAAATTGGGTGGTGAAAACTATGTCCTGTGGGGCGGTCGTGAAGGTTACGAAACGCTGTTAAATACCGACCTGCGTCAGGAGCGTGAACAACTGGGCCGCTTTATGCAGATGGTGGTTGAGCATAAACATAAAATCGGCTTCCAGGGTACGTTGCTTATCGAACCGAAACCGCAAGAACCGACCAAACATCAATATGATTACGATGCTGCGACAGTCTATGGCTTCCTGAAACAGTTTGGTCTGGAAAAAGAGATTAAACTGAACATTGAAGCTAACCACGCGACGCTGGCAGGTCACTCTTTCCATCATGAAATAGCCACCGCCATTGCGCTTGGCCTGTTCGGTTCTGTCGACGCTAACCGTGGCGATGCACAACTGGGCTGGGATACCGACCAGTTCCCGAACAGTGTGGAAGAGAATGCGCTGGTGATGTATGAAATTCTCAAAGCAGGCGGTTTCACCACCGGCGGTCTGAACTTCGATGCCAAAGTACGTCGTCAAAGTACTGATAAATATGATCTGTTTTACGGTCATATCGGCGCGATGGATACGATGGCGTTGGCGCTGAAAATTGCAGCACGCATGATTGAAGATGGTGAGCTGGATAAACGCATCGCGCAGCGTTATTCCGGCTGGAATAGCGAATTAGGCCAGCAAATCCTGAAAGGCCAAATGTCACTGGCAGATTTAGCCAAATATGCTCAGGAACACAATTTGTCTCCGGTGCATCAGAGTGGTCGCCAGGAGCAACTGGAAAATCTGGTAAACCATTATCTGTTCGACAAATAACGGCTAACTGTGCAGTCCGTTGGCCCGGTTATCGGTAGCGATACCGGGCATTTTTTTAAGGAACGATCGATATGTATATCGGGATAGATCTTGGCACCTCGGGCGTAAAAGTTATTTTGCTCAACGAGCAGGGCGAGGTGGTTGCTTCGCAAACGGAAAAGCTGACCGTTTCGCGCCCGCATCCACTCTGGTCGGAACAAGACCCGGAACAGTGGTGGCAGGCAACTGATCGCGCAATGAAAGCCCTGGGCGATCAGCATTCTCTGCAGGACGTTAAAGCATTGGGTATTGCCGGCCAGATGCACGGTGCAACCTTACTGGATGCCCAGCAACGGTTATTACGCCCTGCCATTTTGTGGAACGACGGGCGCTGTGCGCAAGAGTGCGCTTTGCTGGAAGCGCGAGTTCCGCAATCGCGGGTGATTACCGGTAACCTGATGATGCCCGGATTTACTGCGCCTAAATTGCTATGGGTTCAGCGGCATGAGCCGGAGATATTCCGTCAAATCGACAAAGTATTGTTACCGAAAGATTACTTGCGTCTGCGTATGACGGGGGAGTTTGCCAGCGATATGTCTGACGCAGCTGGCACCATGTGGCTGGATGTCGCAAAGCGTGACTGGAGTGACGTCATGCTGCAGGCTTGCCACTTATCTCGTGACCAGATGCCCGCATTATACGAAGGCAGCGAAATTACTGGTGCTTTGTTACCTGAAGTTGCGAAAGCGTGGGGTATGGCGGCGGTGCCAGTTGTCGCAGGCGGTGGTGATAATGCAGCTGGTGCGGTTGGTGTAGGAATGGTTGATGCTAATCAGGCAATGTTATCGCTGGGGACGTCGGGGGTCTATTTTGCTGTCAGCGAAGGGTTCTTAAGCAAGCCAGAAAGCGCCGTACACAGCTTTTGCCATGCGCTACCGCAGCGTTGGCATTTAATGTCTGTGATGCTGAGTGCAGCGTCGTGTCTGGATTGGGCTGCGAAATTAACGGGCCTGAACAATGTCCCAGCTTTAATCGCGGCTGCTCAACAGGCTGATGAAAGTGCCGAGCCAGTTTGGTTTCTGCCTTATCTTTCCGGCGAGCGTACACCACACAATAATCCCCAGGCGAAGGGGGTTTTCTTTGGTTTGACTCATCAACATGGCCCCAATGAACTGGCGCGAGCAGTGCTGGAAGGCGTGGGTTATGCGCTGGCAGATGGCATGGATGTCGTGCATGCCTGCGGCATTAAACCGCAAAGTGTTACGTTGATTGGTGGCGGGGCGCGTAGTGAGTACTGGCGTCAGATGCTGGCGGATATCAGCGGTCAGCGGCTCGATTACCGTACGGGGGGGGATGTGGGGCCAGCACTGGGCGCAGCAAGGCTGGCGCAGATTGCGGCGAATCCAGAGAAATCGCTCATTGAGTTGTTGCCGCAACTGCCGTTAGAACAGTCGCATCTACCAGATGCGCAGCGTTATGCCGCTTATCAGCCACGACGTGAAACGTTCCGTCGCCTCTATCAGCAACTTCTGCCATTAATGGCGTAAACGTTATCCCCTGCCTGACCGGGTGGGGGATAATTCACATCTATATATATCAGTAATTAATTAATATTTAGTATGAATTTATTCTGAAATCATTTGTTAATGGCATTTTTCAGTTTTGTCTTTCGTTGGTTACTCGTAATGTATCGCTGGTAGATATGGAGATCGTTATGAAAACCTCAAAGACTGTGGCAAAAATATTATTTGTTGTCGGGGCGCTGGTTTATCTGCTTGGGCTATGGATCTCATGCCCATTGTTAAGTGGAAAAGGCTATTTTCTTGGCGTGTTAATGACGGCAACTTTTGGCAACTATGCATATCTTCGCGCAGAAAAACTCGGGCAACTGGATGATTTTTTTACCCACATCTGCCAGTTAGTTGCGTTAATCACTATCGGTCTCTTGTTTATCGGTGTTTTAAACGCACCTATCAATGCTTATGAAATGGTGATCTACCCTATCGCCTTTTTTGTCTGCTTGTTTGGTCAAATGCGTTTGTTTCGCCCGGCATGAGCAACATAAAGCTCTTACACATTCAGGAATGAAAGGAATACTGTGATGGACAACAAAATATCAACCTATTCTCCGGCATTCAGTATTGTGTCATGGATAGCTCTCGTTGGTGGTATCGTTACCTATCTGTTAGGGCTATGGAATGCAGAGATGCAGTTAAATGAAAAAGGATATTATTTTGCCGTACTGGTATTAGGACTGTTTTCTGCGGCGTCTTATCAAAAGACCGTTCGGGACAAGTATGAAGGCATACCGACCACCTCCATTTATTATATGACCTGCCTGACTGTCTTTATTATCTCTGTTGCGTTACTGATGGTAGGTCTGTGGAATGCGACGTTATTACTCAGCGAGAAAGGTTTTTATGGACTGGCTTTCTTCTTAAGCTTGTTTGGTGCAGTAGCGGTGCAGAAGAATATTCGTGATGCCGGAATAAACCCACCAAAAGAAACACAGATTACCCAGGAAGAATACAGCGAATAATTCACATAAGCCCGGTCAGTCCAATGTGACCGGGCTTTTATTTAACTCACTAGTCTGTTTCTGTCGATTCGTTGTACCAGCATAGAAAGTAACAAACTCGCTGCCAACGTCGCGCAAAAGATCCAAATAATATCGAGTATTGGCCAGTTTTTAAGCTCAATCCCCCGGGTGCGCAGTGCATGGATAATCAAGGCGTGGAATCCGTATATACCCAACGAATGGCGGGAGATTAAGCCAAGTCCGCGAACAGTACGCGTATCAAGCGTGTTTTTAACCAGAGTCAATAGCGTGGTTGCGCAGATAAAAACCATCGGCCCACAGTAAAGATACCAGGTATCGGCAAAATTTCCGCGCCACTGCAATTCATATAATGTCCCGCGAGAGATAATAAAAACCCCCGTCGCAAACAGTGCGGCGCACACCCACGACAGTGCTTTATGCTGTGTGTCCATCATCCCTATAGCGCGGCCCAACATGCCATACAGGATGTAGTAAAAAGTATCGCCATTGATATATAAGTTAATTGGCAGCCATTCAAAACCGTCAATTTTCTGCGGCACTGTGTTTGGGTTAGCGATAATGCCAATCACCACCATTAGCACCAGCAACATTTTTCCGCCGACGTTCTTCACCTGAATCAGCGGTGAAACCAGATAAATCACCGCAATCGCGAAGAAAAACCACAAGTGGTAAAACACTGGCTTTTGCAGCAGGTTTTTCAGCGCTAACTCCATATTGATGGAGGTAAACAGCGCAATGTAGAGCAGTGCGATTGCGCTATAAAAAAGCAGACATAAGCCGATACGCAAGAAATGGCGCGGCTGGGCGCTGCGTTCGCCAAAAAAGAGATAGCCGGAAATCATGAAAAATAGCGGCACGCTGACACGAGAGGCAGAATTCAGAACATTGGCGATATCCCATGTGACGGGGCTAACACTATGAGCATTGGTCACATACCAGGTAGTGGTGTGAATCATCACCACCATTAAACACGCTATCCCTCGCAGGTTATCAATCCAGTAAATTTTGGGCTGCATCTGTGTCTCTGTATCTGGTTAAAAAAAGTCTGACCGATAAATCATTCGGTTGGCGCACTGGAATAATCTGAGTTTTATCACTACAGCTTATAGAGGCTTAAGGAAATTCGTAAGATATCAGCCACTATACCGATATAAATAATAAGACTCACCTGCAAACCAGACGGTAATTTAATGATGATGAACTCTTTCTTTCCGGCAATGGCGCTTATGGTGCTTATGGCGCTAGTGGGTTGTTCTACACCGCCACCCGTGCAGAAAGCACAACGGGTAAAGGTTGATCCTCTGCGTTCGTTGAATATGGAAGGGCTATGCAAAGATCAGGCGGCAAAACGCTATAATGCAGGTGCGCAAAAAATCGACGTCACCGCATTTGAACAGTTCCAGGGGAGCTACGAAATGCGCGGTTATACCTTCCGTAAAGAGCAGTTTGTCTGTTCTTTTGACGCAGATGGCCATTTTTTGCATCTTTCCATGCGTTAAGCCCTGCTTTTTCCCGTTTCGTACTGTATATCTTCCATCCAGCGGGTATACTGATCCCTTCCTTTAAATCCACACGTATCCAGCACGAAATAATATGCAAAAGTTTGATACCAGGACCTTCCAGGGCTTGATCCTGACCTTACAGGATTACTGGGCTCGCCAGGGCTGCACCATTGTTCAACCATTGGACATGGAAGTCGGCGCGGGAACCTCTCACCCAATGACCTGTCTGCGCGCGCTGGGGCCAGAACCGATGGCGGCTGCTTATGTTCAGCCTTCTCGTCGCCCAACCGATGGTCGCTACGGCGAAAACCCCAACCGTTTACAGCACTACTATCAGTTCCAGGTGGTCATTAAGCCATCGCCGGACAATATTCAGGAGCTGTACCTTGGTTCTCTGAAAGAGCTGGGCATGGACCCGACCATCCACGACATCCGTTTCGTGGAAGATAACTGGGAAAACCCGACGCTGGGTGCCTGGGGGCTGGGCTGGGAAGTGTGGCTGAACGGCATGGAAGTGACGCAGTTCACTTACTTCCAGCAGGTTGGTGGTCTGGAGTGTAAACCGGTTACCGGCGAGATCACCTACGGTCTGGAACGTCTGGCAATGTACATTCAGGGCGTAGACAGCGTTT
Source organism: Escherichia sp. WS547 (assembly GCF_046486065.1). Classification (NCBI taxonomy): domain Bacteria; kingdom Pseudomonadati; phylum Pseudomonadota; class Gammaproteobacteria; order Enterobacterales; family Enterobacteriaceae; genus Escherichia; species Escherichia sp. WS547. Next base: position 21,876 of record NZ_JBJQMA010000013.1, on the reverse strand, counting down.
ACGACCTGGTCTGGAGCGACGGCCCGCTGGGTAAAACCACCTATGGCGACGTGTTCCATCAGAACGAAGTGGAGCAGTCCACTTACAACTTCGAATACGCGGATGTGGACTTCCTGTTCACCTGCTTCGAGCAGTACGAGAAAGAAGCGCAGCAGCTGCTGGCGCTGGAAAATCCGCTGCCGTTGCCAGCCTACGAGCGTATTCTGAAAGCCGCCCACAGCTTCAACCTGCTGGATGCGCGTAAAGCCATCTCCGTCACTGAGCGTCAGCGCTATATTCTGCGCATTCGCACCCTGACCAAAGCAGTGGCAGAAGCATACTACGCTTCCCGTGAAGCCCTCGGCTTCCCGATGTGCAACAAAGATAAGTAAGAGGCGGCTATGTCTGAGAAAACTTTTCTGGTGGAAATCGGCACTGAAGAGCTGCCACCAAAAGCACTGCGCAGCCTGGCTGAGTCCTTTGCTGCGAACTTTACTGCGGAGCTGGATAACGCTGGCCTCGCACACGGCGCCGTTCAATGGTTTGCTGCTCCGCGTCGTCTGGCGCTGAAAGTAGCTAACCTGGCGGAAGCGCAACCGGATCGTGAAATCGAAAAACGCGGCCCGGCGATTGCTCAGGCGTTCGACGCTGAAGGCAAACCGAGCAAAGCGGCAGAAGGCTGGGCGCGTGGTTGCGGTATTACCGTTGACCAGGCTGAGCGTCTGACTACCGATAAAGGCGAATGGCTGCTGTATCGCGCCCACGTGAAGGGCGAAAGCACCGAAGCACTGCTGCCGAATATGGTTGCGACTTCGCTGGCGAAACTGCCGATCCCGAAACTGATGCGTTGGGGCGCAAGCGACGTGCACTTCGTGCGTCCGGTGCACACCGTGACCCTGCTGCTGGGCGACAAAGTTATTCCGGCTACCATTCTGGGCATTCAGTCCGATCGCGTGATTCGCGGCCACCGCTTTATGGGCGAGCCGGAATTCACTATCGACAATGCCGATCAGTATCCGGAAATTCTGCGTGAGCGCGGGAAAGTCATCGCCGATTACGAAGAACGTAAGGCGAAGATTAAAGCCGATGCCGAAGAAGCGGCGCGTAAGATTGGCGGTAACGCTGACTTAAGCGAAAGCCTGTTGGAAGAAGTGGCTTCGCTGGTGGAATGGCCGGTTGTGCTGACCGCAAAATTCGAAGAGAAATTCCTTGCGGTGCCGTCTGAAGCGCTGGTTTACACCATGAAAGGTGACCAGAAATACTTCCCGGTGTATGCGAACGACGGCAAACTGCTGCCGAACTTTATCTTCGTTGCCAATATCGAATCGAAAGATCCGCAGCAAATTATCTCTGGTAACGAGAAAGTCGTTCGTCCACGTTTGGCGGATGCCGAGTTCTTCTTCAACACCGACCGTAAAAAACGTCTGGAAGATAACCTGCCGCGCCTGCAAACCGTGTTGTTTCAGCAACAGCTGGGTACACTGCGCGACAAAACTGACCGCATCCAGGCGCTGGCTGGCTGGATTGCTGAACAGATTGGCGCTGACGTTAACCACGCAACCCGTGCGGGCCTGCTGTCCAAGTGCGACCTGATGACCAACATGGTCTTCGAGTTCACCGACACCCAGGGCGTTATGGGGATGCACTACGCGCGTTACGATGGCGAAGCGGAAGATGTTGCAGTGGCGCTGAACGAGCAGTATCAGCCGCGCTTTGCCGGTGATGACCTGCCGTCTAACCCGGTAGCCTGTGCGCTGGCGATTGCTGACAAGATGGATACTCTGGCGGGTATCTTCGGTATCGGCCAGCATCCGAAAGGCGACAAAGACCCGTTTGCGTTGCGTCGTGCCGCACTTGGCGTACTGCGTATTATCGTTGAGAAGAACCTCAACCTTGATCTGCAAACGCTGACCGAAGAAGCAGTGCGTCTGTATGGCGATAAGCTGACTAATGCCAACGTGGTTGATGATGTTATCGACTTTATGCTCGGTCGCTTCCGCGCCTGGTATCAGGACGAAGGTTACACCGTTGACACCATCCAGGCGGTACTGGCGCGTCGTCCGACTCGTCCGGCAGATTTCGATGCCCGTATGAAGGCGGTATCGCACTTCCGTACCCTGGATGCAGCTGCTGCACTGGCGGCGGCGAACAAACGTGTATCTAACATTCTGGCGAAGTCTGACGAAGTGCTGAGCGATCGCGTGAATGCTTCTACTCTGAAAGAGCCGGAAGAAATTAAACTGGCGATGCAGGTGGTTGTGCTGCGCGATAAACTGGAGCCGTACTTTGCTGAAGGTCGTTACCAGGATGCGCTGGTCGAACTGGCTGAGCTGCGTGAACCGGTTGATGCCTTCTTCGATAAAGTGATGGTCATGGTTGATGACAAAGAATTGCGTATCAACCGTTTGACCATGCTGGAGAAACTGCGCGAACTGTTCCTGCGCGTTGCGGATATTTCGCTGTTACAGTAATAACGCCGTTATTAAAAAGCCTGCCATCTGGCAGGCTTTTTTTATCGCTAAATAATACAGCAACCTTTAATAATCTTCTGCTGAATAAAGATTATCTCATATATTAATTTTATGAGATTTTTTTAGGATTATATCAAGGAGAAGAAACGAACTTATTAAGCTAGAATAGCCACGGGTGCTTGAGACTGTTTGTCTCAGGTATTCACCGAAAGGCAGACAGAGAAAAGCCCCACCTGACTATAAATCAAAGTGAGGCTACCCTATGCCTGAACACCATAAGGTTAGCCTCTTACTCGTTGGAAATCAACACAGGGGGCTGGGAATGCCGCAGAAATATAGATTACTTTCTTTAATAGTGATTTGTTGCACGCTTTTATTTTTCACCTGGATGATAAGAGATTCACTGTGTGAATTGCATATTAAACAGGGGAGTTATGAGCTGGCGGCATTTTTAGCCTGCAATTTGAAAGAGTAAGAGTCTTTGGCGGGAAGTTATTCCCGCCTTTCTTACGGCGTTGCGCATTCTCATTGCACCCAAATTTATTTCTTTAATGAATGTTTTTTTAAATACGAATGGATTTGGCTATTAGATAAGTTTTTAATCGGGAACAGGAATGGTTCGGAGCCTTCATGAATAAACTGCTTTTACTGTTGATAATGCTCTATCAACGACACCTTTCTCCTCGCAAAGGATACCGCTGTGCTTACAGTGTGTTGTACCAAACGCAGGGATGTTCGGGAGCAGTCAAAGAGATTATTCAACAGAAAGGTGTTATTGCAGGCTGGGGCGAGATACGTCAGCGTTTTGCAGATTGCCGACTTGCGGCACAGACAATCAGGCAGAAGCAACACCTGAACGAGGTAATACGTAAAAAGAAGAATAATAATTGTGATTGTTCCGGGTGCGATGGTGCGGTCTGTCGTGATTGCGACATTCCGGTGCCGGATCTGGATTGTTCCTGGGACTGTTCTTCTCTACATATAAAGCGGTTTATCCAATAAAAAAATCCCCGCCAAATGGCAGGGATCTTAGATTCTGTGCTTTTAAGCAGAGATTACAGGCTGGTTACGTTACCAGCTGCCGGGCCTTTAGCACCGCTTTCGATGGTGAAGGACACTTTCTGACCTTCGTCCAGAGATTTGTAACCATCGTTCTGGATAGCAGAGAAGTGTACGAACACGTCTTTAGAGCCATCGTCAGGAGTGATGAAGCCGAAGCCTTTGTCAGCGTTGAACCATTTTACGATACCAGTCATTTTACCGGACATAGTGTATTACCTTTAATAATTAAGTGTGCCTTTCGGCGATATGGCGTGCTTTACAGATTTTGAAGCGTTAAAGGAATGTGCACTACGAGGGGTATCAACGATAACTCTTGAAGGGACTTGCCTTACTACACTGCTTTAATGGTCTGTACGTCAAACCGTTGATGTGCATTAAGCCACGCATTGGCGGGTGATGCAACAATTATTTTTCATATTTATGATTAATCGGTTGGAAAACGGTCCTGTCATCAGGACCGTAAACAGCAATAAAGTGGATAAAAGTCTATTCCATCAACTGCTTACTTAATGCCGGGTTGGCTTGAATCAAACGCATCAATTTTAGTTCGGCACTTGAAGGCTTCACGCGTCTGGATTCCCATTCCTTTACCATGGCGACTGATACGCCCAAAACCCGGGCGAAATCATCGATTTTTAACCCTGTTCCTTTTCGTAACTGCTCAATTTCGGTACAGGATGTTGTTCTGTGCGTCAGGGTAATTTTCTGCGTTTCATCTTTAAAAACAATCTGTTCCAGGCTGCTCAACAGCTCATGCATTGGATCTTTATATTCCATTGAAAACTCCTCAAATCACACTGCGGGATCGTGAATTGCATCGAAGCTCATTAAGAATAGTCGGGAAAAGCAGACACAGCGGGGTGAAGTCAGGGCATGCTCTGGCTATGATTCGATTCAGCCAGTCATTTAGCGTGACTTATAGCCACCTAACGATCTGATAAATGCCGATATATCTCTTACCACTCCCGGTTTGTAAAGATTTCGAAAATCTAACGTTCTGAGAAGGCGTAAATCTCTGGCAACAAAAAAAGCAACGGCACTATCATTTTTTAACAATGAAACAACAAATTAACCTTGTTTCATTTTCTCCATGATTTTACCAGGAAGATTACGTAGAAAGGGTATCCTGCAAGCCTGTCCTGGACTATCCTTGTCACGTCAGACACGTGTGTGTCGTTGTGCGCTTTTTTTGGGTGAAAGGAGTAAGAAAATGGCGACAGGAAAGTCCTGCTCTCGCTGGTTTGCGCCTCTTGCGGCGTTATTAATGGTAGTTAGCCTGAGTGGGTGTTTTGATAAAGAAGGCGATCAGCGTAAAGCGTTTATCGACTTCCTGCAGAATACAGTGATGCGTAGCGGTGAACGTCTACCAACCCTGACTGCCGATCAGAAAAAACAGTTTGGTCCTTTTGTCTCTGATTACGCGATTCTGTATGGTTATTCTCAGCAGGTGAATCAGGCGATGGATTCCGGTCTGCGCCCGGTCGTAGACAGCGTTAACGCAATTCGCGTACCGCAGGATTACGTTACGCAAAGCGGCCCACTGCGTGAAATGAACGGTTCTCTGGGCGTACTGGCGCAACAGCTGCAAAATGCGAAGTTGCAGGCCGATGCTGCGCACTCTGCGCTAAAACAGACCGATGATTTGAAACCGGTCTTTGATCAGGCATTCACCAAAGTGGTAACGACGCCAGCTGATGCATTGCAACCGTTGATTCCGGCGGCACAAACTTTCACGCAACAACTGGTGATGGTTGGAGACTACATTGCTCAGCAAGGTACTCAGGTGAGCTTTGTCGCAAATGGCATCCAGTTCCCGACGTCACAGCAGGCAAGTGAATATAACAAACTGATTGCGCCATTACCGGCACAGCATCAGGCGTTTAATCAGGCCTGGACTACAGCAGTTACTGCAACCCAATAAAGAGTAAAAGCCCGAGCGATTATCGGGCTTTACTCCACGCAGTCGCGGCTTAGTCCGCGACGTGCGGATTCACACAGTTCTTCTCAACCTTTCCTTGTAACGCATCAATCAAATTATCCACGGCACAGGCGGCCATGCCATAACGCGTCTCATGAGTGGCAGATCCAATATGCGGTACTGCGACGACGTTGGCCATTGAGAGCAACGGCGAATCTACAGACAGTGGCTCTTGTTCGAAGACATCCAGCCCGGCAGCGTGAATTTCCCCTTTCTGCAATGCAGCAATCAGTGCATTTTCATCAACCACCGGGCCACGTCCGGCATTAATGAATATGGCGGAGGATTTCATTTTGGCGAATTGTTCTGCGCCAAACAGATGATGCGTTTCATCAGTTAACGGCAGGATCAGGCAAACGAAATCTGACTCTTGTAACAGTGTATCCAAATCGCAGTAGCGGGCGTTGAAGCGTTCTTCTGCTTCTTTATGGTGGCGGCGCGCGTTATAGAGGATGGGCATGTTGAAACCAAAGTGCGCACGTTGTGCCAGCGCCATACCGATCCGTCCCATCCCGACAATGCCCAGTGTTTTATGGTGAACGTCAGTGCCGTACCAGTCCGGGCCTATGCTCGCGGTCCATTCGCCTGCTTTTACCCGTTCTGCTACCTCCACAACCCGACGAGCGGTAGACAACACCAGCGCCATCAGCGTATCGGCGACGGTTTCTGTTAATACGGTTGGCGTGTGCATCAGCAGAATTTTTCGGGCGGTAAGCGCATCGACATCAAAATTGTCATAGCCGACGGAGATCGTTGATGTGGCACGCAGTTTCGGCATTTTTTCCAGCAATGCGGCATCAACATTCTCGTTTGAACCCAGTAAACCTTCAGCTTCGGCAAAAATTGCTGCATTTTGTTCGATGGTTTGTGGGCTGAGGTTTGCCACCTGGTGAACGGTGAAATGCTCTTGCAGGCGTTGCAGTAAATCATCAGGTAAGGCTTTGTAGAGGATAACGGACGGCTTCATGCTTCTCTCCATTCACTGATAAGGCGATCACCTTAGCCTGAAATATGATGAAGGAAAACTGAAGAATGCCAGGTGATTTCTGCATCACCTGGCATGAAAGGGATTACAGCGGGCTTAAGGTAATTTCTACACGGCGGTTTTGCGCCTTACCTTCTGCGGTGCTGTTGCTGGCGATTGGGTTAGCCGGGCCAAGGCCCTGAGTACGGATGCGGCTGGCGTCCACGCCCTGGGTGATCAACGCGCTGGCAACGGAATCCGCACGCTGCTGGGAGAGACGCATGTTCAGGTCGTGACCACCCGTGCTGTCGGTATAACCAATCACGTTAACCGCCGTTTTCGGATACTCTTTCAGCACCATTGCCACGCCGGTCAGGGTGTTAGCGCCCGCCGGTTTCAGGGTCGCGCTGCTGCTGTCGAAGGTCACATTGTTCGGCATATTGAGGATAATGTTATCCCCGCTGCGGGTTACGCTAACACCAGTGCCGCGCATTTTGTCACGTAGCTTCGCTTCCTGCACATCCATGTAATAACCCACGCCGCCGCCCAGAGCTGCGCCTGCTGCTGCGCCAATGAGCGCGCCTTTACCGCGATCTTTCTTCGAAGAAGAGAGCGCACCAATACCCGCGCCCACGAGAGAGCCCAGACCTGCGCCAATAGCAGATTTACCTGCTTCGCGTTCGCCGGTGTAAGGGTTAGTTGTGCAGCCAGATACCGCCAGAGCGCCACTCACTACTGCGGCAATAAGATAAACACGTTTCTTCATTGTTAATCCTTAATAACCTTTTTATTCTTTGCCACGGGTTCCGTGGCGGGAGATTATGCCGCGTGAACATGAAGATTATTCCTGGGAATACTCGGAAATTTGTAAGTAATATTTAACTGCTCAATACATCTAACCTTTCAGGAGTCTTCGGTTTGGCCAACTCATCCTCACGATATTCCGTTCTGACTGCCGCCCACTGGGGGCCCATGCTGGTTGAAACTGACGGCGAAACCGTGCTTAGCTCGCGTGGCGCGTTAACCACAGGAATGGAAAACTCCTTGCAGAGCGCGGTTCGCGACCAGGTTCACAGCAATACGCGGGTACGATTTCCAATGGTGCGCAAAGGCTTTCTTGCGTCACCGGAAAAACCGCAAGGCATTCGCGGGCAGGATGAATTTGTTCGTGTGAGTTGGGATGAGGCGCTGGAGCTTATTCACCAACAACATAAACGCATTCGTGAGGCTTATGGTCCGGCATCGATTTTTGCTGGTTCCTACGGCTGGCGTTCAAACGGCGTGCTGCATAAGGCCTCGACATTATTACAACGCTATATGGCGCTGGCAGGCGGTTATACCGGGCATCTGGGGGATTATTCGACCGGTGCAGCACAGGCGATCATGCCGTATGTCGTGGGGGGCAGCGAAGTTTATCAACAGCAAACCAGTTGGCCCCTGGTGCTGGAACATAGCGATGTCGTGGTGCTGTGGAGTGCTAATCCACTCAATACGCTGAAAATTGCGTGGAATGCATCCGATGAGCAGGGGCTTTCTTACTTTTCCGCACTGCGTGACAGCGGGAAAAAGCTGATCTGCATTGATCCAATGCGATCGGAAACCGTCGATTTCTTTGGCGATAAAATGGAGTGGGTGGCACCGCACATGGGCACCGATGTTGCGCTGATGCTGGGGATCGCCCATACGCTGGTGGAAAATGGTTGGCACGACGAAGCGTTTCTGGCGCGTTGCACCACCGGTTATGCCGTCTTCGCCTCTTATTTGCTGGGCGAGAGTGACGGAATAGCCAAAACCGCCGAATGGGCGGCAGGGATTTGTGGAGTTAACGCAGAGAAAATCCGCGAGCTGGCGGCTCTTTTCCACCAAAACACGACCATGCTGATGGCTGGCTGGGGAATGCAGCGTCAACAGTTTGGTGAGCAAAAACACTGGATGATCGTCACGCTGGCGGCAATGTTGGGGCAAATCGGCACACCCGGCGGCGGTTTTGGTCTTTCTTATCATTTTGCCAATGGTGGTAACCCCACGCGGCGTTCTGCGGTGCTCTCTTCCATGCAGGGCAGCTTGCCTGGCGGCACCGATGCGGTAGATAAAATCCCTGTTGCCCGCATTGTTGAAGCACTGGAAAACCCTGGTGGCGCATATCAACACAACGGTATGAACCGACATTTCCCGGATATTCGTTTTATCTGGTGGGCGGGCGGTGCCAACTTTACTCATCATCAGGATACCAATCGCCTGATCCGTGCCTGGCAAAAACCGAAGCTGGTGGTGATCTCTGAATGCTTCTGGACGGCTGCGGCGAAACACGCGGATATCGTTCTGCCTGCGACTACCTCTTTTGAGCGTAATGATCTCACCATGACCGGTGATTACAGTAATCAGCATCTGGTGCCGATGAAACAAGTGGTGCCGCCACGTTATGAAGCGCGTAATGATTTTGATGTCTTTGCCGAGTTGAGTGAACGTTGGGAGAAGGGCGGCTATGCGCGGTTTACGGAAGGAAAAAGTGAGCTGCAATGGCTGGAAACGTTTTATAACGTTGCCCGGCAGCGCGGGGCAAGCCAGCAGGTTGAATTGTCGCCATTTGCTGAGTTCTGGGAAGCCAACCAGTTAATTGAGATGCCGGAAAACCCGGACAGTGAGCGGTTTATTCGCTTCGCCGATTTTCGCCGCGATCCGCAGGCGCATCCATTAAAAACCGCCAGCGGTAAGATTGAAATATTCTCGCAGCGTATTGCCGATTATGGTTACCAGGATTGCCCTGGGCATCCGATGTGGCTGGAGCCGGATGAGTGGCAGGGCAATGCCGAACCAGAACAGTTGCAGGTACTTTCTGCTCATCCGGCACATCGTCTGCACAGCCAGCTGAATTACAGTTCTCTGCGCGAATTGTACGCGGTGGCAAATCGTGAGCCTGTCACCATTCATCCTGACGATGCCCAGGCGCGCGGCATACAAGATGGCGATATTGTTCGGTTGTGGAACGCACGCGGGCAAATTCTTGCCGGAGCGGTCATTAGCGAGGGAATTAAACCTGGCGTGATTTGTATTCATGAAGGGGCATGGCCGGATCTGGATTTAACCGCTGACGGTATTTGTAAAAACGGCGCGGTGAACGTTCTGACCAAAGATCTCCCCAGCTCGCGGCTGGGGAATGGCTGTGCGGGTAATACGGCACTGGCATGGCTGGAAAAATACAACGGTCCGGAACTGACACTTACAGCGTTTGAACCACCGGCCAGCTCATAATCCAGGTGGGTAGTTGGGTTTCATCCTGCCATGCGCAGTCGACAATGTGAAAACCCTGCGCATGGTAAAAATCTATCGCCGGTTGATTTTTTTGATAAACCTCCAGCATCAGATGGGGATGGCGCTGCTGCACATACTGCATTAGCGCCTTACCAATACCGCGTCTGACGGCCTTCGGTGCGACAAACATTGCAGCCAGAAATCGGCCTTCCATAATGCTGACAAAACCGAGAAGCTTACCGTCTTCTTCCCAGACCCAGTTTTGCGCGTTGGCAAGATAGGCATCCCGCACCAGCGGAATGCAATCACGCCAGTAATTCGCTTTTATAAAGGGATGCCCCCAGGTTGTACTTTCCAGCCACAGTTCGAGGATCGCGGGGAGTTCTGAACGTTGCGCTTCCCGAATCATGGTTTATTTCCCGGATAGCAACAACAGCCAACCACATGATCATTCACCAGCCCACATGCCTGCATAAAGGAGTAACAGATTGTGGTACCAACAAACTTAAAACCACGCTTTTTCAGGGCTTTAGATAGAGCGTCGGAGGCGGGCGTAGATGTAGGGATTTCGCTCAACGTTGTGGCTTGTGTCACCTGTGGTTGATGATTGACAAACGACCAGACAAAGTCGGCAAACGGTTCGCCGTTCTTTTCCATTTGCAGGTACGCCCGCGCATTACCAATAATTGCCTGAATTTTCCCGCGATGGCGGATAATCCCGGCGTCCTGTACCAGTCTTTCGACATCCTCTTCCTGCATTGCAGCCACCTTCACCGGATCGAACTGATGAAAGCTGGCGCGATAGTTTTCGCGTTTTTTGAGGACGGTGATCCACGATAATCCAGCCTGCTGCCCTTCAAGGCAGATCATTTCGAACAGTTTTTTACTGTCAGTTTCAGGCACGCCCCACTCATTATCATGGTAGGCAATATAAAGCGGGTCCTGACTCACCCAGCCGCAACGTTCCATACTTTCCCTCGCTATGTACCCGATCGTAAAAATTTCAGCCGCTTTTCTTGACGCATCGGTGAAAAAGTCAATATTTAATACAGGGCTACTATGCCCGATATCCTTCATACAATGACAATAATATTGCCGAATTCGGCTCTTCCCTGGAGTCGTGTTAATGATCATAAAAAAAAGCGGTGGTCGCTGGCAGCTAAGCCTGCTGGCGAGTGTGGTAATCAGTGCCTTTTTTCTCAACACAGCTTACGCCTGGCAACAAGAATATATCGTTGATACGCAACCCGGACATTCCACAGAGCGTTACACCTGGGATAGTGATCACCAACCTGATTACAACGATATTTTGTCGCAACGTATTCAAAGTAGCCAAAGGGCGCTGGGACTGGAAGTCAATCTGGCGGAAGAAACTCCTGTGGATGTGACCAGCAGTATGAGTATGGGCTGGAATTTTCCTTTATATGAGCAGGTTACAACCGGCCCGGTCGCGGCATTACATTACGATGGCACAACCACCTCGATGTATAACGAGTTTGGCGACAGTACTACCACGCTGGCCGATCCGTTATGGCATGCCAGCGTGAGTACCTTAGGCTGGCGTGTTGACTCCCGGCTTGGCGATCTCCGACCCTGGGCGCAAATCAGCTATAACCAGCAATTTGGCGAGAATATCTGGAAGGCGCAATCAGGCCTGAGCCGGATGACGGCGACAAACCAGAACGGCAACTGGCTGGATGTCACCGTAGGCGCTGATATGTTGCTCAATCAAAATATTGCTGCCTATGCTGCGCTATCTCAGGCAGAAAATACCACTAACAATAGCGACTATCTGTATACGATGGGGGTTAGTGCCAGATTTTAACGTTATAGATACAATTGAAACCATTGGATAACAACAGTTGTGGCGATAGTGGGTGCTAACTTACTAAATAATAAATTTGGTGAATAATTGTCGAGTCATTCATTCCTGAACTAATGCATTTCATTCCGTTCTGATGGCATTTCATGCCGTTTTTCCCCAGGCATAAAGTGCACTTCGTTATGGTTGTCAGCAGAGATTTTTCCTTTTTATTACTGCAGGAATACTGCCATGACACCTTCAAATTATCAGCGTACCCGCTGGTTGACACTCATCGGTACTATCATTACCCAGTTTGCGCTGGGGTCGGTTTATACCTGGAGCCTGTTTAACGGCGCGCTTTCTGCCAAGCTGGATGCGCCGGTAAGCCAGGTCGCTTTCTCTTTCGGCTTGTTAAGTCTGGGGCTGGCAATTTCATCTTCTGTTGCGGGGAAATTACAGGAACGTTTTGGCGTTAAACGCGTCACTATGGCTTCCGGCATTTTGCTGGGATTAGGCTTCTTCCTGACAGCGCATTCTGACAACCTGATGATGCTGTGGTTAAGCGCCGGTGTGCTGGTCGGTCTGGCGGATGGCGCGGGTTACCTGCTGACGCTCTCTAACTGCGTGAAGTGGTTTCCGGAGCGTAAAGGTCTGATCTCCGCGTTCGCTATCGGTTCTTATGGTCTGGGTAGCCTGGGTTTCAAATTTATCGACACGCAGCTGCTGGAAACGGTGGGTCTGGAAAAAACATTTGTGATTTGGGGAGCGATTGCGCTGGTGATGATTGTTTTCGGCGCAACGTTAATGAAAGACGCACCAAAACAGGAAGTGAAAACCAGCAATGGTGTCGTGGAAAAAGATTACACGCTGGCAGAGTCGATGCGTAAACCGCAGTACTGGATGTTAGCGGTAATGTTCCTGACTGCCTGCATGAGCGGCCTGTACGTGATTGGGGTAGCGAAAGATATCGCCCAAAGTCTGGCACACCTTGATGTGGTTTCCGCAGCCAATGCAGTCACTGTTATTTCCATCGCCAACCTTTCAGGTCGTCTGGTTCTGGGGATACTGTCTGACAAAATCGCCCGAATCCGTGTTATCACCATTGGTCAGGTGATTTCGCTGGTGGGTATGGCGGCCCTGCTGTTTGCACCATTGAATGCAGTGACGTTCTTTGCAGCGATTGCCTGCGTGGCGTTTAACTTTGGCGGCACTATCACGGTGTTCCCGTCACTGGTCAGTGAGTTCTTCGGCCTCAATAACCTGGCGAAAAACTACGGTGTGATTTATCTCGGTTTCGGTATCGGCAGCATTTGTGGGTCGATTATCGCCTCACTGTTTGGCGGCTTCTATGTGACCTTCTACGTGATTTTCGCCCTGCTGATTCTGTCACTGGCGCTCTCTACGACGATTCGTCAGCCAGAGCAGAAAATGTTGCGTGAGGCGCATGGCTCCCTTTAATCATCTGCCGCGAGCTACTGGGCTTTAGCCTTAGTGTGAATCAAACGCTTCAACGCAATGTATAAACAATGACGCGTAAAATTTGGGCCAGTTAACTGGCCCTTTTTACTGCTTTTTGTAACGCTAAAGTCTCTTTTCAAACTTGCATTTTTGTAAATTTGTGCTTCGTGCACACTCTTTCCCCACACTTTTTCCCTTTGCTGTGGTCTACTTATTCGCGCGTGTAGATTTTACTTATCTGACTACCTCCGCACTTTTCCCCTGCCTGGCCTGAAAAGCCATTAAGCAGGGTGTTATCACCTGTTTGTCCAGGGTTTGCTTGCATGAGATACATCAAATCGATTACACAGCAGAAGCTGAGCTTTTTGCTTGCAATCTATATTGGCCTTTTTATGAATGGCGCGGTTTTTTACCGCCGCTTCGGCAGCTATGCGCACGATTTTACCGTCTGGAAAGGCATTTCTGCTGTTGTTGAACTGGCCGCCACCGTACTGGTGACCTTCTTTTTACTACGTCTTCTTTCGCTGTTTGGCCGCCGCAGTTGGCGTATTCTGGCATCGCTGGTGGTGCTCTTTTCCGCCGGTGCCAGCTATTACATGACCTTCCTTAATGTGGTCATTGGTTATGGCATCATCGCTTCCGTCATGACCACCGATATCGACCTGTCAAAAGAAGTTGTTGGTCTGAACTTTATTCTCTGGTTAATCGCCGTTAGTGCATTGCCTCTTATCCTTATCTGGAATAACCGCTGTCGCTACACCTTGCTCCGACAACTGCGAACCCCAGGGCAGCGTATTCGCAGCCTGGCGGTCGTCGTACTGGCGGGTATTATGGTTTGGGCACCGATTCGTTTGCTGGATATCCAGCAGAAGAAAGTGGAGAGGGCGACCGGCGTTGATTTGCCGAGTTATGGCGGTGTCGTAGCGAACTCTTATCTGCCATCAAACTGGCTTTCTGCGTTGGGGCTGTATGCCTGGGCGCGGGTCGATGAATCTTCCGATAATAATTCATTGCTTAATCCGGCGAAGAAATTCACTTATCAGGCACCGCAAAACGTTGATGACACTTATGTCGTGTTTATCATTGGTGAAACCACGCGTTGGGATCATATGGGCATTTTCGGCTATGAACGCAATACCACACCGAAACTTGCTCAGGAGAAAAATCTGGCGGCGTTCCGTGGTTACTCCTGTGATACTGCAACCAAACTCTCACTGCGTTGCATGTTTGTACGTCAGGGTGGAGCAGAAGATAATCCGCAGCGCACATTAAAAGAACAGAACATTTTCGCGGTATTGAAGCAGTTAGGATTCAGTTCTGATCTCTACGCTATGCAAAGCGAAATGTGGTTCTACAGCAATACGATGGCGGACAACATTGCTTATCGTGAGCAGATTGGTGCGGAGCCACGTAACCGTGGCAAGCCGGTAGATGATATGTTGCTGGTAGACGAAATGCAGCAATCGCTGGGGCGCAACCCGGATGGTAAGCATCTGATCATTCTGCATACCAAAGGCTCACACTTTAACTACACCCAGCGTTACCCGCGCAGCTTTGCGCAGTGGAAGCCGGAATGTATTGGTGTTGATAGCGGCTGTACCAAAGCGCAGATGATCAACTCATACGACAACTCGGTGACCTATGTGGATCACTTTATCTCCAGCGTGATTGATCAGGTTCGCGATAAGAAAGCGATTGTGTTCTACGCAGCTGACCACGGTGAGTCAATTAATGAACGCGAGCACCTGCACGGCACGCCGCGTGAACTGGCACCGCCGGAGCAGTTCCGCGTGCCGATGATGGTCTGGATGTCAGATAAATATCTGGAAAATCCGGCCAATGCGCAGGCATTTGCGCAGCTGAAAAAAGAAGCCGACATGAAAGTGCCACGCCGTCATGTAGAGCTGTACGACACCATCATGGGTTGTCTTGGCTATACTTCACCGGATGGTGGAATTAACGAAAACAACAACTGGTGCCACATCCCGCAGGCAAGAGAGGCGGCGGCTAACTAAGAGGCCTGCTGACTTTCTCGCCGATCAAAAGGCATTTTGCTATTAAGGGATTGACGAGGGCGTATCTGCGCAGTAAGATGCGCCCCGCATTCGGTGATTGGCGCAGCCTGGTAGCGCACTTCGTTCGGGACGAAGGGGTCGGAGGTTCGAATCCTCTATCACCGACCAAATTCGAAATGCCTGCTCAGCGAGCAGGCTTTTTTGCATTTGTAGCTCATGAGGATGAGAACCTCCGGGGGCGGGGAGGTTCGACTCGAGCGAAGCGAGAGAACGTTGCGCCAGCAACGGCCCGCAGGGCGAGCCACGAAGTGGCGAGTAATCCTCTGGCACCGACCAAATTCGGCACCGCACTCATTGTGGGATACAGCGTATCCGTCTTATCCGATCTAAACGGCAACACTCCACACATTTCCCTGCCAAATTTGCGCCCCATATCTCACTATCCATTAACGGATTTGTGACAGAAACCATTGTCTTTTTTTATATTTGCTTAAATCTTTTTTTGCGTTACTTATGGCTGGCGCTGGCATTTTCCGCTGTGCGGTTTAGCGTTCATGGTATTAATCGCTCAGATATCCACCTTTTCATCAGATTTTTTTCACAAAATGCATAAAACTTAATCACCAATTGTTGCTAATTATTAAGCTGATTGTTCTGGTTATGTTGGAGTAGCACAAATTTCTCTGCTGCAAATAGTTGTTTGAAGTTTTTTTAATCTTTGTTTGTGGATTCTCACCGTTGGTGTAAATCCCGGTGGGCTGTATTGACGTTTTCACATTCTGTTGACAGATTGTAGGTCACGAGGGGCATTTTATGGAGGATCCGCACTGTAACACTGATGTTAATTAGTACGGCATCCCCACCTCATAACGTTGACCCGACCGGGCAAAAAACAAAAAAGGTCAGGCAGCGACAACCCACTGCAAAGGGTTAAAACAACAAACATCACAATTGGAGCAGAATAATGCGTATTTCCTTGAAAAAGTCAGGGATGCTGAAGCTTGGTCTCAGCCTGGTGGCTATGACCGTCGCAGCAAGTGTTCAGGCTAAAACTCTGGTTTATTGCTCAGAAGGATCTCCGGAAGGGTTTAACCCGCAGTTGTTTACCTCCGGTACTACCTATGACGCCTCTTCCGTGCCGCTTTATAACCGCCTGGTTGAATTTAAAATCGGCACCACCGAAGTGATTCCGGGCCTCGCTGAAAAGTGGGAAGTCAGCGAAGACGGAAAAACCTATACCTTCCATCTGCGTAAAGGTGTGAAGTGGCACGACAACAAAGAATTCAAACCGACGCGCGAACTGAACGCCGATGACGTGGTGTTCTCGTTCGATCGTCAGAAAAACGCGCAAAACCCGTACCATAAAGTCTCTGGCGGCAGCTACGAATACTTCGAAGGCATGGGCTTGCCGGAGCTGATCAGCGAAGTGAAAAAGGTGGACGACAACACCGTTCAGTTTGTGCTGACTCGACCGGAAGCGCCGTTCCTCGCTGACCTGGCAATGGACTTCGCCTCTATTCTGTCAAAAGAATATGCTGACGCGATGATGAAAGCCGGTACACCGGAAAAACTGGACCTCAACCCAATCGGTACCGGTCCGTTCCAGTTACAGCAGTATCAAAAAGATTCCCGTATCCGCTACAAAGCGTTTGATGGCTACTGGGGCACCAAACCGCAGATCGATACGCTGGTTTTCTCTATTACCCCTGATGCTTCCGTGCGTTACGCGAAATTGCAGAAGAATGAATGCCAGGTGATGCCGTACCCGAACCCGGCAGATATCGCTCGCATGAAGCAGGATAAATCCATCAACCTGATGGAAATGCCGGGGCTGAACGTCGGCTATCTTTCATATAACGTGCAGAAAAAACCACTCGATGATGTGAAAGTTCGCCAGGCTCTGACCTACGCGGTGAACAAAGACGCGATCATCAAAGCGGTTTATCAGGGCGCGGGCGTGGCAGCGAAAAACCTGATCCCGCCAACCATGTGGGGCTATAACGACGACGTTCAGGACTACACCTACGATCCCGAAAAAGCGAAAGCCTTGCTGAAAGAAGCGGGCCTGGAAAAAGGCTTCTCCATCGACCTGTGGGCAATGCCGGTACAACGTCCGTATAACCCGAACGCTCGCCGCATGGCGGAGATGATTCAGGCAGACTGGGCGAAAGTCGGCGTGCAGGCCAAAATTGTCACCTACGAATGGGGTGAGTACCTCAAGCGTGCGAAAGATGGCGAGCACCAGACGGTAATGATGGGCTGGACTGGCGATAATGGGGATCCGGATAACTTCTTCGCCACCCTGTTCAGCTGCGCCGCCTCTGAACAAGGCTCCAACTACTCAAAATGGTGCTACAAACCGTTTGAAGATCTGATTCAACCGGCGCGTGCTACCGACGACCATAACAAACGCGTTGAACTGTACAAGCAAGCGCAGGTGGTGATGCACGATCAGGCTCCGGCACTGATCATCGCTCACTCCACCGTGTTTGAACCGGTACGCAAAGAAGTTAAAGGCTATGTGGTTGATCCATTAGGCAAACATCACTTCGAAAACGTCTCTATCGAATAATTAAAAGCCATACCCGGTGGCGCTGTGCCTCTGCGTGCAGCGCCATCCGGCAGCAATACTTCATTCCCTGCCCGACCTGGGCGGGAATTGATTTGTGAGCAATACAGACACGCAGTTCCAGGCTGCGGGTCACTACAGAGAATCCGGGTTATGTTGCAGTTTATTCTCCGACGTTTGGGACTCGTCATCCCCACGTTTATCGGTATTACCCTTCTCACATTTGCCTTTGTCCACATGATCCCGGGCGATCCGGTGATGATCATGGCGGGCGAACGTGGGATCTCC
Source organism: Escherichia sp. WS547 (assembly GCF_046486065.1). Taxonomy (NCBI): domain Bacteria; kingdom Pseudomonadati; phylum Pseudomonadota; class Gammaproteobacteria; order Enterobacterales; family Enterobacteriaceae; genus Escherichia; species Escherichia sp. WS547. Next base: position 4,036 of record NZ_JBJQMA010000013.1, on the reverse strand, counting down.
CCAGAGCGTCACGCGCAGCTGCTGGCTGAACTCGGCTTAGATAAACCGATGTGGCAGCAGTATCTCCATTACATTTGGGGCGTAATGCACGGCGATTTAGGCATTTCGATGAAAAGCCGCATCCCGGTATGGGAAGAGTTCGTGCCGCGCTTTCAGGCCACGCTGGAACTTGGCGTCTGCGCGATGATTTTTGCTACGGCAGTCGGTATTCCGGTTGGTGTGCTGGCTGCGGTTAAACGCGGTTCCATTTTCGATCACACGGCGGTTGGCCTGGCGCTGACAGGTTATTCAATGCCTATCTTCTGGTGGGGCATGATGCTGATCATGCTGGTTTCGGTGCACTGGAACCTGACGCCCGTCTCCGGTCGCGTGAGCGACATGGTGTTCCTCGATGATTCCAATCCGTTAACCGGTTTTATGCTAATCGACACCGCCATCTGGGGTGAAGACGGTAACTTTATCGATGCCGTCGCCCATATGATCCTGCCCGCCATTGTGCTGGGTACTATCCCGCTGGCGGTCATTGTACGTATGACACGCTCCTCGATGCTGGAAGTGCTGGGTGAAGATTATATCCGCACCGCGCGCGCCAAAGGGTTGACCCGCATGCGGGTGATTATCGTCCATGCGCTGCGTAACGCGATGCTGCCGGTAGTGACCGTTATCGGCCTCCAGGTGGGAACATTGCTGGCGGGGGCGATTCTGACCGAAACCATCTTCTCGTGGCCCGGTCTGGGGCGCTGGTTGATTGACGCACTGCAACGCCGCGACTATCCGGTAGTGCAGGGCGGCGTATTGCTGGTGGCGACGATGATTATCCTCGTCAACTTGCTGGTCGATCTGCTGTACGGCGTGGTGAACCCGCGTATTCGTCATAAGAAGTAAGGGGACATCATGTCACAGGTTACTGAAAATAAAGTGATTAGCGCACCGGTGCCGATGACCCCGTTACAGGAGTTCTGGCACTATTTTAAACGCAACAAAGGCGCGGTCGTCGGGCTGGTTTACGTCGTCATCGTGCTGTTTATCGCGATCTTTGCCAACTGGATTGCACCCTATAACCCGGCGGAACAGTTCCGCGATGCACTGCTCGCCCCGCCAGCCTGGCAGGAAGGCGGCAGCATGGCGCACTTGCTGGGCACCGATGACGTAGGCCGTGATGTGCTGTCGCGTCTGATGTACGGTGCGCGATTGTCACTGCTGGTTGGCTGTCTGGTAGTTGTGTTATCGCTGATTATGGGCGTTATTCTCGGCCTGATCGCCGGTTACTTCGGAGGCCTGGTCGATAACATCATCATGCGCGTGGTCGATATCATGCTGGCGCTGCCAAGTTTGCTGTTGGCACTGGTGCTGGTGGCAATTTTCGGCCCGTCGATTGGTAACGCCGCGCTGGCATTGACCTTCGTTGCCTTGCCGCACTATGTGCGCTTAACCCGCGCCGCCGTGCTGGTGGAGGTGAATCGCGATTACGTTACCGCGTCTCGCGTGGCAGGTGCCGGGGCGATGCGTCAGATGTTTATTAACATCTTCCCGAACTGCCTTGCGCCTCTGATTGTTCAGGCGTCGCTCGGTTTCTCTAACGCCATTCTCGATATGGCTGCTCTTGGTTTCCTCGGCATGGGGGCGCAGCCGCCAACGCCGGAGTGGGGCACCATGCTCTCCGACGTGTTGCAGTTCGCGCAAAGCGCCTGGTGGGTCGTGACCTTCCCGGGTCTGGCGATCCTGCTGACGGTGCTGGCATTTAACCTGATGGGTGACGGTCTGCGTGACGCGCTCGATCCCAAACTGAAGCAGTAAGAGGTTCGAGATGGCGTTATTAAATGTAGATAAATTATCGGTGCATTTCGGCGACGAAAGCGCACCGTTCCGCGCCGTAGACCGCATCAGCTACAGCGTAAAACAGGGCGAAGTGGTCGGGATTGTGGGTGAGTCCGGCTCTGGTAAATCGGTCAGTTCGCTGGCGATTATGGGGCTGATTGATTATCCGGGCCGCGTAATGGCGGAAAAGCTGGAGTTTAACGGTCAGGATTTACAGCGTATCTCAGAAAAAGAGCGCCGCAACCTGGTGGGTGCCGAAGTGGCGATGATCTTCCAGGACCCGATGACCAGCCTTAACCCGTGCTACACCGTGGGTTTCCAGATTATGGAAGCGATTAAGGTGCATCAGGGCGGCAACAAAAGTACCCGCCGTCAGCGGGCGATTGACCTGCTGAATCAGGTCGGTATTCCCGATCCGGCATCGCGTCTGGATGTTTACCCGCATCAGCTTTCCGGCGGCATGAGCCAGCGCGTGATGATCGCCATGGCGATTGCCTGTCGACCAAAACTGCTGATTGCCGATGAGCCGACCACTGCGCTGGACGTGACCATTCAGGCGCAAATCATCGAACTGTTGCTGGAGCTACAGCAGAAAGAGAACATGGCGCTGGTGTTGATTACCCATGACCTGGCGCTGGTGGCGGAAGCGGCACATAAAATCATCGTGATGTATGCAGGCCAGGTGGTGGAAACGGGCGATGCCCACGCCATCTTCCATGCGCCGCGTCATCCATATACTCAGGCATTGCTGCGTGCGCTGCCGGAATTTGCTCAGGACAAAGAACGTCTGGCGTCGTTGCCAGGTGTTGTTCCCGGCAAGTATGACCGCCCGAACGGCTGCCTGCTTAACCCGCGCTGCCCCTATGCCACTGACAGATGTCGCGCTGAAGAACCGGCGCTGAATATGCTCTCTGACGGGCGTCAGTCCAAATGCCATTACCCACTTGATGATGCCGGGAGGCCGACACTATGAGTACGCATGAGGCCACCTCGCAACAACCGCTGTTGCAGGCTATCGACCTGAAAAAACATTATCCGGTGAAGAAAGGTATGTTCGCGCCGGAACGTCTGGTGAAGGCGCTGGACGGCGTTTCGTTTAACCTTGAACGTGGCAAAACGCTGGCAGTAGTAGGTGAATCTGGCTGCGGTAAATCGACCCTCGGTCGGTTGCTGACGATGATCGAAATGCCCACCGGTGGTGAGCTGTATTACCAGGGGCAGGATCTGCTCAAGCACGATCCGCAGGCGCAGAAGCTGCGTCGGCAGAAAATCCAGATTGTCTTCCAGAACCCTTACGGTTCGCTGAATCCACGTAAAAAAGTCGGGCAAATTCTTGAAGAGCCGCTGCTTATTAATACCAGCTTAAGCAAAGAACAGCGTCGGGAAAAAGCCCTGTCGATGATGGCGAAAGTCGGCCTGAAAACCGAACATTATGACCGCTATCCGCATATGTTCTCCGGCGGTCAGCGTCAGCGTATCGCCATTGCCCGTGGTCTGATGCTCGACCCGGATGTGGTGATTGCCGATGAACCGGTTTCCGCGCTGGACGTTTCAGTGCGTGCGCAGGTGCTGAATCTGATGATGGATTTGCAGCAGGAGTTGGGGCTGTCTTATGTCTTTATCTCGCACGACCTGTCAGTGGTTGAGCACATTGCCGATGAAGTGATGGTGATGTACCTGGGCCGCTGCGTGGAGAAGGGAACGAAGGACCAAATCTTCAATAACCCGCGTCATCCGTACACTCAGGCGCTACTCTCCGCGACGCCGCGCCTGAACCCGGACGATCGCCGCGAGCGCATCAAGCTCACCGGTGAACTGCCAAGCCCGCTCAATCCACCGCCGGGCTGCGCGTTTAACGCCCGCTGTCGTCGGCGCTTCGGCCCCTGCACTCAGTTGCAGCCGCAGCTAAAAGACTACGGCGGTCAACTGGTAGCTTGTTTTGCTGTTGATCAGGATGAAAATCCGCAGCGTTAACTCACAAAACCGGGGCCATGCGCTCCGGTTTACTCAATAAGCTTCAACAGTGGCGACAAGCATAACAAAATGCCGTACAGCAGAATCAGCCAGGCTTTAAACCCGCGAAGTTTTTCCAGTTGTGCGACTTTATGGAAGGTGCGAACAAGTCCCTGATATGAGATCATGTTTGTCATCTGGAGCCATGGAACAGGGTTCATCATGAGTCATCAACTTACCTTCGCCGACAGTGAATTCAGCAGTA
>NZ_JBJQMA010000012.1:0-135431 GCF_046486065.1 Escherichia sp. WS547 | reverse complement strand
GGCTTACCAATATGGGCCAGAATTGCTGACCAGTTATCGTGAGAGTAATTCATCGGCACGTTAAATCATATCAGGCGTAATACCACAACCCTTAAGTTAGCGCTTATGGGAGGATCCCCTTTCCCTCACTCAGGAGCAACGCTAATGGATGCCCTGCAATTATTAACCTGGTCGCTGATCCTCTATCTGTTTGCCAGTCTGGCTTCGCTGTTTTTACTCGGTCTGGACAGACTGGCTATTAAGCTTTCCGGCATCACATCGCTGGTGGGTGGCGTGATTGGCATCATCAGCGGAATTACGCAATTACATGCAGGCGTAACTTTAGTCGCCCGTTTTGCCACGCCTTTTAACTTTGCCGATTTAACCCTGCGAATGGATAGCCTCTCGGCATTTATGGTGCTGGTTATCTCCTTGCTGGTGGTGGTTTGTTCGCTCTATTCATTGACTTATATGCGCGAATACGAGGGCAAAGGCGCGGCGGCGATGGGCTTCTTTATGAATCTTTTCATCGCATCGATGGTTGCCCTGCTGGTGATGGACAACGCTTTTTGGTTCATCGTGCTGTTTGAAATGATGTCGCTGTCTTCCTGGTTTCTGGTCATTGCCAGGCAGGATAAAACGTCAATCAACGCTGGCATGCTCTACTTTTTTATCGCCCACGCCGGATCGGTACTGATTATGATCGCCTTCTTGCTGATGGGGCGCGAAAGCGGCAGCCTCGATTTTGCCAGTTTCCGCACGCTTTCACTTTCTCCGGGGCTGGCGTCGGCGGTGTTCCTGATGGCCTTCTTTGGTTTTGGCGCGAAAGCCGGGATGATGCCGTTGCACAGCTGGTTGCCACGCGCTCACCCTGCCGCACCATCGCACGCTTCGGCGTTGATGTCTGGCGTAATGGTCAAAATCGGTATTTTCGGCATCCTGAAAGTAGCGATGGACCTGCTGGCGCAAACGGGTTTGCCGCTGTGGTGGGGCATTCTGGTGATGGCGATCGGCGCAATCTCCGCGCTCCTGGGCGTGCTGTATGCGCTGGCGGAACAGGATATCAAACGGCTGCTGGCCTGGAGTACCGTCGAAAACGTCGGCATTATTTTGCTGGCGGTCGGTGTGGCGATGGTCGGTCTGTCACTGCACGACCCGCTGCTCACCGTTGTTGGACTGCTCGGCGCGCTGTTTCATCTGCTCAACCATGCGCTGTTCAAAGGGCTGCTGTTTCTCGGCGCGGGTGCGATTATTTCGCGTTTGCATACCCACGACATGGAAAAAATGGGGGCACTGGCAAAACGGATGCCGTGGACAGCCGCAGCATGCCTGATTGGTTGCCTCGCGATATCAGCCATTCCTCCGCTGAATGGTTTTATCAGCGAATGGTACACCTGGCAGTCGCTGTTCTCACTAAGTCGTGTGGAAGCCGTAGCGCTACAACTTGCGGGTCCTATTGCTATGGTGATGCTGGCAGTCACTGGTGGGCTGGCAGTAATGTGCTTCGTCAAAATGTACGGTATTACTTTCTGTGGAGCGCCGCGCAGTACACACGCTGAAGAGGCACAGGAAGTGCCAAATACGATGATCGTCGCCATGCTACTGCTCGCGGCACTCTGCGTATTCATTGCGCTTAGTGCCAGTTGGCTGGCACCGAAGATAATGCACATTGCCCATGCGTTTACCAATACCCCTCCCGTCACTGTCGCCAGCGGAATAGCACTTGTACCCGGCACGTTTCATACACGGGTCACTCCCTCATTACTGTTGCTGTTACTACTGGCGATGCCTTTGCTGCCTGGCCTTTACTGGCTATGGTGTCGTTCGCGCCGCGCAGCGTTTCGTCGCACAGGAGATGCCTGGGCATGCGGCTACGGCTGGGAAAATGCGATGGCCCCGTCAGGCAATGGCGTGATGCAGCCGCTGCGTGTGGTCTTTTGTGCGCTATTTCGTCTACGACAACAGCTCGACCCTACGCTGAGGCTGAACAAAGGTCTTGCGCACGTCACCGCCAGGGCTCAGAGCACAGAACCCTTCTGGGATGAGCGGGTGATCCGCCCCATCGTGAGCGCCACCCAACGGCTGGCCAAAGAAATACAGCATCTGCAAAGCGGCGACTTTCGTCTCTATTGCCTGTATGTGGTCGCCGCACTGGTTGTGCTGCTAATCGCTATTGCCGTCTAAGGAAATCACCATGAGACAAACTCTTTGCGACGGATATCTGATCATTTTTGCGTTAGCACAGGCCGTGATTCTGCTGGCGCTAACCCCGCTTTTTACGGGGATTTCCCGGCAGATACGCGCGCGTATGCACTCCCGTCGCGGACCGGGGATCTGGCAGGATTATCGCGATATCCACAAACTGTTTAAACGCCAGGAAGTTGCGCCGACATCTTCAGGTCTGATGTTCCGCATGATGCCGTGGGTATTAATCAGCAGCATGCTGGTGCTGGCGATGGCCCTACCACTATTTATTACTGTTTCCCCTTTTGCGGGCGGCGGCGATCTGATCACCCTTATCTATCTTCTTGCCCTGTTTCGTTTTTTCTTTGCTCTTTCCGGGCTGGATACCGGAAGCCCGTTTGCGGGAGTCGGTGCCAGTCGCGAGTTGACGCTCGGCATTCTGGTCGAACCCATGCTCATTCTCTCACTGCTGGTATTGGCGCTGATAGCGGATTCCACGCATATCGAGATGATCAGCAAGACGCTGGCGACGGGCTGGAACTCGCCGCTAACCACCGTACTGGCGTTACTGGCCTGTGGTTTTGCCTGCTTCATTGAGATGGGAAAAATTCCCTTTGATGTTGCTGAAGCAGAACAGGAATTACAGGAAGGCCCGCTGACCGAATATTCCGGTGCCGGGCTGGCGCTGGCGAAGTTGGGGCTGGGGCTGAAACAGATCGTGATGGCAGTACTGTTTGTGGCCCTGTTTCTGCCCTTTGGGCGCGCGCAAGAACTTTCTCTCGCCTGCCTGCTGACTTCACTTGTCGTTACGCTGCTCAAGGTTTTGCTGATTTTTGTACTGGCCTCAATCGCAGAAAACACGCTGGCACGCGGGCGTTTTTTACTCACTCACCATGTGACCTGGCTTGGCTTCAGCCTTGCTGCGCTTGCATGGGTCTTCTGGTTAACCGGTCTGTAAGGAGCACTGACGGAATATGGAAAATCTTGCTCTGACGACGTTATTGCTGCCTTTTATCGGCGCACTGGTCGTTTCGTTTTCGCCACAACGTCGGGCCGCCGAATGGGGGGTTTTGTTCGCCGCGCTGACCACGCTGTGCATGTTGTCACTGATCTCCGCGTTTTATCAGGCCGATAAAGTTGCCGTCACGTTGACGTTGGTCAACGTGGGGGATGTGGCGTTGTTTGGCCTGGTCATTGATCGCGTGAGTACGCTGATTCTGTTTGTGGTGGTGTTCCTCGGTTTGCTGGTCACGATCTACTCCACGGGTTATCTGACGGATAAAAATCGCGAACACCCGCATAACGGCACGAATCGTTATTACGCATTTTTGCTGCTGTTTATCGGCGCGATGGCGGGACTGGTACTCTCTTCGACGCTGCTCGGTCAGTTGTTGTTTTTTGAAATTACGGGCGGCTGCTCCTGGGCGTTGATCAGTTATTACCAGAGCGATAAAGCGCAGCGTTCGGCACTAAAAGCGTTGCTTATTACCCATATCGGTTCGTTGGGGTTGTATCTTGCCGCCGCCACGCTGTTTTTGCAGACCGGAACGTTTGCGCTTAGCGCGATGAGCGAGTTACACGGCGACGCACGCTATCTGGTTTATGGTGGCTTCCTGTTTGCCGCGTGGGGGAAATCGGCCCAGCTACCGATGCAAGCGTGGCTACCGGATGCAATGGAAGCGCCAACACCGATCAGCGCCTATCTCCACGCCGCATCGATGGTGAAAGTGGGCGTTTACATTTTTGCCCGTGCCATTATCGACGGCGGCAATATCCCGCATGTGATTGGCGGCGTTGGCATGGTTATGGCACTGGTCACCATTCTTTATGGCTTCCTGATGTATTTGCCACAGCAGGATATGAAGCGGTTGCTGGCCTGGTCGACCATCACTCAACTTGGCTGGATGTTTTTCGGCTTGTCGCTCTCCATCTTCGGCTCGCGGCTGGCGCTGGAGGGCAGCATCGCCTACATCGTCAACCACGCGTTCGCTAAAAGCCTGTTTTTCCTTGTAGCAGGTGCGCTGAGTTACAGCTGCGGCACGCGCTTGTTGCCGCGTCTGCGTGGCGTATTGCACACCCTGCCGTTGCCAGGCGTGGGTTTCTGCGTGGCAGCGCTGGCGATTACCGGCGTACCGCCGTTCAACGGCTTCTTCAGTAAATTCCCGCTGTTTGCCGCCGGTTTTGCGTTGTCAGTGGAGTACTGGATCCTGCTGCCCGCCATGATTCTGCTGATGATTGAATCGGTCGCCAGTTTCGCCTGGTTTATTCGCTGGTTTGGTCGCGTCGTGCCTGGCAAACCGAGCGAGGCCGTCGCCGATGCCGCACCGCTGCCAGGATCAATGCGCCTGGTGTTGATTGTACTGATTGTGATGTCGCTGATTTCCAGCGTAATCGCCGCGACCTGGTTGCAGTAAGGAGATGATGAATGACCGGTTCTATGATCGTAAATAATCTGGCGGGACTGATGATGCTGACATCGCTGTTTGTGATTAGCGTCAAAAGCTATCGCCTGTCATGCGGATTTTACGCCTGCCAGTCGCTGGTGCTGGTGTCTATTTTCGCCACTCTCTCGTGCCTGTTCGCCGCAGAGCAACTGCTGATCTGGTCCGCCAGCGCCTTTATCACCAAAGTGCTGCTGGTACCGTTAATCATGACTTACGCTGCACGAAATATTCCCCAGAACATCCCGGAAAAAGCGTTATTCGGTCCGGCAATGATGACACTGCTCGCGGCGTTAATTGTCCTGCTTTGCGCATTTGTCGTTCAGCCCGTGAAGCTACCGATGGCTACCGGGCTGAAACCGGCGCTGGCGGTGGCGTTAGGTCATTTTCTGCTTGGCCTGCTGTGCATTGTCAGCCAGCGCAATATCCTGCGGCAAATTTTTGGTTACTGCCTGATGGAAAACGGCTCCCATCTGGTGCTGGCGCTTCTAGCCTGGCGTGCACCGGAACTGGTGGAAATTGGTATCGCTACCGACGCCATCTTCGCCGTCATTGTGATGGTGTTACTGGCAAGAAAAATATGGCGTACCCACGGCACGCTGGACGTGAATAACTTGACCGCGCTGAAGGGATAATGAGATGAGTTATTCTGTGATGTTCGCTTTACTCCTGCTCACGCCGCTGCTTTTTTCGCTGCTCTGTTTTGCCTGTCGGAAACGGGGGCACTCTGCGACTCTCGCGGTGACAGTATTACATAGCTTAGGGATCACACTGCTACTGATTCTGGCACTGTGGGTGGTCCAAACTGCCGCTGATGCGGGAGAAATATTCGCTGCGGGACTGTGGCTTCATATTGATGGTCTGGGCGGTTTGTTCCTCGCCATTCTTGGTGTGATTGGCTTTCTCACCGGTGTTTACTCGATTGGCTACATGCGTCATGAAGTGGCACACGGCGAGCTTTCACCCGTTACGCTGTGCGATTACTACGGTTTCTTCCATCTGTTTTTGTTCACCATGCTGCTGGTTGTCACCAGCAATAACCTTATTGTGATGTGGGCGGCGATCGAAGCCACCACCTTAAGCTCGGCGTTTCTGGTAGGCATTTACGGTCAGCGTTCATCGCTGGAAGCTGCATGGAAGTACATCATTATTTGTACTGTTGGTGTCGCTTTTGGTCTGTTCGGTACCGTGCTGGTATACGCCAACGCCGCCAGCGTTATGCCGCAGGCAGAAATGGCGATATTCTGGAGCGAGGTTCTTAAGCAATCGTCCTTGCTTGACCCAACATTAATGCTGTTGGCCTTTGTGTTCGTGCTAATTGGCTTTGGCACTAAAACCGGGCTATTCCCCATGCACGCCTGGCTGCCAGATGCTCACAGTGAAGCGCCGAGTCCGGTCAGCGCCCTGCTCTCCGCCGTATTGCTGAACTGCGCGCTGTTGGTGCTGATTCGCTATTACATCATTATTTGCCAGGCCATCGGCAGCGATTTCCCCAACCGGTTGTTGCTCATCTTCGGCATGTTGTCGGTTGCCGTGGCGGCATTTTTCATTCTGGTACAGCGGGACATTAAGCGTCTGCTGGCGTACTCCAGCGTGGAGAACATGGGACTGGTCGCGGTGGCGCTAGGCATTGGCGGGCCGCTGGGAATTTTTGCCGCGCTGCTGCACACCTTAAACCACAGTCTGGCAAAAACGCTGTTGTTCTGCGGTTCCGGCAATGTACTGCTCAAGTACGGCACGCGCGATCTCAACGTCGTCTGCGGAATGCTTAAAATCATGCCATTTACCGCCGTGTTGTTTGGCGGCGGTGCGCTGGCGCTGGCCGGGATGCCGCCCTTCAACATTTTTCTTAGCGAATTTATGACCGTTACCGCCGGACTGGCGCGTAATCATCTGCTGCTTATCGTCCTGCTGTTATTGCTGTTAACGCTGGTGCTGGCGGGCCTGGTACGGATGGCTGCGCGGGTGTTAATGGCGAAACCGCCGCAGGCCGTTAACCGGGGTGAACTTGGCTGGTTGACCACCTCGCCAATGGTGATTCTGCTGGTCATGATGCTGGCGATGGGAACGCATATTCCACAACCTGTCATCAGGATCCTGGCGGGCGCTTCCACTATAGTCCTCTCAGGGACGCACGACCTGCCTGCACAACGTAGCACCTGGCATGATTTTTTGCCTTCAGGCACCGCATCTGTTTCGGAGAAACACAGTGAACGTTAATTCATCGTCAAATCGTGGCGAAGCGATTCTCGCCGCCCTGAAAACGCAGTTCCCCGGCGCGGTGCTGGATGAAGAGCGACAAACGCCTGAACAGGTCACCATTACGGTGAAAATCAATCTGCTGCCTGACGTTGTGCATTATCTTTATTATCAACATGATGGCTGGCTTCCAGTCCTGTTTGGCAACGACGAGCGGACACTTAACGGTCATTACGCGGTTTATTATGCCCTTTCTATGGAAGGGGCCGAAAAATGCTGGATCGTGGTGAAGGCACTGGTCGATGCCGACAGTCGGGAGTTTCCGTCAGTCACACCGCGCGTCCCTGCCGCGGTCTGGGGCGAGCGAGAAATTCGCGATATGTACGGGCTGATTCCGGTTGGCCTGCCGGATCAGCGTCGGCTGGTGTTGCCCGATGACTGGCCGGAAGATATGCATCCGCTGCGCAAAGACGCGATGGATTATCGACTGCGCCCAGAACCGACGACTGATACCGAAACGTATCCGTTTATCAACGAGGGCAACAGCGATGCGCGGGTTATCCCTGTCGGCCCGCTGCATATCACCTCCGATGAACCAGGTCACTTCCGCTTGTTTGTGGATGGCGAGCAAATTGTCGATGCTGATTACCGCCTGTTTTATGTCCATCGCGGCATGGAGAAACTGGCAGAAACGCGGATGGGCTACAACGAAGTGACCTTCTTATCCGACCGCGTGTGTGGGATTTGCGGTTTTGCCCACAGTGTGGCCTATACCAACTCGGTTGAAAATGCACTGGGGATTGAGGTGCCGCAACGAGCGCATACTATTCGCTCGATTCTGCTGGAAGTCGAACGGCTGCATAGTCATTTGCTCAACCTTGGCCTCTCCTGCCATTTTGTTGGATTTGATACCGGCTTTATGCAATTTTTCCGCGTGCGGGAAAAGTCGATGACGATGGCGGAATTGCTGACCGGGTCGCGTAAAACCTACGGTCTGAATCTGATTGGTGGTGTTCGCCGCGATATTCTCAAAGAGCAACGTCTGCAAACGCTGAAACTGGTGCGCGAGATGCGCGCCGACGTGTCGGAGCTGGTAGAGATGCTGCTTGCCACGCCGAATATGGAACAACGCACTCAGGGCATTGGCATTCTCGACCGACAAATCGCCCGTGATTATAGCCCTGTCGGGCCGCTGATCCGCGGCAGTGGTTTTGCCCGTGATTTGCGCTTTGATCACCCCTACGCCGACTACGGCAATATTCCCAAAACGCTGTTTACCTTTACCGGCGGCGATGTCTTCTCCCGCGTGATGGTCCGTGTCAAAGAGACGTTTGATTCGCTGGCAATGCTGGAATTTGTCCTCGACAACATGCCGGATACCCCACTGCTGACCGAAGGCTTTAGCTATAAACCTCACGCATTCGCGCTGGGCTTTGTTGAAGCGCCACGTGGTGAAGACGTGCACTGGAGCATGCTCGGTGATAACCAAAAATTGTTCCGCTGGCGCTGTCGTGCCGCCACCTACGCCAACTGGCCAGTGCTGCGTTACATGCTGCGCGGCAATACCGTTTCTGACGCACCGCTGATTATCGGTAGCCTTGATCCCTGCTACTCCTGTACCGACCGTGTGACGCTGGTTGATGTGCGCAAGCGCCAGTCAAAAACCGTGCCGTATAAAGAGATCGAACACTACGGCATTGATCGTAACCGTTCGCCGCTGAAGTAAGGACAGAAGATGCTGAAGTTACTGAAAACTATTATGCGCGCCGGAACCGCGACGGTGAAATATCCCTTCGCGCCACTGGAGGTCAGCCCAGGCTTTCGCGGGAAACCGGACCTGATGCCCAGCCAATGTATTGCCTGCGGTGCCTGCGCTTGTGCTTGTCCGGCAAATGCGCTGACTATCCAGACCGACGACCAGCAAAATACGCGCACCTGGCAGCTCTATCTGGGGCGTTGTATTTACTGCGGACGTTGTGAAGAAGTGTGCCCGACCAGAGCCATTCAGCTTACCAATAACTTTGAACTGACCGTCACCAATAAAGCCGATCTCTATACCCGCGCGACGTTCCATCTACAACGTTGCAGCCGTTGCGAACGCCCGTTTGCCCCGCAAAAAACCGTCGCACTGGCTGCTGAATTGTTGGCACAGCAACAAAATGCGCCACAAAACCGCGAAATGTTATGGGCGCAAGCGAGCGTCTGCCCGGAGTGCAAACAACGCGCGACGCTGATCAACGACGACACAGATGAACCGCTGGTGGCTAAGGAGCAGCTATGAGTCCAGTGCTTACGCAACATGTCAGCCAGCCCATAACGCTGGACGAGCAAACGCAAAAGATAAAGCAGCATTTGCTACAGGATATCCGTCGCTCGGTTTACGTTTATCGCGTCGATTGCGGCGGCTGCAACGCCTGCGAAATCGAAATTTTTGCCGCCATCACACCCGTATTCGACGCAGAACGTTTTGGCATTAAGGTTGTTTCATCACCACGTCACGCCGATATTTTGTTATTTACTGGCGCAGTCACCCGAGCGATGCGTATGCCTGCACTTCGGGCATATGAGTCTGCCCCCGATCATAAAATCTGTGTTTCCTACGGCGCGTGTGGTGTCGGCGGCGGTATTTTCCACGATCTCTACAGCGTCTGGGGCGGCAGCGACACCATTGTCCCCATTGATGTTTGGATCCCCGGCTGCCCGCCAACACCGGCCGCCACCATTCACGGTTTCGCCGTGGCGCTCGGTTTGCTGCAACAGAAGATTCACGCGGTGGATTATCGCGATCCCACCGGGGTGACCATGCAACCGCTGTGGCCGCAGATCCCGCCATCACAGCGTATCGCCGTTGAGCGAGAAGCGCGGCGGCTGGCGGGCTATCGTCAGGGGCGAGAAATTTGCGATCGGCTCCTGCGCCATTTAAGCGACGATCCTACAGGAAATCGGGTTAACACCTGGTTGCGCGAAGCTGACGATCCGCGTCTCAATAGTATCGTTCAGCAACTCTTTCGCATTCTCCGGGGGTTACATGGCTGAGGAGTGCAGGGAAATTGTTTTCTGGACTCTGCGAAAAAAGTTTGTCGCCAGTAGCGACGAGATGCCGGAACACAGCTCTCAGGTAATGTATTACTCGCTGGCTATCGGTCATCACGTTGGCGTGATTGATTGCCTGAGTGTCACCTTCCGCTGCCCACTGACGGAATACGAAGATTGGCTTGCACTGGTCGAAGAGGAGCAAGCCCGACGTAAGATGCTGGGGGTGATGACCTTTGGTGAGATTGTTATTGACGCCAGCCACACCGCCCTGTTGACCCGGGCATTCGCGCCACTGGCAGATGACGCGATGTCGGCGTGGCAGGCGCGTAGCATTCAATTCATTCATCTGTTGGATGAAATTGTGCAGGAACCGGCCATCTATCTGATGGCCAGAAAAATTGCGTGAGAAGGATTTCTCATTAATAAGGACTGTTGATGGCTATGTCAGACGAGGCGATGTTTGCCCCGCCGCAAGGAATAACAATTGAAGCGGTAAACGGAATGCTCGCGGAGCGGTTAGCGCAGAAACACGGCAAGGCGTCTTTATTACGCGCCTTCATCCCGCTGCCGCCGCCGTTCAGCCCGGTACAACTTATTGAACTGCATGTTCTCAAAAGCAACTTCTATTACCGCTACCATGATGATGGCAGCGATGTGACGGCAACAACAGAGTATCAGAGTGAGATGGTCGATTATTCGCGCCACGCCGTCCTTCTCGGCAGTAGTGGAATGGCGGAGCTACGCTTTATTCGCACCCACGGCAGTCGTTTTACTCCCCAGGATTGCACACTGTTTAACTGGCTGGCGCGGATAATCACCCCGGTTCTGCAATCATGGCTCAATGATGAAGAACAGCAGGTGGCGCTGCGTTTGCTGGAGAAAGATCGCGATCATCATCGAGTACTGGTGGATATCACTAATGCAGTGTTGTCACATCTTGATCTCGACGATCTGATCGCTGACGTCGCTCGTGAGATCCATCATTTTTTCGGTCTGGCTTCAGTCAGTATGGTACTGGGCGATCATCGAAAGAACGAGAAGTTCAGCCTGTGGTGCAGCGATCTTTCTGCCTCACATTGTGCGTGTCTGCCACGCTGTATGCCTGGCGAAAGTGTATTGCTGACACAAACGCTACAAACCCGACAACCGACCTTGACGCACCGTGCAGACGATCTGTTTCTCTGGCAACGCGACCCGTTATTACACTTACTTGCATCTAACGGCTGCGAATCTGCGCTCCTTATACCGCTCACCTTTGGCAACCATACACCGGGCGCATTGTTGCTGGCGCATACCTCTTCCACTCTCTTTAGTGAGGAAAACTGCCAGCTACTACAACATATTGCCGATCGCATCGCTATTGCCGTTGGCAATGCCGATGCCTGGCGCAGCATGACCGATTTGCAGGAAAGCTTGCAGCAAGAAAACCACCAGCTTAGCGAGCAGCTCCTTTCGAATCTGGGCGTCGGTGACATTATCTATCAAAGCCAGGCAATGGAAGATTTGCTCCAGCAGGTAGATATTGTGGCGAAGAGCGACAGTACGGTGTTGATTTGTGGTGAAACCGGAACCGGCAAAGAGGTGATCGCCAGAGCGATCCATCAACTTAGCCCACGACGCGACAAGCCACTGGTCAAAATCAACTGCGCTGCCATCCCCGCCAGTCTTCTGGAAAGTGAGTTATTCGGTCATGACAAAGGGGCATTTACTGGTGCGATTAATACCCATCGTGGTCGTTTTGAAATTGCCGATGGCGGCACGTTGTTTCTCGATGAAATTGGCGATCTGCCGTTAGAACTTCAGCCTAAACTGCTGCGCGTATTGCAGGAACGGGAGATTGAGCGTCTCGGCGGGAGTAGAACGATCCCGGTAAATGTCAGAGTCATTGCCGCCACCAACCGTGATTTGTGGCAAATGGTTGAAGATCGCCAGTTTCGCAGCGATCTCTTTTATCGCCTGAATGTCTTCCCACTGGAACTGCCGCCACTGCGCGACCGTCCGGAAGATATCCCTCTTTTAGCAAAGCATTTCACGCAAAAAATGGCGCGCCATATGAATCGCGCAATTGACGCCATCCCGACCGAGGCGCTACGCCAGTTGATGTCGTGGGACTGGCCGGGCAACGTGCGCGAGCTGGAAAACGTGATTGAGCGAGCGGTACTACTGACTCGCGGTAACAGTCTGAATTTACATCTTAATGTCCGACAAAGCCGTTTACTGCCGACGCTAAATGAAGATTCAGCGCTTCGCAGTTCAATGGCGCAGTTGCTGCACCCGACGACGCCAGAGAATGACGAAGAAGAACGTCAGCGCATTGTTCAGGTATTGCGAGAAACCAATGGCATTGTTGCCGGGCCCCGTGGCGCGGCGACGCGATTAGGGATGAAGCGCACCACGCTGCTGTCACGAATGCAGCGGCTGGGGATCTCGGTTCGCGAGGTGTTGTAATCTGTTTTTGCAGGAGTATGCATGAGAAACAAACTCTCTTTCGACTTGCAGTTGAGCGCCAGAAAAGCGGCAATCGCTGAACGGATTGCCGCCCATAAAATTGCCCGCAGTAAAGTGTCGGTCTTTTTAATGGCGATGTCCGCTGGCGTGTTTATGGCGATCGGATTTACTTTTTACCTTACCGTTATCGCCGATGCCCCGTCTTCACAGGCATTAACCCATCTGGTGGGCGGCCTTTGCTTTACACTTGGCTTTATTTTGCTGGCGGTTTGCGGCACCAGCCTGTTCACCTCGTCGGTAATGACGGTAATGGCAAAAAGTCGGGGCGTTATTAGTTGGCGAACATGGCTGATTAATGCACTTCTGGTGGCCTGCGGTAATCTGGCAGGTATTGCCTGTTTCAGTTTGTTAATCTGGTTTTCCGGGCTGGTGATGAGTGAAAACGCGATGTGGGGAGTCGCGGTTTTACACTGCGCCGAGGGCAAAATGCATCATACATTTACTGAATCAGTCAGCCTCGGCATTATGTGCAATCTGATGGTTTGCCTGGCGCTGTGGGTGAGTTATTGCGGACGTTCGTTATGCGACAAAATCGTCGCCATGATTTTGCCCATCACCCTGTTTGTCGCCAGTGGTTTTGAGCACTGTATCGCCAATTTGTTTGTGATTCCGTTCGCCATTGCCATTCGCCATTTCGCCCCTACCTCCTTCTGGCAACTGGCGCACAGTAGCGCAGACCATTTTCCGGTACTGACGATCAGCCATTTTATTACCGCCAATCTGCTCCCGGTGATGCTGGGTAATATTATCGGCGGTGCAGTGCTGGTGAGTATTTGTTATCGGGCTATTTATTTACGTCAGGAACCCTAAAAATCAGCCCGGCGAAACAGTTCGTCGGGCTGAAGATTATTCTTGCGCGATTTGCCCATCGGGCCAGGCGTGAATCACGGCTTTGATCAGCGTCGCCAATGGAATGGCGAAGAATACGCCCCAGAATCCCCACAAACCACCGAAGATCACCACCGATAAAATAATCACCAGCGGATGCAGGTTAACCGCTTCGGAGAACAACACCGGCACTAGCAGGTTGCCGTCCAGCGCCTGAATAATCAGATACACCGCGAAGCAGCTCCAGAATTCCGTGCCAGCACCAAACTGGAATAGCGCCACGCCAATCACCGGAATGGTCACCACAAATGCGCCAATGTACGGAATAAGAACCGAGAAGCCGACCAGCACCGCCAGCAGCAGCGAATAGTTCAGCCCGAAGAGTAAGAACCCCAGCCAGGTGGCGATCCCCACCACGATCATCTCCAGCACTTTGCCGCGGATATAGTTGGTGATTTGTTGATTCATCTCCTTCCACACCTGTCCTGCCAGTCCGCGGTTACGCGGTAGCACCCGACGAACGGCGTTCAGCATCTGCTCTTTGTCTTTCAACAGGAAGAAGACCATCAATGGCACCAGCACCAGATAGACAGCTATGGTGAGCAAACCGACCAGCGAGGCGAGGGAAATTTTCACCACCGAATCGCCCATGGTAAGCATCCGACTGCGCATATTTTCGGCCATTGCATCAATAATGCCCGCATCCATCAACGCCGGATAGCGGCGCGGCAACGTGGCGGCAAAGTCAGAAAGCTTATTGAGCATCCCCGGCATATCGCGGATTAAGTAGATGCCCTGTTGCCAGGCGATAGGCAGTACCACGAACGCCATCAGTAGCAATATACCGACGAAAACCACCAATACAATCGACGTCGCCCAGCGGCGGGAGCAGCCAATAGATTGCAGGCGCACGGTTGGCCATTCCAGCAAATAGGCCAGCACAATAGCCACCAGCAACGGAGCAAGCAGGCCACTAAAGAAAAAGATAATGCCAAATCCGGCAACTAAAATAACCAGCAAGGCAATCGCTTCCGGGTCGCTAAAACGGCGGCGATACCATTGCATCAACATTTCGAGCATAAAGACCTTCCCTGAACCTCAAGAGCGGGATTGCGATCCGCAATTGTATCGAAATGTCACAAAAAAGACTTCGCTTTTTATGACGGATTCAGGAAACTGAAAAGTCATTTGAGTGGGCTAATCTTCGCCGTTACACTCAAAGGCGGCGCGGTGGGAACGATATTTCACAGTATCGGTCAAATGACTATCTTCAGAAATACAGGATAGAGGTTATGTTCAGGCAGTTGAAAAAAAACCTGGTTGCAACCCTCATTGCTGCTATGACCATTGGTCAGGTAGCCCCGGCGTTTGCCGACAGCGCAGACACCTTGCCGGATATGGGAACCTCCGCAGGAAGCACGCTTTCCATTGGCCAGGAAATGCAGATGGGCGACTATTATGTCCGCCAGCTACGCGGCAGCGCGCCGTTAATTAATGACCCGCTGTTAACGCAATATATTAATTCGCTGGGTATGCGTCTGGTTTCGCATGCCAATTCGGTTAAGACACCGTTTCATTTCTTTCTGATCAACAACGACGAAATTAACGCCTTTGCTTTCTTTGGCGGCAACGTGGTGCTGCACTCTGCCCTGTTCCGTTATTCCGATAACGAAAGTCAACTGGCTTCAGTTATGGCGCACGAAATCTCCCACGTCACCCAACGTCACCTGGCGCGAGCGATGGAAGATCAGCAGCGCAGCGCGCCGCTGACCTGGGTCGGCGCATTAGGTTCTATTTTACTGGCGATGGCCAGTCCGCAGGCGGGGATGGCTGCGCTGACCGGTACACTGGCGGGAACGCGCCAGGGGATGATCAGTTTCACCCAGCAAAATGAACAGGAAGCGGACCGCATTGGTATTCAGGTGCTGCAACGCTCGGGATTCGATCCGCAGGCGATGCCGACCTTCCTCGAAAAATTGCTCGATCAGGCGCGTTACTCCTCGCGTCCGCCGGAAATTTTATTGACTCACCCGTTGCCGGAAAGTCGTCTGGCAGATGCCCGCAACCGTGCTAATCAGATGCGTCCGATGGTGGTGCAGTCGTCGGAAGATTTCTATCTGGCGAAAGCGCGCACACTGGGGATGTATAATTCCGGACGTAACCAGCTCACCAGTGATTTGCTGGATGAATGGGCGAAAGGAAACGTTCGTCAGCAACGAGCGGCGCAATATGGTCGTGCTTTACAGGCGATGGAAGCCAATAAATACGACGAAGCGCGTAAAACGCTGCAACCGTTACTGGCGGCAGAACCTGGCAACGCATGGTATCTCGATCTGGCTACCGATATCGATCTTGGGCAAAACAAAGCCAATGACGCTATCAATCGCCTGAAAAATGCCCGCGATTTGCGCACCAATCCAGTGTTGCAGCTCAACCTGGCGAACGCTTATCTGCAAGGCGGTCAACCACAAGAAGCGGCCAATATTCTGAATCGCTACACTTTTAACAATAAAGATGACAGCAACGGCTGGGATTTACTGGCACAGGCGGAAGCCGCGCTAAATAACCGCGATCAGGAACTGGCTGCGCGAGCAGAAGGTTATGCGCTCGCCGGGCGACTCGATCAGGCCATTTCCTTGTTGAGTAGCGCCAGTTCTCAGGTGAAATTAGGCAGCCTGCAACAAGCGCGTTACGATGCGCGCATCGACCAGTTGCGCCAGCTGCAGGAACGCTTTAAGCCTTATACCAAGATGTAATTCGCATTAAAGGAAGAACAATGACCAAACAGGTAAAAATCTACCATAACCCACGCTGTTCAAAGAGCCGGGAAACGCTAAACCTGCTGAAAGAAAACGGCGTGGAGCCAGAAGTGGTGCTCTACCTTGAGACACCCGCCGATGCGGCAACGCTGCGTGATTTGCTGAAAATGCTGGGGATGAATAGCGCTCGTGAATTGATGCGCCAGAAAGAGGATCTTTATAAAGAACTGAACCTGGCTGACAGTTCGCTTAGCGAAGAGGCGCTGATTCAGGCAATGGTGGATAATCCGAAGCTAATGGAGCGCCCGATTGTGGTCGCGAATGGCAAAGCGCGAATTGGTCGTCCACCGGAGCAGGTGCTGGAAATCGTGGGTTAAGAAGTGCTCCATCGCTAGTTGAAGCACATTGCCGGATGCGACGCTTGCCGCGTCTTATCCGGCCGACGAATACTATGGGTGCGCATCCGACAATAAACGTCTTGTCTACAGTTTCAGAATTTCTTTCACAAACGGAATGGTCAGCTTACGTTGCGCGGTAATCGACGCACGATCCAACTGATCCAACGTCATAAATAACGTGCGCATCTCTCTGTCGAGCCGCTTCAACAAGAAACGCCCCACATCTTCCGGCAGTTCAAAACCACGCAAACGCGCGCGTAACTGTAGCGCCTGCAACTTATCTTCATCAGAAAGTGGCTGCAATTTGTAGATCTGCCCCCAGTCGAGACGCGACGCGAGATCCGGTAATCCCAGATTCAACTGCCGCGGTGGACGATCGCCGGTGATTAACAACCGTGTTTTGCCCGATTCCAGAATTCGATTGTAGAGATCGAAAATCGCCATCTCCCACAACTCATCGCCTGCAATACACTCAATGTTGTCGATACAGACCAGCGACAAATGCTCCATACCGTCGAGCACTTCCGGAACAAACCAGGTGCGTTTATCCAGCGGGACATAGCCCACCGCATCGCCACGCTGCGACAATTCCGCGCAAGCCGCGTGCAGCAGATGGCTGCGCCCCGCGCCTTCGCGTGCCCAGAGATAGATGTAACCGCTATGTTCCTGACGCAGCACGTTTTGCAGCGCGGCCAGTAAAGAGGAGTTATCCCCCGGCCAGAAACTTGCAAAGGTTTCGTCGTCAGGAAGATAAAGTGGCAAAGAGAGCTGTGCCGGTGTGTTCAGAGATACCTCAACCAGGATTTCACAAAATCGCGAGAAGTTTACCACAGAATCCCATGATGTTTGAACCGGGCAGCAACACTGCCCGGTCGGTACATTATTTGTCTGTTATATCCGCGTCTTCTGCGTCCAGCACCACTTCTTCAGGGCGCAGCACACTAATCATTTTGAAGATCAAACTTAAGCCGATACCGACGATGGTCGCCAGCGCCATACCTTTCAGCTCCGCCGCGCCGATGTTTACCTTCGCGCCACTGACACCGATGATCAAAATCACGGAAGTCAGGATCAGGTTCTGTGCTTTGTTGTAATCCACTTTCGATTCGATCAAAACACGAATACCGGAAGCACCGATGACACCATAAAGCAGCAGCGAAACGCCGCCCATCACCGGCAATGGGATCATCTGGATAGCAGCAGCCAGTTTACCGACGCAGGAAAGCAGGATAGCGAAAATCGCCGCCCCGCCGATAACCCAGGTACTGTAAACACGGGTGATCGCCATCACGCCAATGTTTTCCCCGTAGGTGGTGTTTGGCGTGGAGCCAAAGAAGCCGGAGATCACGGTCGACAAGCCGTTAGCAAACATCGAACGGTGCAGACCTGGATCGCGCAGCAGATCTTTTTTGACGATATTAGCCGTTACCACCAGGTGCCCTACGTGTTCGGCAATAACCACTAACGCCGCTGGCAGAATAGTCAGAATGGCAAACCACTCGAAGCGCGGCGTATAGAGGGTTGGCAGCGCAAACCAGTGAGCATTAATAATCGGCGTGGTATCGACAATTCCCATTGCGAAAGAGAGCGCGTAACCCACCAGCACGCCAATTAAAATCGGGATAATTGCCAGGAAACCACGAAACAGCACGGAACCTAAAACCGTGACTGCCAGGGTGGTAATGGAGATGATGATGGTTTTGGAGTCTGGCGTTTGCCCTTCAGCCGGGAGTAAACCTGCCATACCGGCAGCTACGCCCGCCAGCTCCAGACCGATGACGGCAACGATTGCGCCCATTGCCGCAGGTGGAAACAGCACGTCCAGCCAGCCGGTCCCCGCTTTCTTCACGATAAAAGAAACCAGGCAGAACAGCACGCCGCACATAATAAAGCCGCCCAGCGCGACTTCATACCCTAACGGCAACAGTAACAATACCGGTGAAATAAAGGCAAAGCTGGAACCAAGATAAGCCGGAATTTTCCCTTTACAGATGAAGAGATACAGCAGTGTTCCTATACCGTTAAATAACAGTACAGTCGCCGGGTTAATATGAAATAAGACGGGCACCAGGACGGTTGCACCAAACATGGCGAACAAATGTTGCAAACTAAGCGGGATTGTCTGTAAAAGTGGCGGTCTTTCACTCACCCCGATAGCACGGCGCGTCATAGTATTATCCTCTGTATTATGTGTTATAGGCGCTTTACTCAAAAAAAAGCCGACTCTTAAAGTCGGCTTTAATTATTTTTATTCTTTATTTCGTACCAAAGATTTTGTCACCGGCATCGCCGAGGCCCGGAATAATGTATCCGTGCTCGTTCAGTCCCTGGTCAATCGATGCAGTATACAGTTCGACGTCCGGGTGCGCTTTTTCCAGCGCTGCGATACCTTCTGGCGCAGCGACCAGCACCAGAACTTTGATGCTGCTGCAGCCCGCTTTTTTCAGCAGGTCGATGGTCGCGATAACGGAACCACCGGTTGCCAGCATTGGGTCAACGATCAGCGCCATACGCTCATCGATGTTAGAAACCAGTTTCTGGAAGTACGGTACCGGCTCCAGCGTTTCTTCATTACGGTACATACCGACGACGCTGATGCGCGCGCTCGGAACGTTTTCCAGCACACCGTCCATCATCCCCAGACCCGCACGCAGAATTGGCACAACGGTAATTTTCTTACCTTTGATCTGGTCGATTTCTACCGGGCCGTTCCAGCCTTCGATAGTTACTTTTTCCGTTTCGAGGTCGGCGGTCGCTTCGTAAGTCAGCAGGCTACCCACTTCGGAAGCGAGTTCGCGAAAGCGCTTGGTGCTGATATCTTGCTCACGCATCAGTCCCAGCTTGTGTTTGACGAGTGGGTGTTTGACTTCCACGATCTTCATACTCTTTCTCCTTTGAGGGGCAGCCACAAAAAAAATCGACGGATTATACCTCCTTTCTTCAAGGCGGCAATATTATTTTCGTTGACTTTAGTCAAAATGATAACGGTTTGAGATAAAGTTATTTTATATTCAAATGGTTATGGAAGAAGATTATTCCATCCGAAAACGATCCTTTGCCCTGGTACAAGTATTGTTTTGCCGCGCGCCTGGGGAAAAGACGTACAAAAAGGTTGTGTAAAGCAGTCTCGCAAACGTTTGCTTTCCCTGTTAGAATTGCGCCGAATTTTATTTTTCTACCGCAAGTAACGCGTGGGGACCCAAGCAGTGACCGATAAAACCTCTCTTAGCTACAAAGATGCCGGTGTTGATATTGACGCGGGTAATGCTCTGGTTGGAAGAATCAAAGGCGTAGTGAAGAAAACGCGTCGTCCGGAAGTGATGGGCGGTCTGGGCGGCTTCGGTGCGCTGTGTGCATTGCCGCAAAAATATCGTGAACCCGTGCTGGTTTCCGGCACTGACGGCGTAGGTACCAAGCTGCGTCTGGCGATGGACTTAAAACGTCACGACACCATTGGTATTGATCTGGTCGCCATGTGCGTTAATGACCTGGTGGTGCAAGGTGCGGAACCGCTGTTTTTCCTCGACTATTACGCAACCGGAAAACTGGATGTGGATACCGCTTCAGCGGTGATCAGTGGCATTGCGGAAGGTTGTCTGCAATCGGGCTGTTCACTGGTGGGTGGCGAAACGGCAGAAATGCCGGGGATGTATCACGGTGAAGATTACGATGTCGCTGGTTTCTGCGTTGGCGTGGTAGAAAAATCAGAAATCATCGACGGCTCTAAAGTCAGCGATGGCGATGTGCTGATTGCACTCGGCTCCAGCGGTCCGCACTCGAACGGCTATTCGCTGGTGCGCAAAATTCTTGAAGTCAGCGGTTGTGATCCGCAAACCACCGAACTTGATGGTAAGCCATTAGCCGATCATCTGCTGGCACCGACCCGCATTTACGTGAAGTCCGTGCTGGAGTTGATTGAAAAGGTCGATGTGCATGCTATTGCGCACCTGACCGGCGGCGGCTTCTGGGAAAACATTCCGCGCGTATTGCCAGATAATACTCAGGCAGTGATTGATGAATCATCCTGGCAGTGGCCGGAAGTGTTCAACTGGCTGCAAACGGCAGGTAACGTTGAGCGCCATGAAATGTATCGCACCTTCAACTGCGGCGTCGGGATGATTATTGCCCTGCCTGCTCCGGAAGTGGACAAAGCCCTCGCCCTGCTCAATGCCAACGGTGAAAACGCGTGGAAAATCGGTATCATCAAAGCCTCTGATTCCGAACAACGCGTGGTTATCGAATAATGAATATTGTGGTGCTTATTTCCGGCAACGGAAGTAATTTGCAGGCAATTATTGACGCCTGCAAAACCAACAAAATTAAAGGCACCGCACGGGCAGTTTTCAGCAATAAGGCCGACGCGTTCGGCCTTGAACGCGCCCGCCAGGCGGGTATTGCAACGCATACGCTCATCGCCAGCGCGTTTGACAGTCGTGAAGCCTATGACCGGGAGTTGATTCATGAAATCGACATGTACGCACCCGATGTGGTTGTGCTGGCTGGTTTTATGCGCATTCTCAGCCCGGCGTTTGTCTCCCACTATGCCGGGCGTTTGCTGAACATTCACCCTTCTCTGCTGCCGAAATATCCCGGATTACACACCCATCGTCAGGCGCTGGAAAATGGCGATGAAGAGCACGGTACATCGGTGCATTTCGTCACCGATGAACTGGACGGTGGCCCGGTTATTTTACAGGCGAAAGTCCCGGTATTTGCTGGTGATACGGAGGATGACATCACCGCCCGCGTGCAAACCCAGGAACACGCTATTTATCCACTGGTGATTAGCTGGTTTGCCGATGGTCGTCTGAAAATGCACGAAAACGCCGCGTGGCTGGATGGTCAACGTCTGCCGCCGCAGGGCTACGCTGCCGACGAGTAATGCCCCGTAGTTAAAGCGCCAGCTCTGCCGCTGGCGTTTTTCAATTCACCTGTAAATCGCAAGCTCCAGCAGTTTTTTTCCCCCTTTTCTGGCATAGTTGGACATCTGCCAATATTGCTCGCCATAATATCCAGGCAGTGTCCCGTGAATAAAACGGAGTAAAAGTGGTAATGGGTCAGGAAAAGCTATACATCGAAAAAGAGCTCAGTTGGTTATCGTTCAATGAACGCGTGCTTCAGGAAGCGGCGGACAAATCTAACCCGCTGATTGAAAGGATGCGTTTCCTGGGGATCTATTCCAATAACCTTGATGAGTTCTATAAAGTCCGCTTCGCTGAACTGAAGCGACGCATCATTATTAGCGAAGAACAAGGTTCCAACTCTCATTCCCGCCATTTACTGGGCAAAATTCAGTCCCGGGTGCTGAAAGCCGATCAGGAATTCGACGGCCTCTACAACGAGTTGTTGCTGGAGATGGCGCGCAACCAGATCTTCCTGATTAATGAACGCCAGCTCTCCGTCAATCAACAAAACTGGCTGCGTCATTATTTTAAGCAGTATCTGCGTCAGCACATTACGCCGATTTTAATCAATCCTGACACTGATTTAGTGCAGTTCCTGAAAGATGATTACACCTATCTGGCGGTGGAAATTATCCGTGGCGATACCATCCGTTACGCGCTGCTGGAGATCCCATCAGATAAAGTGCCGCGCTTTGTGAATTTACCGCCAGAAGCGCCGCGTCGACGCAAGCCGATGATTCTTCTGGATAACATTCTGCGTTACTGCCTTGATGATATTTTCAAAGGCTTCTTTGATTATGACGCGCTGAATGCCTATTCAATGAAGATGACCCGCGATGCCGAATACGATTTAGTGCATGAGATGGAAGCCAGCCTGATGGAGTTGATGTCTTCCAGTCTCAAGCAGCGTTTAACTGCTGAGCCGGTGCGTTTTGTTTATCAGCGCGATATGCCCAATGCGCTGGTTGAAGTGTTACGCGAAAAACTGACTATTTCCCGCTACGACTCCATCGTCCCCGGCGGTCGTTATCATAATTTTAAAGACTTTATTAATTTCCCCAATGTCGGCAAAGCCAATCTGGTGAACAAACCACTGCCGCGTTTACGCCACATTTGGTTTGATAAAGCCCAGTTCCGCAATGGTTTTGATGCCATTCGCGAACGCGATGTGTTGCTCTATTATCCTTATCATACCTTTGAGCATGTGCTGGAACTGCTGCGTCAGGCTTCGTTCGACCCGAGCGTACTGGCGATTAAAATTAACATTTACCGCGTGGCGAAAGATTCACGCATCATCGACTCGATGATCCACGCCGCACACAACGGTAAGAAAGTCACCGTGGTGGTTGAGTTACAGGCGCGTTTCGACGAAGAAGCCAACATTCACTGGGCGAAGCGCCTGACCGAAGCAGGCGTGCACGTTATCTTCTCTGCGCCGGGGCTGAAAATTCACGCCAAACTGTTCCTGATTTCACGTAAAGAAAACGGTGAAGTGGTGCGTTACGCACACATCGGGACCGGGAACTTTAACGAAAAAACCGCGCGTCTTTATACTGACTATTCGTTGCTGACCGCCGATGCGCGCATCACCAACGAAGTACGGCGGGTGTTCAACTTTATTGAAAACCCATACCGCCCGGTGACATTTGATTATTTAATGGTGTCGCCGCAAAACTCCCGCCGCCTGTTGTATGAAATGGTGGACCGCGAAATCGCCAACGCGCAGCAAGGGCTGCCCAGCGGTATCACCCTGAAGCTAAATAACCTTGTCGATAAAGGCCTGGTTGATCGTCTGTATGCGGCCTCCAGCTCCGGCGTACCGGTTAATCTGCTGGTTCGCGGCATGTGTTCGCTGATCCCCAATCTGGAAGGCATTAGCGACAACATTCGTGCCATCAGTATTGTTGACCGTTACCTTGAACATGACCGGGTTTATATTTTTGAAAATGGCGGCGATAAAAAGGTCTACCTTTCTTCCGCCGACTGGATGACGCGCAATATTGATTATCGTATTGAAGTGGCGACACCGCTGCTCGATCCGCGCCTGAAGCAGCGGGTGCTGGACATCATCGACATATTGTTCAGCGATACGGTCAAAGCACGTTATATCGATAAAGAACTCAGTAATCGCTACGTTCCCCGCGGCAATCGCCGCAAAGTACGGGCGCAGTTGGCGATTTACGACTACATCAAATCACTCGAACAACCTGAATAACCCTATGCCAATACACGATAAATCCCCTCGTCCGCAGGAGTTTGCTGCGGTCGATCTTGGTTCAAACAGTTTTCACATGGTCATTGCCCGTGTGGTAGATGGTGCCATGCAGATTATTGGCCGCCTGAAACAGCGGGTGCATCTGGCGGACGGCCTGGGGCCAGATAATATGTTGAGTGAAGAGGCAATGACGCGCGGTTTAAACTGTCTGTCGCTGTTTGCCGAACGGCTGCAAGGGTTTTCTCCTGCCAGCGTCTGTATAGTTGGCACCCATACACTGCGTCAGGCGCTGAACGCCACTGACTTTCTGAAACGCGCGGAAAAGGTCATTCCCTACCCGATTGAAATTATTTCCGGTAATGAAGAAGCCCGTCTGATTTTTATGGGCGTGGAACATACCCAACCGGAGAAAGGTCGCAAACTGGTTATTGATATTGGCGGCGGATCTACGGAACTGGTAATTGGTGAAAATTTCGAACCGATTCTCGTTGAAAGCCGCCGGATGGGTTGTGTCAGCTTTGCCCAGCTTTACTTCCCTGGCGGGGTCATCAATAAAGAGAATTTTCAGCGCGCTCGTATGGCGGCAGCACAAAAACTGGAAACTTTAACCTGGCAATTCCGTATTCAGGGCTGGAACGTGGCAATGGGCGCTTCCGGTACCATAAAAGCCGCCCATGAAGTGTTAATGGAAATGGGCGAGAAAGACGGGATAATTACCCCGGAACGTCTGGAAAAACTGGTAAAAGAAGTTTTACGTCACCGTAATTTCGCATCGCTGAGTTTACCGGGTCTTTCCGAAGAGCGGAAAACAGTCTTCGTTCCTGGACTGGCGATTTTATGCGGTGTGTTTGATGCTTTAGCCATCCGTGAACTGCGCCTTTCTGACGGGGCGTTACGCGAAGGCGTACTGTATGAAATGGAAGGACGTTTCCGTCATCAGGATGTGCGTAGTCGCACCGCCAGCAGCCTCGCCAACCAGTATCACATCGACAGTGAACAGGCCCGACGGGTGCTGGATACCACTATGCAAATGTACGAACAGTGGCGGGAACAGCAACCGAAGCTGGCGCATCCGCAACTGGAGGCGCTACTGCGATGGGCCGCCATGCTGCATGAGGTCGGGTTGAATATCAACCACAGCGGTTTGCATCGCCACTCCGCTTATATTCTGCAAAACAGCGACTTGCCGGGTTTTAATCAGGAACAGCAGTTGATGATGGCGACGCTGGTGCGCTATCACCGTAAAGCGATTAAGCTCGACGATCTGCCGCGCTTTACCTTGTTTAAGAAGAAACAGTTCCTGCCACTGATTCAGCTATTGCGCCTTGGCGTATTACTCAATAATCAACGTCAGGCAACCACCACACCGCCAACATTGACGCTGATTACCGATGACAGTCACTGGACACTGCGTTTTCCGCATGACTGGTTTAGTCAGAATGCGCTGGTACTGCTTGATCTGGAAAAGGAGCAAGAATACTGGGAAGGCGTGGCTGGCTGGCGGTTGAAAATTGAAGAAGAAAGTACACCAGAAATCGCCGCTTAATGCTTTGCGGGCCGACAAGAAATGTCGGCCCGCATTATTCAGGCACTTTCGCGAATGGGTTCGATTTCATTCAGCGTATCAATTAACGGTTGCGGCTTACCAATAAGATAACCCTGCATATAATCGATCCCCAAAGAGAGCACCGCCTCGCGGATCTCTTCGTTTTCAACGTACTCTGCCACTACCCGCATTTTCTTCATTCGCGCCAGGTGGCAAATCGACGCCACTATCTGATAATCCAGACTATTTGACACAATATTGCGGATAAAACTGCCGTCAATTTTAAGCAGATCGGCATTCACATTTTTAAGCCGCGCATAGCTGGCGTAGCCGGTGCCGAAATCATCAATCGCAATCTGGCAGCCTAATTCCTGAAGATGCTGCAAGGTGATTTGCGCCTGCTTAACATTGGTCAGAGCATTACTTTCGGTGACTTCAAAAATAAGTTGCCACGCTTCAATCTGATATTTAGCCAGCAGCTGACTGACTTCAACGGGAAAACGAGCCTGACATACCGAGGTTGGCGACAGATTAATGGCAAAACGGTGAGCGGGCATCTTCGCTCTGTTTTCAGCCATAAATTGCAGCGTATGTTCAATGACCCACATGTCGATACTCGACGATAAACCAAATTCGTGCGCGACCGGCAAGAAGCTGTCGGGGCTGATCAGTTCATCATTCTCACCTTTCATACGCAGAAGAATTTCATGGTAGACATCGCCACGCATACCGGTAATCGGCTGGGCCATCAGGAAAAAATGGTTGTGTTCCAGCGCCTGCTGTAGCCGATTCATCATCGCGACTTTATCTTTCAATTCGCGTTGCAAATACATTGCCCCGCGACGCTGCATATTTTCAGGGGCGTTGGTCACGATGGAAAGCTCGGCGACCGTATTTAGCTCTCCCAGCAGCAGGTAGATATGATTCACTGGCGAGCGCACATAGCAGTAACTGACGCCAATCTGCGGTTGCATCGGCATTCCATCCCAAAAGAAACGAAATTGCTTGAGATGGCTATCCAGTGCGGTAATGCGCTCCTGGTGCGATTCTGTATTCAGTCGCAGCGCGAGATCGTTACCCGAAAGCTGATAAACATCCTCACCCGGTTCCAGCAAGGGTGACAGCCAGTGAGAAAGTTTTTGCTTGTATTGAATCCGCAGCATGATGCCATAGTTCTTAACCAGCATTTCCATGCCAGGGATGCGTAAATAACAAAGCGCAGACCAGGGGGCATCACGCAACGCGCGATTCAGGGCGCGAACATTTGGCAGATGAACCACCGGGTCCACATACGCAAGCCGCTGAATGCGTCTGGCTACCGCTCTCTGACGGGTTGCCAGTACAGCCATATAATTGACAATAAAAGAGAATACCAGATAACTGGAGGAGGTTATGGTCAGCTGCGTGGTATAGCCAGGATAAATGGGAATGTAATTTTGATAGCTGTGGATGCTGATCATCAACACGACCGCCCAGAGCAGCGAAATTAGCTTATAACCATAGCGCATCGCTCCCCACATCATCAGGGGCAGCAATAATGACAAGGTATAGTTGGTGCTAAAAATTGTGCTTTTTTCATTTAACGGCATGCATAACAGCAGCAGTAAAGCACCTAATGCCAGTAGCCAGAGTGCGAACTCTTTTTTGGTGACTTTTACATCAACCTGCTGTTTTAATTGCGAATAATAACTACGTAAATAAAACGGATTTCGCACTGCACGAATGATGAAGTAGCACAGCGGGACACCAATCAGATTGCCCACCAGTAAGGCCTGATAATTGATTAAGGTCCCGAGGTTAAAAGGCATGACGCCGACCAGATTTTCTCTGCTCGCCAGTAATCCTACAAACGCAGCAAACTGGAAAAGTATCAGAAACAGCGTTGCAGGAAACACAATCTGCCAGAATATACGCTGGGAAATTAAACGGGTATCACCATGTGAAACGTTGTTACGCCGGGGAGTAAAGACCCTGTAACCGCCCCAACAGAGAATGATAATGATAATAAAATTAGCCGTTAATGAGAGCGTTTCGTAAAAACCCAGCTCTGCATATTTGCGGACAAAAATCCCTAAGGCGATCCCTGGCAATGCCGCCCAGCTGAAAAACATCATCATGCTGATCATCAGAGCCAGAGGCAGATAAAAGAGAAAAACCTCACCGGAAGAAATATGCGCGAAAGTATTAATGTGGGCGAAAATGGGCAAGATTAAAGAAGGCAGGAACAGCGGAAGCCCCCACCATTTATCACGTATTTTTATATAAGTTGCATTCAGTTTCATAGATGCTCAGCAGAATCCCCCACATCCTGAAGGAGGTGTATTCAGACAGGCATCCCACCTGACTTCGAATGATGATTATTCATCACTATAGAGAGCATTGATTCTAAGTGTCATATGAAAGTTCCAATTGATATATATCAAACAAAATAACCCTGATTAATGAATTATTACGTTTATCATGTTAATTCATCATTATTACATCATCATTGTAAATAATTAAATTAACTTCCATAACATTAAAATATGTATCCACTGACGCTTTTTTACATAACGAAGAATTGACCATTTTGTCCTGTTGTGCCTTAATGTAAGTACCGTCCACAGCGTGGGACATACTTCAAGGAACCTTTTGTGAGTCAGGCAACCAGTATGCGAAAACGACACCGATTTAACAGTCGCATGACCCGTATCGTACTGCTCATCAGCTTTATCTTCTTCTTTGGCCGTTTTATCTACTCGTCCGTCGGTGCATGGCAGCACCATCAGAGCAAAAAAGAAGCTCAGCAATCCACACTCTCCGTCGAATCACCGGTACAACGTTAGCGGTTACCTTCTCCACTTTCACAGAACATAACGGCACCTCGCTGTCGGATGCTTTTGCTCTTTGGGATTATCAAAGCGGCAGATATTCTTTCATCTTAAATTTTACGTCTTTGTCCTGACTGATGTTTATCCTGTTTGGCTGCGAAATAAATATAAAATTAATACATATGTTTTAATGATGTATTTTTATAAATTATTTTCCACATGAATTTTAATAAATTTAATCTATTCCTTAATACGCAATACATTTACTTTCCTCTTTTGATGATCTTAAATGTCTTATTTTTCGTAATGTGTATAACAAGGAATAGTGATGAAATTTAAAAAATGTCTTCTGCCTGTGGTAATGTTAGCGTCATTCACTCTGGCAGGATGCCAGTCAAATGCTGATGATCATGCCGCCGATGTTTATCAAACCGATCAACTGAATACCAAACAAGAAACTAAAACCGTTAATATTATTTCCATTCTTCCCGCAAAAGTTGCCGTAGACAACTCCCAAAATAAACGAAACGCACAAGCCTTCGGCGCGCTTATTGGTGCAGTCGCTGGCGGTGTTATTGGCCACAACGTCGGGTCTGGCAGCAATTCCGGAACGACGGCAGGTGCAGTTGGCGGCGGAGCTGTTGGCGCGGCAGCGGGTTCTATGGTGAATGATAAAACCTTAGTGGAAGGTGTTTCTCTAACGTATAAGGAAGGCACCAAAGTGTATACCTCCACCCAGGTGGGTAAAGAGTGCCAGTTTACGACAGGTTTAGCCGTTGTTATTACCACGACGTATAACGAAACGCGTATTCAGCCAAATACCAAATGTCCTGAAAAGAGCTAATAATCAGGAGGAGTCATGAAGAAAGTTTTTCTTTGCGCCATCTTAGCTTCCTTAAGCTATCCGGCTATCGCCTCATCATTGCAGGATCAACTCTCTGCTGTCGCAGAAGCGGAACAGCAAGGTAAAAATGAAGAGCAAAGGCAGCATGACGAATGGGTCGCGGAGCGCAACAGGGAAATCCAGCAAGAGAAGCAACGTCGCGCAAACGCCCAGGCCGCCGCTAACAAAAGAGCGACAACGGCAGCGGCAAATAAGAAAGCTCGTCAGGATAAACTGGACGCCGAAGCCTCTGCGGACAAAAAACGCGATCAAAGTTATCAAGATGAGCTACGCAGCTTAGAGATTCAGAAACAAAAACTGGCGCTGGCGAAAGAAGAAGCCCGCGTTAAGCGAGAAAACGAATTTATCGATCAGGAACTGAAGCACAAAGCTGCGCAAACCGATGTGGTGCAATCTGAAGCTGACGCAAACAGGAATATGACTGAGGGCGGTCGAGATCTGATGAAAAGCGTGGGCAAAGCAGAAGAGAACAAATCGGACAGCTGGTTTAATTAATCGATGTAAGTAACTTCAAGCCTATAATTCTTGAAGATAAAAAACCCTCTGTAGTAACAGAGGGTTTTGTTCATTCATAGTGCAGGGATCAAAATCATTCCCACTCAATGGTAGCTGGCGGCTTGCCGCTGATGTCATACACCACGCGGGAAATACCGTTCACTTCATTGATAATGCGGTTGGAAACGCGACCGAGGAAATCGTACGGCAGATGCGCCCAGTGTGCGGTCATAAAGTCGATGGTTTCGACAGCACGCAGAGAGACAACCCAGTCATACTTACGACCATCGCCCATTACGCCAACGGAACGTACTGGCAGGAAGACGGTGAACGCCTGGCTGACTTTGTCGTACAGGTCCGCTTTACGCAGTTCTTCAATGAAGATGGCGTCAGCGCGGCGCAGCAGGTCACAGTACTCTTTCTTCACTTCACCCAGAACACGAACGCCAAGGCCTGGTCCCGGGAACGGATGACGGTACAGCATGTCGTACGGCAGGCCCAGCTCCAGACCAATCTTACGCACTTCGTCTTTGAACAGCTCTTTCAGCGGTTCAACCAGGCCCATCTTCATCTCTTTCGGCAGGCCGCCCACGTTGTGGTGAGATTTGATGACGTGTGCTTTACCGGTTGCAGACGCCGCAGATTCGATAACGTCAGGGTAGATAGTACCCTGCGCCAGCCACTTCACGTCTTCCAGTTTCAGCGCTTCTTCATCGAATACTTCAACGAAAACGCGCCCGATGATTTTACGTTTTGCTTCCGGATCGTTTTCGCCAGCCAGCGCTGACAGGAAGCGATCTTCTGCCGGAACGTGAACAATATTGAGACCAAAGTGATCGCCAAACATATCCAGAACCTGCTCTGCTTCGTTGAGACGCAGCAGGCCGTTGTCGACGAATACGCAAGTCAGGTTTTTACCGATAGCGCGGTGCAGCAGCATTGCGGTTACGGAGGAATCCACGCCACCAGAGAGGCCGAGGATCACTTTATCGTCGCCTACCTGCTCGCGGATGCGAGCTACGGCGTCGTCGATAATTTTCGCTGGCGTCCACAGGGCTTCACACTGGCAGATATCACGCACAAAACGCTCCAGCATGCGCATACCCTGGCGGGTGTGAGTCACTTCCGGATGGAACTGTACACCATAGAAGCGTTTTTCTTCGTTAGCCATAATGGCAAACGGGCAGCTTTCGGTGCTGGCTACGGTGACGAAGTCGGACGGGATAGCGGTAACTTTATCGCCGTGGCTCATCCAGACATCGAGCAGCGGTTTACCGTCTGCAGTCAGCGCATCTTCGATACCGCGAACCAGTGCGCTGTCGTTTACGACTTCAACCTGCGCGTAGCCAAATTCACGTTCGTTAGAGGCTTCAACGTGACCGCCCAACTGCATTGCCATGGTCTGCATGCCATAGCAAACGCCGAATACCGGTACGCCTGCTTCAAAGACATACTGCGGCGCACGCGGGCTGTTTTCTTCGGTGGTGCTTTCCGGGCCGCCGGAAAGAATAATGCCGCTTGGGTTGAAGTCACGAATTTGTGCTTCTGTCACATCCCACGCCCACAGTTCGCAGTAAACACCCAGTTCACGCACGCGGCGCGCAACCAGTTGAGTGTACTGAGAACCGAAGTCCAGAATGAGGATGCGATGCTTATGAATGTTTTCCGTCATTGACGCTTATTCCGAGGCAAGTGAAACAGATAATATAAATCGCCCGACATGAAGTCGGGCGAAGAGAATCAGGAGCCCAGACGGTAGTTCGGGGACTCTTTAGTAATGGTCACGTCGTGAACGTGGCTTTCCTGAATGCCCGCACCGCTGATACGTACAAACTCCGCTTTAGTACGCAGTTCGTCGATAGTACCACAGCCGGTCAGGCCCATACAGGAGCGCAGGCCGCCCATCTGCTGGTGAATGATCTCTTTCAGGCGACCTTTATAGGCCACGCGACCTTCGATACCTTCCGGCACCAGTTTGTCGGCAGCGTTGTCGCTCTGGAAGTAACGGTCAGAAGAACCTTTGGACATCGCACCCAGAGAGCCCATCCCACGGTAAGATTTGTAAGAACGGCCCTGGTAGAGTTCGATTTCACCCGGAGATTCTTCAGTACCCGCCAGCATGGAACCCACCATTACCGCGCTTGCACCTGCGGCGATAGCTTTGGCGATATCGCCTGAGAAACGGATACCACCGTCAGCGATAACCGGAATACCGGTGCCTTCCAGGGCTTCTACGGCGTCAGCAACGGCGGTGATCTGCGGAACACCTACGCCAGTCACGATACGAGTCGTACAGATAGAGCCAGGGCCAATGCCGACTTTAACCGCGCTGCAACCAGCTTCTGCCAGAGCGCGTGCCCCCGCAGCTGTTGCCACGTTGCCGCCGATGATTTGCAGATCCGGATATTTAGCACGAGTTTCACGGATACGCTGCAGAACGCCTTCAGAGTGACCGTGAGAGGAGTCGATCAGCAGAACGTCAACGCCTGCGGCAACCAGCGCGTCAACACGCTCTTCGTTACCCGCACCCGCGCCAACCGCTGCACCAACACGCAGACGGCCTTGCTCGTCTTTACAGGCGTTCGGTTTACGTTCTGCTTTCTGGAAATCTTTCACGGTGATCATGCCGATCAGGTGGAATTCGTCATCAACCACCAGCGCTTTTTCAACGCGTTTTTCGTGCATTTTTGCCAGCACAACTTCACGGGCTTCACCTTCACGCACGGTGACCAGACGTTCTTTCGGCGTCATGTAAACGCTAACCGGCTGGCTCAGGTCGGTAACAAAACGTACGTCACGACCGGTGATAATACCCACCAGTTCGTTTTCTTCGGTAACGACCGGGTAGCCCGCAAAGCCGTTACGCTCGGTCAGTTCTTTCACTTCGCGCAGCGTCGTGGTTGGCAGAACAGTCTGCGGGTCAGTCACCACGCCAGATTCGTGTTTTTTCACACGGCGAACTTCTTCCGCCTGGCGTTCAATGGACATATTTTTGTGGATAAAGCCGATACCGCCTTCCTGAGCCAGAGCAATAGCCAGGCGCGCTTCCGTTACGGTATCCATTGCTGCGGAAAGCATAGGGATATTCAGACGAATAGTTTTCGTCAGCTGGGTGCTGAGGTCAGCAGTATTCGGCAGAACGGTAGAATGAGCAGGAACGAGGAGAACGTCGTCAAACGTCAGAGCTTCTTTAGCGATACGTAGCATGGGCAATATCTCGACCAGAGTGGTTAATAAATATTGCCGCGGCATTATACAGAGCGTAACCGATTGCATCTACCCCTTTTTGCAAAAAATGCTTGCTATCCCCGGAGGGCGGGTTACTATCGACTGAATAACCTGCTGATTTAGAATTTGATCTCGCTCACATGTTACCTTCTCAATCCCCTGCAATTTTTACCGTTAGTCGCCTGAATCAAACGGTTCGTCTGCTGCTTGAGCATGAGATGGGACAGGTTTGGATCAGCGGCGAAATTTCTAATTTCACACAACCGGCTTCCGGTCACTGGTACTTTACGCTTAAAGACGATACCGCGCAGGTGCGCTGTGCGATGTTCCGTAACAGCAATCGACGGGTGACCTTTCGCCCACAGCATGGGCAACAGGTTTTAGTTCGCGCCAATATTACGCTCTACGAGCCGCGCGGTGACTACCAGATTATCGTCGAAAGTATGCAGCCTGCCGGTGAAGGGTTGCTGCAACAAAAATACGAACAGCTTAAAACGAAATTGCAGGCTGAAGGTCTGTTCGATCAGCAATACAAAAAACCACTTCCCTCCCCTGCGCATTGCGTTGGTGTGATCACCTCAAAAACCGGTGCTGCGCTACATGATATTTTGCATGTGTTGAAACGTCGCGATCCTTCTCTGCCGGTGATCATCTTCCCCACCGCCGTTCAGGGCGATGACGCGCCGGGGCAAATTGTT
The DNA here is from genome assembly GCF_046486065.1 of Escherichia sp. WS547. NCBI lineage: Bacteria > Pseudomonadati > Pseudomonadota > Gammaproteobacteria > Enterobacterales > Enterobacteriaceae > Escherichia > Escherichia sp. WS547. Next base: position 102,299 of record NZ_JBJQMA010000012.1, on the reverse strand, counting down.
CGCGCCATTGAAATGGCGAATCAGCGCAACGAGTGTGACGTATTGATCGTTGGGCGCGGTGGCGGTTCGCTGGAAGATTTATGGAGTTTTAACGACGAACGTGTAGCGCGGGCGATTTTTGCCAGCCGCATTCCGGTAGTGAGTGCCGTCGGGCATGAAACCGATGTGACGATTGCCGATTTTGTCGCTGATTTGCGTGCGCCAACGCCCTCGGCTGCCGCTGAAGTAGTGAGCCGAAATCAGCAAGAGTTACTGCGCCAGGTGCAATCGGCCCGTCAACGGCTGGAGATGGCGATGGATTATTATCTCGCCAACCGCACGCGTCGTTTTACGCAGATCCATCATCGCTTACAGCAGCAGCATCCACAGCTCCGGCTGGCACGCCAGCAAACCATGCTTGAGCGCCTGCAAAAGCGGATGAGCTTTGCGCTGGAAAATCAGCTTAAGCGTGCCGGGCAACAGCAGCAGCGATTAACACAGAGGCTAAACCAGCAAAATCCGCAGCCGCGTATTCACCGCGCACAGACGCGAATTCAACAACTGGAATATCGCCTGGCAGAAACGTTGCGCGCGCAACTGAGCGCAACGCGAGAACGGTTTGGTAATGCAGTAACGCACCTGGAAGCAGTTAGCCCGCTTTCGACGCTGGCGCGTGGTTATAGCGTCACCAGCGCCGCAGATGGCGCAGTGTTAAAGCAGGTGAAGCAGGTGAAAGCGGGCGATACGTTGACCACTCGACTTGGTGATGGTGTGGTGATTAGTGAAGTTAGCGCCGTAACAAAAACGCGTAAACCGCGTAAGAAAGCTGCTAATCCATAAGATGCGCCAGCATCGCATCCGGCACTGGCTCCCAGGCCACGCCAGATGCGCCATGCTGGTTACTGGAAGCAGGTCACCAGACCCGGTTTATTCATTAGCGTGATACTACAATCCTGTGCTCCAGTGCCTTCGTCCATCCCACACTGTTGAGAGGACAAATAAGGAAAACTTGGTGAAGACGGCCATCCCAGTGAATTAAAAACAGTGTGCAACAACTCTAATTCATTGTATGTCGGTGCATTTTCTATGCTGCCACACTGCCTTGCAATATCCCATTTACTGGCATCAATGATATGTGCAGAAGCCCAGTTTTCGTAGTTAATAATCGGTGAGGATACGGGATTTGCCCCGGACGGCAATTCTGTCGTTAACAACGGTCGATGTAGCGATTTACCATTCACCACTACAGTGTCTGCCATATGTCCCCAAAAGTGCGCCGAGGAAACATTCGGGCTGGTTGGTACCGTAAAAATAGCGTCCAGCGTGTCTGTCGCGGAAGCGTAATTAGCCAGAGTAACCGTCAGTGGCGTTTTATAACCAGGGGTATTATCCTGGCGGAGCGTAAAACTTGCCGTCCCATCCGCGCCTGTCATGCCACTAATGGTATTACCGCTTTCACTCAGCGTAACAGCCGAACCAGATAACGGCTGAACGATGAGATCGTCCATCGCCACCACATCACCATACAACGTCGCCCCAGCGTTACGCGGCGATGCATCGCCACGTTTCAAAGTAAATTCCACATTCGGTACCGTATTCCCGGCGCTGTCTTTCACCGTCACGGTAACGGGCATGGCTTCGCCTTTTTTCACTTTCGCCGCCTGGCTGTCAGCATCAAACGCTGTTGAGGTCAGTGTGACGCTGGAAACCGTCGCGCGCGCAGACACCAGACACGCCTGATAAGCGGCATTACCATTCAATGTCGTTGTGCCATCTTTCATATTGAGCGACTGATTTTTACCATCTGTAGTCTTATCCTGCGCCCACCAGTAATAATAAACTGACCAGCCAGTTTCCGTCGTAAGGGTGTTATTGGGATAACGTTGATACAGTGACTTCATATCGCTGAGCAACGGTTGCCGGGCTTCCTCACAAGGGCTGAGGCTGGCATTTGCTTTAGTGGTTGACGAAAAATAGGGCCAGTCCTCATTATTGTTATTGGTTTTATTTACCCCGGAGGTCGATGGCAGCTCCTTCCACAATTTCGGTCGTTCAAAGACGGTTCCATTTGCCGCTGTCACCGTTTCTGGCATATGACCCCAGTAGTCGGCATCCTGGGCGTCAGGGCTGGTGACCACGGTAAATATCAGGTCCAAGTTTGACGTGATCTGCGGATCTTGTGCAAGCGAGACCGTAAACGGCGTTGCCAGGCCGGTGGTGGCGTTTTGCGTAACATTGAACGTCACTGTGCCATCACTGCCGGTAAAACCAAGCCATTTTGCCGTATCCTGAGCAAAGGAAATACGGGTTGCTGTCGGTGTGACAACATCTACAATAAGATCATCTGCCAACGATGAGGGCCTAATTCCTGAACGACTTTTCGCCTGCGCCCGCTGAAGCGTCACGCCCTCACCACTCACCAGGTTGCCATTTTGGTCTTTTACTGTCACGACTAACGGGATTGTCTCGCCCTTTTTCGCCGATGCCGAAGGTGTGCCGCCGTTACTTGCGGTTCTCGTCTCATCAAATGCTATTGAAGTCAGGGTAACGCTTGACGGCTTAGAGTGAGGCTGTGCCAGGCAGAGCATTAGAGCAACCGGAGAGAGTGCGGATGATACTCGTCCCGTACTTAGGTTAAAGACCTGATAATACCAGGAGCTACCATTGGAGTTAAGCAATTCATAAATCCACCAGTTTCCTGACGCTATCGGCAACCCCAGATCTTTCGTTAACGCCCCGTTTGGGTGATCGTCATATAACCCCTGCAATTCGCTGAGGCGCGGTTGATATTCCAGCGAACAATCTGCCGTCGCTTTTTGAGTACTATATATATATGACCATGTCTCATTATTACCGTTTACCGAGCTCCCCGTAGTCGCTTCCGCTGCCAGTAATGGGCGCTTGAAGGTCACGCCTGCCGAACTGGTAAACGTTTCCGGCATATGGCCCCAGTATTTCGCTTTTGGCGAATCCGGGCTGGTTATCACCGTGAAAATGACATCCAGCGTGACGCTTTTCGAGGTATCGCGCATGAGTTCTGCGCTGAGCGGCGTTGACAGCCCATAACTGCTATTCTGGCTGACCTCAAACGTAGCTTTACCATCGCTCCCTGTCTTCAGAAGAGCCTGCGTCCCATCCCCATACAAGATTGACGTTACCCCAGTAGGTTCCACAGGTATGATGGTAAGATCATCTGCAGAGGCATCGTACGCAGCTTTAGCGCGGTTCAGCGCAGTTCCTCGTTTAAGGTTAAAGCTGGCACCTGGCAGTGGATTGCCTGCGCTATCTCGCACCGTAACAGTCATCGGGATAACCTCTCCCTTCTTCGCTGTTGCGCTGGGCCTGCCATCATTGCTGGCCGTTTTCGTTGCATCCTCCGCCGTTGAGGTCATTTCAATAGAAGCCGCCTCTGGATGAGGGTTTACCAGGCACAGCATTAATGCCGAGGTGGTTGAAGACGCTCTTCCACTTGATCCATTTAACAGATAAATATATTGATCGTACCAGTTACCCGCATATGCCACCATGTCGTAAGCCCACCAGTAGCTATTTACCGGAATACCCAGATCGGTCTTTATCGCACGACTTGGGTGTTCGTCGTACAATGCCTGTAGTTCGCTTAACAGTGGTTGATAATGTACATCGCACCCGCTTTTATCGATATCCCCCTTTGTTGCCGATCTCAACACGGCCCACTCTTCATTGTCTTCTATAAACGACTGGCCCGACGATCTTTCAGCAGAGAGTAAGGGGCGTTTGAAGGCAGTACCAGAACGCGTAGTGAACGTTTCCGCCATATGCCCCCAGTAACTTGCCAGGGGGGTATCCGGGCTGGTTATCACGGTAAACATCACGGGTAATTTGTTGGATTCCAGGCTCGACTGATAGGCCTGAGCGTACACATTGGTTACCAGGCCTATAGAATCATCCTGCTTTACCGTAAACGTGGCTGTCCCGTCTGCACCTGTCACCGCATAAAGGGAGATTGATGGAGTATCCACTCTTGCCGACGTTCCCGCAGCGTTGATTACAGTGATAGTTCTGTTCGACAACTGTACATTCTGGCGATTTGTCGATCCTTCACGTTTGAGAATAAACGGAACATTTGGTACGACATTTCCCTGCGCATCTTTTGTCACCACGCGAATCACCGCGTCGTCACCTTTTTTCCGTTTTAGTGCGCTGAGGGTTTCGTCAACTTTGACAAATTGTGTCGCATCGTTCGCTTCAACAATAATGTGGCTGGTCACCGCCACTGGGGTAGCCCGACAACTTAGCAGTCCTAGACTGCTTGACATGACCTCCGTTCCATCACCCGTTTTTAACGAAACCGCTTTAAAATTAAATGTTTGAGTGTAATAGGCAACAACCGTACTGGAGATATAGGCGCGTGATACAGGCCATCCCGTAACGTCATGTATTGGCACGTAACCTTCATCGGCATACAGTGACTCCAGCTCACTTTCAATCGGGACATATCCTGCACCGCAACCATTTACAGATGTGTTGTTCGACTGGTCCGGCGAGAACAGTGACCAGCTCTCTCCATCTTCCTGAAAAGAGCTTCGACTGGTTGTAACGGAAAGCTCATCTTGCAATAACGGTCTTTTATAAATAAGCCCGCCTGCACCGGTCATCGTTTCGGCCATATGCCCCCAGAATTTTGCTTTAGGGGTATCGGGGCTGGTTATCACCGTAAAGACCACCGGAAGCATTGATTTTACGTTATTATCTGTATCCAGCATGGCGGTCAGTTCGGTTTTTAAACCCGTGGTATTGTCCTGTTTCAGTGCAAGTGTTGTCGTACCATCTGCGCCGGTAACGCCATAAATCAGTGCTGTTGTTGAGGAAAAATTACTCTGCGTGTTACCCCAGGCATCCGTCACGATGAGCGCGCCTGCTGTCACCGTTGTAGACGCATTTGCCCGATTGACGCTAAGGTTACGTTTAAGCGTAAACGCGGTATTTCCCACCGGGTTACCCTGCGAATCTTTAGTGGTCACGCGAACCACGACTTCTTCCCCTTTTTTCGCTTTGACAACATTATTCGTACTGTCAAATTTTGTGGGGTCCGCAGCCTCAAGAACGATTTGGCTAGCCTTGACGATCGGCGTCGTCTGGCAGGTAAGCAGTTCTTTTGTGGCCGATGGAATTATCGAACTGGTGCCTGAACTGAGATTGACGGCCTTGAAGTCACGCTGTTCCAGGCTACTGCTGCCTGTCGTGCTGGAAAGGTAACTTGAGGCGACGGGCCAGCCCTGAACCGTTTTCATCGCATTGCCGCGGTTGGCTTCATACAATGACTCCAGCCCGGCCTGGGAGGGAACATATTCACTACCACAACCATTAGAGGATGTGCTTGTCGCCTGAGTTTGGGTAAATTGCGCCCAGTCCTCATTATCTTCTGCAATCGCTGTTCGACCCGACGTACTGGATAACTCTTTCAACAATAATGGGCGTTTAAAGACCGTTCCATCCACAGCCGTCACCGTTTCAGGCATATGCCCCCACATTTTCGCCTTATCGCTGTCCGGGCTGGTGACAACGGTAAAAATGGTATCGAGGGTCGCTTTTTTCGTTGTGTCTGAATAGAGCGCGGCGGTCAGCGACGTTTTTGTGCCATGGGTATCCGGGCGGGTAATAGTGAGAATTTTAGTGCCATCGCTGCCGGTCATCGCGCTGTATGCTGCGGCGGTATCATTGAGCGAAGTTTCATCCGCCAGGCCACTATTGATCACAACCGGCGCAACCAGCGCATCACCGCTACCGGCAATGTGTTTTTCGTTTGATCGGGTATAACCATCGCCACGCTTCAGCGTAAAAGGCATATCACCCAATGGATTGCCCTGAGCATCTTTTACCGTCACCTTCACCTGTAGCGTTTCGCCTTTTTTCAGCTTCGCCGCATTTGCTGCCGCGTTCCACTGCGCCGGGTCCACCACTTCCAGCGTAATGCTGCTGGCAGGATTGTTAGCCGTCGTCAGGCAACTGACATAAACCGCCGTGCTACCACCAACGGTCCGCGCGCCATCGTTGAGGGCTATGGTGTAGTAATGCGGCACCTGATCCGCGGGCGAACTGCTCCAGTAGGGCTGACGCTGCGTTGGCCAACCGTGTACCGTTTGAACGGCGTTACCACTGTTAGCATCATAGAGCGCGTTAAGCTGGGAACGGCGTGGGAGCATATTGGCACCACAGCCACCTTTACTGGTGCTGGAAGTGTTGGCCTGGCTAACGCGCGACCATACTTCGTTATTTTCCGTTAATGTGCCGTCCGGGCTGGACACTTCCGCAGCCAGTCGGGGTCGGGCAAAGGTTAATGCATCGACGGTAATCGTCTCATCCATATGCCCCCACATCTGCGCGCCAACCGCATCCGGACTGGTGAGCGTAGTGAAAATCACATTGTAATTAACAGTATTGGGAATATAGGAGTTTACAGGCGCAATATTCAGCGGCGTCGCTAAGCCCACACCTTGCGGTTGCTTAATTTCCACAGTAGCAAAACCCTGCGCATCCGTAGTACCTGCATAGACTAAAGACGGTTGCGATGTTCCGTAGAGCGTGCCATTCATCTCGATTGCGCCGCGGGTTGGATCATCGAAACCCGTGGTCTGCCCCTGACGATTTTTCCCCATATCTTTCGTGATGGTGAACGCGGTATACGGCACGGGCGCATTATTCAAGGCATTAAAGGTGCGTACCGTCATGGTAATCGTTTCACCCACTTTCGCCTGCGCTCTGCTGCTTGTGGAAACATCATGATCGGTGGTCGCAGCAATCTGGGCGACCATCTCATTGCCCGAACAAGAAAGGTAGTTTTGCTTAAAGCCGGAATAGGTATCGATGTTGCCCGTGGCCAGGTTCACCGACGCATGCGACGTCTCTTCCACCGCACTAAGATACGCTTTTTGCAACGTTGGCCAGCCATATTCGGTGCCGATGACATTGGCTGGATGTGCGGCAAACAAACTGTGCAATGAGCTTTGGCTCGGAATATGACCTAAACCACACTCAGCCTGCATACTGCTATTCTGATCAAACAGCGCCCAGTCTTCGTTATTTTCCCGCACTGCTCCCAGTTCGTTGGCGGTTTCATCCGCCAGCCGTGGGCGTTTAAAGATATTGTTCGCTTCAATAATGCCTAACATATGTCCCCACATCCGCGCTTTGTCGGTATCGGGGCTGGTGATCACCGTAAAAATAACGTCTTTCTCATCCGAGGCAGTAAAATCACTGCGCATTCTCGCGGTGATGTGAGTTTTCACCCCCACGCCGCCTGGCTGGGTCAGCGTCAGAGAGGCCTCTCCGTTAGCATCAGTGATCCCTTCATAGGTATGGGCGTCAACTTTGCGAACGTTACTGCCGCCATCAATTTGTACCGGGTACGCCTCCCACGCGGCGTCAGTTTGATTCTTACGGTTAACGCCGTCATCCAGATGCAGCGAAAAGTAGTAGTACGCCAGCGGCTGATCGTTGTTCTTGCTATCGGTAATCGTCAGGCGTAAAGAAGCCTCTTCCCCCACCTTTACTTTCATCGCTTTTATCGTCGAATCATAGCTGCCCGGCGTCAGTACCAGCTTCGGTTCAACATCGGGCGCTTCTTTATCGACACAGCTCACAATAAACGTCGTATCGTCCGGTTTTTGCGCTTCGCTGCGGTTCGAAACATCCGCCGCATGGTGCTGGCCGCTCATCCCCGCCAGTGATGACCAGTAGTAGTTACCCTGCATCGGCCAACCAGCCACATCCTGCACTGACGTTGGCACCACCGTCGCCAGCGCACCGAACTGACGCATTCCGGGCAAAATGTCGCAATGTTTATCCGCGCCACTCCAGGTGAAGGTTGACCAGGTTTCATTGTGATCGTTAACCGTACCGTCTTCATTATCGACTTCCGCCGCCAGTTTTGGTCGGCTAAAGGTGTAATCAAGGGCCTTCAGCGTATCGGGCATATGACCCCACATTGTGGCCTGCGGGACATCCGGGCTGGTGAGGACGGTAAAGATCACCGCCGTTTCACTGGCCTGAGCAATACCCGCGAGGCTCGCGACCAACGGCGTTTTTACACCAGGGCCGTTGGCCTGGGTGACCGTAACCGTGGCAACACCATTCGCATCGGTAGAACCACGATATTCCGTCGCGGTGGTGGTTAATTCGGTCGTGCCCAGTTTTACCGGCGCAGTATTGTTCACCACACCCAAGCGGTTTTCAGCATCTTTGCGTTTGATAACAAAAGGAATATTCCCCACAACATTACCGACGCAATCTTTGGTAGTGACCGTTAACGTGATACTGCCGCCAACCGTCGTTTTCGCCGCACCGGAGGATTCGTCATAGCCCGCGGCGCTGACGGAAATAAGGTCACCCTGCGCGGGCGCAATCTTCAGCGTCACTTTCTGATCGGCGAGCGTCAGAACACTTTCATAGGGATAGCCCGTCGAGGTGAGTAAATATAACAGCGGCATGGTCTGTTGGGGATCAGGCTGCGCCCAGGCGACCAGCGAACGCCCGGCAAGTCCCTGAGCGCAAAACGAGCGATCTGCGACTGGCTGTGGGTCCAGTAAGGTGTCCGGCGTCGCGGCATCCGCCCAAACTAAAGATACTGTCGGTGGCGTTTGGTTTTCCCAACGTGGGGTGGAAATGATATCGCCTTCTCTGTCTTGCGGATTGGTGACGAGCAATTTAGAGACGCTAATATCCGCGCTGAATTCACTCGGTTTAGCGGTAAACGCTACCTCATGCGTCTTTGCAGGATCCAGAAAGACACTGCCCTGGTAGACGGGTATGCTGGCACTGTCGGCGGTGGGCACGGTACCGTTAAATTCGCCGACCGTATCTGAAGAGTCTTGCCATGCAGATTCTGCCCATGACCACCCAGGCAGCATTGCGCTTATCAGCAATGCGCATAACACAAGGATTTTATTCAGGGTCAGGGACATGACAGAAACTCCACCGGTTGTTAAACGGACGCTTGTCGCATCAACATATTTTGCTTAATCCGGGATTAAGCAAAATATGCGGAAACAGCATTCCCTTGCGGGAATGCTGCTGAGTACGCGTTATTTGTGTTTGTAAATAATGTGAAGTTTGTAACCCTGTACCCCGTCGCCGTTTGTCGGAATGGTAAGAGCCTCTTTACCATCGCGCGCAGGACCGTTAAGGTTGGTTCTGGCTTCGTCGTTGGTCGCAGGGATGGCCAGATTGTTATTATCGAAGCTTGAGTTAACGATACCACCCGAAGTGCCGAGCTGCTGGCTGCTGCCAGAAAGTACCCAACGGAAGTCATAATTGGCGGTAACGTCAGCATCGGTACCCGCATCAAACTTGCCGTTTTTGTTCTCATCCGAGTACAGTTTGGCCACGTAGGTTTTGCCAAGTTCGATTGGCGTGCTGCCGTTGATAAGGTTGATACTGGTACCATCAACAAAGATGGCGACTTTCAGGTTCTGGTTAACCACCGGCCCTGGCGCAACGTTATCGCTGTCGCTTCCGCCGCCGCTGGCAGTGGAAATGTCATAAAGATGCAGCGCAGTCCCGACGTTTGGCGTACCGGTCTGCGTGGTCGGCGTAATTTCAATACCGATATAACGACCACGGTCGTCATCGGTAAGAGTGTAACTGGTCACCTTCGTTGCCAGCTCTTTCGGATCGCCCCCCTGAGCGTCCTTGTAGCTCATCCAGCGGATAGTATCGATAGTCTTTGCGTTATCGCCCAATCCCCCATGATCCACGTCGCCTTCGGTATCACCAATTTCCCAACTTACGGTTAATTTATCACCCGAGTAAAGACGCTTGTCCGTTTCACTGCCTGTCGGGCGAGCGCCTTTTAGATCAGAAGTCAACGTTACATGGTCGGCATCTGTCGTAGCGCTTCCCCCTTCCGAATAGAGCCACGGAATGGTTCCCTGGAAAATATTGGTTTCGCCGCTGTCGACCCAGGCGCTTTCTTCCGCCAGCGCCACAGGTGCCACACAATAACCTGCCAGTGCCAGCGCCAATGCGATCCGGGTCAGACCGCGTCTTTTATCCTGCTTCATTGATGCTCTCCTTAATGAACCTTCAGCGACTGGCCGACTGGCCTTACGCCAATCTTATTTTTTGGTATACAGCACGCGTAAACCGTATCCCTGCAAGCCATCTCCCGCTTGTGCGCCATAGGTTTGCGCTGCTTCGCGGTTAGTGGCCGGAATCACAATGTCCTCATTGGAAGTGTTCGCCTGTGCACCCACTTCACCATTGATGCTCTTGCCGGTAAATTCCCACTTGTAGTCGTACTGCGCCATCTCTTCGTCAGTCAGTTTTTCGACCTGCTGGAAGACACCGTCTTTATTGATGTCACGCCACAAAACAAATCGATAAGTGTTGTTGAGCGGCAGCGGTTCTTTATCTTTACCTATCAGGTTGCTGGGTTTAGCCGCCCCCACACGATAGATAAATGCATTTAGCCCACCAATTTCTGCCCCGAGGAAAGTGACATCCACATAGTTACTGTCGTCGTAGGGCGCAGCTTTTGCTTTCCAGCGATAGGTGCCGGGTAAGGTACTGGAGAGGGTGACAGTGCCCTTTTCTTTATCTTGTTTAGCGATAAAAACGCAGGGGTTGTCGGTCGAGCAAGGCTTGTTGGTTAACGTCACTCGTTTGTCCTGCGCGTCGTAAAGCTGCGGCGTGAGGTTATCTTCCGGCAGCGCATCGCCATTGCGGTCGGTGTTATCGCCAAAGCTGTCGGTTACATCGAGATCCATCACCACACCATCAACGCCATCTGCCTGAGCGCTGGCTTCGTGGCTGTGGTTGTTCTCTTCCGGCACGTTCGCGATGTTATTAACAATCAACTCTATTTTACGGTCCTGCTGAACGGTGATTTCCACCACGCCAGAGTTCTGTCGGTTGCCCTTTTCATCTTCCAGTGCCAGACGTACTCGCCAGGTATTGAGTTTTTCTTGTTCGGCTTTGTCAGAGCTGTACTGCCAGGCGGGCAGCACCAGGTTCCAGTGGTTATTGTTACCCTCTGTCAGGGTATTCTCTTTGATAACCGGCATAACCAACGTGCGGGCAGCATTGTTTTTCGCCTGCCATGACGCAGCGACAATTTTGTAGTGGTGGTTGATAAGCGCGTTAATGGTCCACTTACATTTTTCCAGCCCGACGGCCGCTTCGGGAGTGTCCTTAATGACGCACTCAGGGTGCTCGTTGGTGGCATCCGCTTTTAACCACAGGGTGACATCAAGCGGATCTTTTTCTTTGTATTCCAGAACAATAAAGTTATTACGCTCAACAAAATCATGACGACTGCCCATCAACGAGTGAGCCGCTTTCACTTTATCGCTATCCAATTGATCTTTTAGCGGAACGCCGAACTGATAATTAAGAGTGGCATTAATGCTGACATCGCTGTTATCTCCGGTCCCCGCTTTATAGTCCGCCCCAACGGTTAGTAATGGCACCGGTTGATAATTCAGTCCAAGTGTTACCGCGTAGGGATCTTTCTCCAAATTATCCGTACCAAAAAGGGCGACTTCATCGCCGTAATATTGCTCGAAGACAACTTTGCCCCCCAGTTGCGGATAAGAAGGTAACCAGGCTTCGGCACGAATATCCCAGCCGCGCGCAGGGCGTTCTTCATAAAAGTCGAAATCTTCAGAGTCTTTCCAGTCAGAAAGCGGATGATAATAGTTGCCAGAGAATTTTAAATAATCAGTCCACGCTTCGCCGCCTAAACCTAAACGGCGATGTCCTCGGGTAAAATCATAATCATAAAATATATTTCCACCCAATAACCATTCATTAAAATTATGTCTTACCCCAAGACCAATATTCCCGATTGTACGATCTTCTTTTCGCTGCGCAGAAAATTGACTGAAATAAACAGTGGTTTGATTATCGTACCAGGGAACAAAATAATCGATGGAACTGCCATCCAGATCGCCGTCCTGGCCAATGGAGAGGTTCGAACGGACCTTACCGTAGGGAGAGAGTGTGTCTTCAATATAAGATTGTGCGGTTGAGGTGATTTGACTTTGCAGATAGCTTCTGGCCTGAGATTCCAGCGCCTCAGGGGTCAAGTTTTCAAACCCTTGCGTGGCGGAGTTGATGACGTAATCGGCTCCGCGCTCTTTCAGCGATTTACCCTTGTTGGTTTGTTCATCCTGCTGTGCTGCCTGGCTACCTAAATCAGGTAACGATTCGTTTTGCTTAACATTTATCTCTGGTGCCGCGAAAGCAGCACCAGAGATAAATGTTAGAATAATACAGCGTTTCCATCGCAGCATGCACTTTCCCTGTGACAATGATACAGTCAAAAATAAGCTTTAATATTGTATCCCTGATTATTCAGAAAGGCATGTCATAAAGAATAAATATATTCTTAATTATTTAAATTAGTGATTTCACTCAATTACATTAGTTATTCCACTAATAACAGATTGTTTTACCATTCACATATTAAATATAAATGATAAAACAATATATTCACATGATATTAAGCAATAACAAATTCAACGCGTTTTTTAGATATTAAACCGTGCCCATGTTGGCAGAAATAGTCCACAGCACCACAAGCTTTTAACACTTGTAACGGCTGATGACACTCAGGGCAAAGTGCCTGGACGGTAAAGTCTTTGTCGCAAGTTGCACAGTGGGCAGTCTCGCCATTGCGTTCGAGAGGGGTTTTGCAGGTTGGACAGTTGAGTGCCATAAATACTCCTCGCGCGTTATTCGGTTTCCCTTTCCGTGTGGAAAGGGAAACCAAATAAGTGATTACTTACTTTTCTTGATATGCTTCATCAGGCGCTTACGCTTGCGCATCTGGGTCGGCGTCAGGGTGTTACGCTTGTTCGCATACGGGTTTTCCCCTTCTTTGAACTGAATACGAATCGGCGTCCCCATCACATCCAGAGACTTGCGGAAATAGTTCATCAGATAACGCTTATAGGAATCCGGCAGGTCTTTTACCTGGTTACCGTGAATCACCACAATCGGCGGGTTATAACCACCGGCGTGGGCATATTTCAGCTTCACGCGACGCCCGCGTACCAGCGGCGGCTGGTGATCTTCAACAGCCATGGTCATGATGCGGGTCAGCATAGACGTACCCACGCGACGGGTAGAGCTGTCATACGCTTCACGCACTGATTCAAACAGGTTACCAACACCACTGCCGTGCAAGGCAGAGATAAAGTGCACACGAGCAAAATCGATAAAGCCCAGACGGAAGTCCAGCGTTTCTTTCACCTGCTCTTTCACTTCCTGGCTCAGGCCATCCCACTTATTCACCACAATGACAAGTGAGCGCCCACTATTGAGAATAAAGCCCAGCAGCGAGAGATCCTGATCGGAAATACCTTCGCGGGCGTCAATCACCAACATCACCACGTTGGCATCTTCAATGGCCTGCAACGTTTTGATTACCGAGAATTTCTCTACAGCATCGGTGATTTTGCCGCGTTTACGTACGCCAGCGGTGTCAATGAGTACATACTCACGTCCATCGCGCTCCATTGGAATGTAGATGCTGTCACGCGTCGTGCCAGGCATGTCGTAAACAACAACGCGCTCTTCACCAAGAATACGGTTAGTGAGTGTAGACTTACCTACGTTCGGACGACCCACAATCGCCAGTTTGATCGGCAGACTTTGCGGGTCGAAGTCATCTTCCTCTTCTTCTTCGCCGTTTTCTTCTGCTTCAAATTGCGCCCAGTATTCAGCGTCTTCGTCGACTTCTTCTTGCGGTGCGAGATCTTCCATCCACGGCAGCAGCACGTGCTCAAGCAGACTTAATACGCCACGACCGTGAGACGCGGCGATCGGGTAGATTTCCCCTAAACCAAGCGAGTAGAAATCAACCACTGCCTGATCGGGATCCAGACCGTCAGTTTTGTTTGCCACCAGGAAGGTCGGTTTTTCACGGGAGCGCAGATGTTTAGCAATCGCTTCATCCGCCGGCATCAGGCCCGCGCGCGCATCCACCATAAACAGTACGACGTCCGCTTCTTCAATCGCCAGCAGCGACTGTTCCGCCATGCGGGTTTCTACACCGTCTTCTGTGCCATCAATCCCGCCGGTATCAATGCAGATAAACTCACGGCCTTCAATTTCTGCACGACCGTACTTACGGTCACGAGTCAGACCCGGGAAATCCGCAACCAGCGCATCTCGGGTGCGAGTTAGACGGTTAAATAACGTGGATTTTCCTACGTTAGGGCGCCCGACAAGCGCGACCACAGGTACCATGTTTAAAGCCTCATTTTTATAAATCATCAGACAACGCACGCTATATTCGTGTCGTTGTTAAAAACAGGAAAACGGCCCCTGTCCAGGAGCCGTTTTCAAAGTGAACGACAGAGACGATTAACGTGTAATAGAGTACACGGTTCCGTCTTTTGCCTGGATCAGCAGTTTGCCGTCAGCGGCAACCGGTTCAGTCTGGAAACCGGAACTATCAACTTTTTGCTGGGCAACGAAACGACCATCTTCGACGTTAATCCAGTGCAGATAACCTTCACTGTCACCTACCACCAGGTTGCCATTATACAGCACCGGAGAAGTCAGCAGGCGATGCAACAGATCGCTTTGTGTCCACAGCGTAACGCCGCCATCAATGGTCAACGCCATCACCCGGTCATTTTGATCGACCAGATAGATGCGGTTGCCGTCGACGATGAAATCATTCACCGAACCCAGTTCGCGTTTCCACATAATCTGACCGCTGCGCAGATCAAGCGCCGTCAGGTTACCATTATAGGCCAGCGCGAAAACAACGCCGTTAACAACGACGGGAGTCGTGTCAACATCGCTCAGACGGTCAATTTCGGTTGAACCGGTCGCCTGGGAAATACGCTGCTGCCAAATCATCTGGCCCTGTTCCATCAGCACTGCGCTGACGCGACCATTATCGCCACCCACGACGGCCGCACCAAAAGCCGTTGCCGGCGCAGACTCGCCACGCAAAGAGAGCGAAGGCATATCGAGGTTAACTGTCCATTTGACAGCGCCGTCGGTTTCGTTCAGCGCTTGTAACTGACCATTACTGGTGTGGATTAACACCAGACCGTCGCTGACCACCGGACGCGAAAGTGCTTCACCCGCGACTTTAGTTTGCCATGCCACAGTACCATCGCTGGTATTCAGCGCGTAAACCTGCGCCTTTTCACTGCCAATGTAGACATGCCCGCCAGACACGGTCACGCCGCCAGAAAGTAATGCAGGCTCTTTAGAGAACCAGCCATCTTTCTCGGCCAGGCTGACAGACCAGATTTCTTTGCCATCATCCGCATTCAGCGCTTTTACTAAACCAGCGCGGTCCGCTGCATAGACAACGTTGTCCGCCAGTGCCGGATGAAGATTGGAATAGAAGTTGCCAATGCCGCTACCAACGGAAGTGCTCCACGCCGTGGTCGGCGTAAACTGGTTTTCAACGGTTGGCAATGGGGACATCTTTACCACATCTTCTTCGCTGTTAAACAGCGAACAGCCGCTTAAAAGGGTAACGGAAAGCAGTCCTGGCAGCAGTAATTTACGCAATTGCATCGGGTCCCTCTCAGATGGACAAATTATTAATTTTCATCTGCATCATTTCGCTCAGTGCCGGAGTAACATCGCTTTTCACGCCTGCTTCCCATGCACTACGCGCACCTTGCTTATCACCTTTGCTCAGCAATGCTTCACCACGCAGGTCGGCAACAATGGCAGCCCACCCTTCACCTTTGATGGTATCAAGGGTTTTCAGCGCGGCATCAGCCTGCTTGAGCTGTACCTGAACGCGAGCAAGACGCAGATTTATCACGGCTTTGAGATTTTCATCGCTCGTGTCTGCCAGCCCCTGTTGTAACTGGGCGGCAGCTTTCTCTAGTTCATTTTTGTCAACAAATTGCTGCGCAAGTTCCAAAGAAGCCAGCGCACCATAAGTATTTTTATTTTCAGCAGCAAATTTTTCCGCCGCCGGAATGCTATCCGGTTTGCCTTCGCTCACTGCGGTAACCGCATTTTGATAGGCAAGAGAAGCGGAGCGTGCAGAATCAACCTGATGGCTGTTCCAGTAGCGCCAGCCAATTAGTGCGCCAACGCCCAAAATCACCCCAACAGCCAGTGCTTTGCCATTTTCAGCAAAAAAGCGTTTAACCGCTTCTACCTGGTCGTTTTCGTTCTCGTAAATTTCCACGCTGTCCTTCTCCTTCCTTAACCCAGTAACGTGCGCAAATGCGCGGCTACGCTATCCTGCGCAACTGCCGTTTGCTCACCAGAGCGCAAATCCTTCACTACTGCTGTGCCGTTAGCCACTTCAGACTCACCCAGCACCACAGCAACGCGGGCACCCCATTTATCAGCACGGGCAAACTGTTTCTTAAAGTTGCCGCCGCCGTGGTTGGTCATCAATTTCACGCCCGGTAATTCATCACGCAGACGCTCAGCTAATGCCATAGCCGCAGATTGTGTATCAGCACCTGAAGCCACCAGGTATATATCGACAACAGGATCGGCTTTAAATTCCGGATTAACGGCCTGTACTAACAATACAAGACGTTCGAGGCCCATCGCAAAACCGACAGCCGGTGTTGCACGACCGCCCAGTTGTTCCACCAGACCGTCATAACGACCGCCTGCACACACGGTGCCCTGGGAGCCGAGACTGTTAGTCACCCACTCGAAAACGGTACGGTTATAGTAATCCAGACCACGCACCAGACGCTGGTTTACGGTGTAAGCGATCCCCGCGCTCTCCAGCAGTTTGCACAGACCGGCAAAATGCTCACGAGATTCCTCGTCCAGATAATCGCCTAATGCCGGAGCGTCGTTGAGAAGCGCCTGCACTTCCGGATTTTTTGAATCCAGCACGCGCAGCGGGTTAGTGTACATGCGGCGTTTGCAGTCTTCGTCCAGCTTTTCTTTATGCTGCTCAAGGAATGCCACCAGCGCATCGCGGTAATTGGCGCGTGCTTCCAGCGAACCGATAGAGTTCAGCTCAAGAGTTACGTGCTCGGAGATACCCAGCGCGCGCCACCAGCGGGCGGTGAGCATAATCAGTTCAGCGTCGATATCCGGGCCTTGCAGACCGAAAACTTCGCAGCCCAACTGATGGAACTGACGATAACGCCCTTTCTGCGGACGCTCGTGACGGAACATCGGCCCGATATACCACAGACGCTGTTCCTGATTGTACAGAAGACCATGCTCGATGCCGGCGCGTACACAGCCCGCCGTCCCTTCAGGGCGCAGAGTCAGGCTGTCGCCATTGCGATCCTCAAAGGTGTACATCTCTTTTTCAACCACGTCGGTGACTTCACCAATCGCACGTTTGAATAGCGGGGTCTGCTCTACAATCGGCAAGCGGATTTCACTGTAACCGTAGCTGCCGAGCACGTTTTTCAGTGTGCCTTCAATGCGCTGCCAGATGGCCGTTTCGCCAGGCAGGTAATCGTTCATGCCGCGAATGGCTTGAATGTTTTTTGCCACGTTTATTCTCTTTCTGAATATAAAAATGAACCCTCAACGCTTCCCTCAATGTTTCGGGAGCCATGCGGGTTCAATCATACACGGGAAGCGAGGCGCTTCCCATCACGTTATTATTTTTCAACCTGCTGAACGTCAATTCGACGCGCTTCGTCCAGCTGACTGGCTTTCGCACGAATGCGCGCTTCCAGCTGGTCGATCATATCGTTGTTGTCCAGACGGTCTTTGCGCACGCCATCTTCATAGAGGCCGCTTTTCTTGTTACCGCCGGTGACGCCGAGTGTAGAAACCAGCGCCTCACCTGGGCCATTCACCACACAGCCGATAATCGAAACGTCCATCGGAGTGATGATATCTTCCAGGCGTTGCTCCAGCGCGTTAACCGTACCGATAACATCAAACTCCTGACGCGAACAGGTTGGACAGGCGATGAAGTTGATCCCGCGCGAACGGATACGCAGCGATTTCAAAATATCGAAACCGACTTTGATCTCTTCAACCGGATCGGCCGCCAGCGATACGCGCAGCGTGTCGCCAATGCCTTCAGACAGCAGCAGACCTAAACCAATGGCGGATTTAACCGCCCCGCTGCGCGCACCACCCGCTTCGGTGATCCCCAGATGCAGCGGCTGATCGATCTGTTTTGCCAGCAAACGATAAGACTCAACAGCGAGGAAGACGTCTGACGCTTTCACGCTGACTTTGAACTGTTCGAAGTTCAAGCGATCGAGATGATCAACATGACGCATGGCGGATTCCAGCAACGCCTGCGGCGTCGGTTCGCCATACTTTTCTTGCAGATCTTTTTCCAGCGATCCGGCGTTAACGCCAATACGGATCGGAATGTTTTTATCGCGCGCACAGTCAACCACCATGCGAATACGCTCTTCATTACCGATATTGCCAGGGTTAATACGCAGACAATCGACGCCGTATTCCGCTACTTTCAGCGCAATGCGATAGTCGAAGTGGATGTCAGCCACCAGCGGCACGTTAACCTGCTGTTTGATGAGTTTGAACGCTTCTGCCGCGTCCATCGTCGGTACTGAGACACGGACGATATCAGCGCCAACACGTTCCAACGCCTTGATTTGATTGACCGTTGCTTCGACGTCTGTCGTACGCGTATTGGTCATGGACTGTACGGCGATGGGAGCACCATCGCCAATCGGCACATTCCCAACGTAAATACGTGTTGATTTTCTACGTTGAATTGGAGCCTGGTTATGCATGAAAAATCTCCCGCGTTACCCGTCTGTTACTGCGCCGGTGATTGTTCGGCATTGAGGGTCAGACGCGCAACCTGGTTAGTTCTGATAAAACGACTCAGATCGACAGGTTTCCCTTGATACTGGATCTGTACTGCGGCTGGCGCACCAATTTTCAGTTTATACGGTGCCTGGCCGGTTAAATTCAAATTACCGTCTTTACGCTGCATCCCGCTAAACAGTTTTTTACCGGTAGCATCAGTGACCTCCAGCCAGCAATCGGCAGTAAAGTTCATCACCAGCGCATTCGGATCAGCCGCCGGCGTGGTCACGCCAGCCTGATAGGTTGGCAACGGCGCAGCACCATCTGGCGTTGTTGTTGCCGTTGGTGCCGGGGTCGCGGCGGTATCAACATTTGCCTGCGAAGGCGAAACAACCGCATTCTGTTGCGGATCAACAGCTGGTGCTGGCGCAGTTACGGCAGGTGTTTGCGTGTTGGTTGCGGTAGTATCCACAGACGCTGGCGGCGTGGACGTTGTAGCCGGGTCTGTAGTTGTCGACGTATTTAACGGAACACTCTGCCCCTGCTCGCTATTACTGCTCAGTTCCGCCGAAGATTGATCGGCCATAGTGGTGATCTCTTCCTGCTGAGCTTTGTGGTCTTGCCACCACCAGGCACCGCTCAGGCCGATAACCACAAACAACACCAGCCAGGTGAAGGTCATCAGCCAGCCGTCGCGTTTTTTGCGGCGTTTACCGAGGGAAAAACTCTGCATCGGCGCAACTTTTGCAGCCCGTAGTGGAGCCTGCTTTTCCAGCCCTGGCAGCAGTTCTTCTTCTGGAATATGTACCAGACGCGCATAAGAGCGGATATATCCGCGCAGGAATGTTGAAGCAAGATCGGCGGGTGCCTTATCTTCTTCAATGTCGCGTACCGTGGAAACCTTCAGGCAAAGTCGCTCGGCAACGGCCTGCTGACTAAGTCCTAGTTGTTCGCGAGCATTACGCAGGCGAGCGCCGGTAGTAAGTGCTTCATTTTGGTCGTGCGTGGCTTCAGTATTCATTCGCTGCAGGTACGTTTAAATGAGAATTGAGATGCCGGTGAACCATC
Organism: Escherichia sp. WS547; assembly: GCF_046486065.1. Taxonomy (NCBI): domain Bacteria; kingdom Pseudomonadati; phylum Pseudomonadota; class Gammaproteobacteria; order Enterobacterales; family Enterobacteriaceae; genus Escherichia; species Escherichia sp. WS547. The sequence goes on along the minus strand of NZ_JBJQMA010000012.1, from coordinate 82,553 downwards.
ATGCTCACCCACACCGCGAAACATCCGTTAAGTTAACCGTTATCATACAGTATAAGACCGTCTGTGTGCTCGTGACAAAGCCCACATTCACTAAGGCTAACTTACTGTTGCATCGTTACATACTGCCTTAAAGTCAGCAAAAACGCACCGTTAATATTGACCAGACAATTGCAACTTAATACTTCATTCATAAAAGATTACGCCACGGTACATAAAGTAACCGTGGCGTAATGGCTATCAGACCGCTTTAATGTCGATGGCTTCACCCTGCATCCGTTTACGCAGAGTACGTTTCGTACGGTCGATAACATCGCCCGCCAACTGTCCACAGGCAGCATCGATATCATCACCACGAGTTTTACGCACAATAGTGGTGAAACCGTAGCTCATCAGCACTTTTGAGAAACGGTCGATACGGCTGTTCGAACTGCGTCCATACGGCGCACCCGGGAACGGGTTCCACGGGATCAGGTTGATCTTACACGGCGTATCTTTCAGTAGCTCCGCCAGTTGGTGCGCGTGTTCAGTGCCGTCGTTAACGTGGTCAAGCATCACGTATTCAATAGTGACTCGGCCCTGATTGGCGTTGGATTTCTCCAGATAACGGCGCACCGCAGCAAGGAACGTTTCGATATTGTACTTTTTGTTGATCGGCACAATTTCGTCACGAATTTCGTCGTTCGGCGCGTGCAGGGAAATTGCCAGTGCAACGTCGATCATATCGCCCAGTTTATCCAGCGCCGGAACTACACCGGAAGTGGAAAGCGTCACGCGACGTTTAGACAGGCCAAAACCGAAATCATCAAGCATGATTTCCATCGCCGGAACGACATTGTTCAGGTTGAGCAGCGGCTCGCCCATGCCCATCATCACTACGTTAGTGATTGGACGCTGACCGGTGACTTTTGCTGCGCCGACGATTTTCGCTGCACGCCACACCTGGCCGATAATTTCCGATACCCGCAGGTTGCGGTTAAAGCCCTGCTGGGCAGTGGAACAGAATTTACACTCCAGCGCACACCCCACCTGCGAAGAGACGCAGAGCGTGGCACGGTCGTCTTCCGGGATATACACCGTTTCGACGCGCTGATCGCCAACGGCAATTGCCCATTTAATGGTGCCGTCAGATGAACGCTGTTCTTCAACCACTTCCGGTGCGCGGATCTCCGCCACCTCTTTCAGTTTGCCGCGCAACACTTTGTTGATGTCGGTCATCTCATCAAAGTTGTCGCAGCAATAGTGATACATCCACTTCATCACCTGATCGGCGCGGAAGGGTTTTTCACCTAAATCTTTAAAAAACTCCCGCATCTGCTGACGGTTGAGATCCAGCAGGTTGATTTTTCCATCTTTCGTGGTGACGTTTTCAGGTGTGACTAATTGTTCAGACATATGCTATTCCGGCCTCGTTATTACACGTTATGGCCCCTGGAGGGTTGAAAAAAGAAACGCCCCGGTGAGCGGCTGCTCGTCCGGGGGCGCTGCATTGTACAAATTCTGGCGCACGGATGCCACGTTTGCACGTAGCATTTACGAAATTATTAACGGGTGCGCGGGCACACTTCGCCTTCGCCGAAGAAATAAGCGATTTCGCGAGCGGCAGATTCGACGGAATCAGAACCGTGGGTACCATTTTCGGTCAGGCTGTCAGCGTAATCAGCACGCAGAGTACCGGCCAGTGCGTTTGCCGGATTGGTCGCGCCCAGCAGATCGCGGTGACGCTGAACGGCGTTTTCACCCTCCAGCACGGAAACCACGATCGGGCCAGAGGTCATGAATTCAACCAGACCATCAAAGAACGGTTTTCCATCGTGTTCAGCATAAAAGCCACGAGCCTGTTCAACGGTCAGGTGCAGCATTTTGGTGCCGACAATTTTGAACCCTGCAGCTTCAAAGCGCGCAAAGATATTACCAATGACGTTTTTTGCTACCGCGTTCGGTTTGATGATGGAAAAAGTACGTTCAATAGCCATTTTTACCTCTGTAAATTGTTCTGTTGTTGTCTGTACCAGCGTACGAGATGGCGCGGATTATAATGAGCAACAGGGCCGTTGACTATTGATGAAGGTAACATTTTTTTAAAATAAACCTAGTTTAAGCAACAATCAGGGACAAAACAGACTATTGCATGACAAATTTCACTGTCGCGATTTGCCCCACGTCATCCATCACCAGCAATTGATAATCGCCTTTATCCGTCAAATGCAGGGTCACGTTGCGCCCGCGTTCAGTTAACGGTTCGCCGTTTAGAAACCACCAGCGTTCACCTGCCCCTCCACTTGATTGCAACGGCAAAGTCGCTTCCGCTGCGCCCGGTAAACGTTTAATAATCGCGCCATCGCGAACACCTGTCAGCTGTAGTGGGAGTTGTGCATCGTGACCGTATGGCGGGCAAATTGTCGAGGCCGGTGGTAAGCGCACAGCGCGGTGTTCTGATGCGGGCAACCAGGGTTCCAGCGGTAGCGGCCAGACATTTATCATTTCTTGTCGCGCCTGAGGGCAATCAGCGGCAACACGTTTGCCGTTTTCATCCAGCCAGATGGGGAAACGAATGCCATTAATGCCTTCCTGCTCCGGCAGTAATAGAGTTGGCGGCTGACTCCCGTCCAGCAGCCAGGTTGCCAGGCGGAGGCGGCAGTTACCGTCACCTTCCGGCAAAGACTGTCCGCCCGGCCAGCAGATAACGCCACGACTTACAGAGTCAGGACGTGGGTCTTCCGGCAGATTCGCACTGCGCGACAGTAAGATATTATTAACCTGATTCAACAATGGTACGGCGCTGGCAAAGCCAAACTGACCAACAACGGGCGTGCCGTCCGGTCTGCCAGTCCAGATCCCAATAACATAGCGAGCGTTAACCCCAATCGCCCAGGCATCACGATAGCCATAGCTGGTGCCCGTTTTCCATGCCAGTGGGGCGACGCGCGGCAAGGCACCATCCGGCAAGGGTTGCGCTTCATCAGCCATAATCCGGCGAATGATCCACGCCGCCCCCGACGACATTAAAGGCCGTTCAAGCAGCGGATCGTCAGGCTGTAAGCGCAATTTGCCTGCCTTGCCGTGGCGAGCAAACGCGGTATAGGCCGCCGCCATATCCCCCAGTTTTGCACCAGCGCCGCCGAGAATGAGCGAAAGATTCGGTGCAGCACCGTTGGGCAAATATAACGGCAATCCAACATTGCGTAACTTTGCCGCAAACCGTTTCGGCCCATAGGCTTCCAGCACCTGCACAGCAGGTAAATTCAGCGAGCGCACCAGCGCCTCGCTCATGCTGATCGGGCCATGAAAACCGCTGTCAAAGTTGCCAGGTCGGTAATCACCGGTACGCCGGGGAACGTCTTGCAGCAGTGATGCCGGGTGGATCAAGCCTTCATCCAGCGCCAGACCATAAACAAACGGTTTGAGCACCGATCCTGGCGATCGGATCGCATTGACCATATCAACATGACCAAAGCGTGAATCATCGTTGAGATCAACCGAACCCACCCAGCCGCGAACACGCATATCGGTATGATCAACCACGATCATCGCCAGTGAGCTGCGCGGTGGTAATCGTCCTTTCCAGTTTTGCGCCAGTTCTTCCAGACGTCGTTGAAGACCGGCATCCAGCGTAGTAACGATTTTGTCGCTTTTGCTTTTACCGAGCATCATGCGCGAAAACAGCGGTGCCAGTTGCGGCATTTGTCGGGGTGCCAGCCAGATGGGTTCTTCCCTTGACTCTTTTACCTGCTCACGGGACCACACACCTTGCACGGCCATCCGTTCGAGCACTTTATTACGCGCGGCTTCGGCACGCTCCGGCCAACGATCCGGGCGAAGACGGCTGGGAGTTTGCGGCAAAACCGCCAGCATTGCCGCCTCGGAATAGCTTAAATTCGCAGGCGATTTTCCGAGATAAGCCCAACTTGCCGCACCGATCCCCTGCAACGTACCGCCAAACGGAGCGCGGTTAAGATACAAGGTCAGAATTTCACGCTTAGACAGATGCCACTCCAGTTGCAACGCGCGCCAGAGCTGGCGAATTTTGCCGCCAAATGTTTTGGGGTGAGGATCAAGCAGACGAGCAACCTGCATAGTGAGCGTGCTGCCACCGGAAATAACTCTTCCCGAAGTGAGATCTTGCCATGCTGCGCGCGCCACCGAGAATGGATTCACCCCCGGATGCTTCCAGAACCAGCGATCTTCATAATTGATCAGCGCTTCAAGGTAACGTGGAGAAACATCTTCGATTGTTACCGGATAACGCCAGATGCCTTCCGCATCGGCAAAGCGCCAGAGCGGCGTCCCATCCTGCGCCACAACCACTCGTGCGGGATTGACTTCATGCAGCGGTAGAGGCCAGAGTTTATCTGCTCCCCACGCTGCAAGAAAAAGGAGAAATGGCGCAGCTGCCAGCGTTATCCAGCAGCCGCGTTTGGTTAACAAGCGAGGCATTTACGGTCTGACAATCAGCAAATCTTCAGCCGCGCCGGTCGCCCGCCATTGGGGAACATACATTGATTCCACCATCGGTTGCGGTACCTGATACGTTCCCGGCGTCACCGCCCGCGCCAGATACACCAGCGTTACCGGTTGGTATTCATCAACGGCAACCGCCGCCACAAAGCGATCGTCACGGAACTCAATGTGCTTAATGCTCGCCTGCTGCATCTGGTTCAGTAAGTTTTGCACTTCGCCACCACTTTGCTCCAGGCTGGCGCTACCGTTCGCCAGATTCTGATTTTCCAGTTCCAGACCCGCAGGCAGCAGATCCACGACTAACGCATCCGGCACGCTGTTACTGGCTTTAACCTGCAACCAGACCAGCACCAGATCGCCGCTACGTAACGAGTCCAGCGATTTGCTCTTACCATCAGTACCAAGAATATGACGCTCGATTTGCAGCACATTGTTCGCCGGTAAAGGTGCGGATTGCGGATAACCGCTGGCATCCACACGCAGCCATAACGGCTGATCGCCACTGTTGGTCACCTGCAAGGCGGCAAGTTGATCGCTATTCAGATTGCTGTTTTGCGCTTTCTCGCCTGTCAGCGGCTCAGTTGAGAAAGAGGTTTGCGCCTGCCATTTACCCGGTAAATCCTGGATCGTACGGGCAGCCATGAACAACGCGTTGCTTTCCTGCGTCGATAGCCAGCGTTCACCAAACGCCTGCTGCGAAAGCGTGTTCAGCAAAGTGTTTTGCTCATCGGGTAGCAGTTTATTTTCTTCCAGCAAGGAGAGCATTAACGCGTTGTCGCGCAGTGGGCTACCGTAATCACCCAGCCATTTCCGCTCATCATTACGCGGCGTTTTCAGCGCCAGCGCAATCGCTTCTTCACTACGCGTCGCATCCCCCATGGTTTTCAGCGCAACGCCAAGTTGCAGCAGCGGTAATCCAGACGCAGCATCTGCACGATGCTCCCAGATTTCACGCAGCGCACCCAGTGGTGCTTTTTGCTGACGGGCCAGCACCAGCGCAGCGTAAGACTGTACGGCGAATTTACTGGCTTTGAGATTATCCGCGTACGGGATCGACATCATGCCCGGATCTTGTAAATAGCGCAGCAGACGCTCATTTCCCCGGTTAATGACGTCTGTCGGCACGCTGTAACCCTGCTCACCTGCGCGGACCAGGAAATCCATCACGTAAGCCGTCAGCCAGTACTCTTCGTCACCGTTTTTATCCCACAGCGCAAAGCCGCCGTTATCACGTTGCATTTGCAGCAAACGGGAAATGCCGATATCGACCGATGCACGGCGCTTCTCATCACTGTCGCCTTTGATGCCCAACGCCTGCAGTTGGGCTGCGTTGGTATAAAGTGACGGGAACAGGCCGCTGGCGGTTTGCTCAAGACAGCCGTACGGATACGCTTTTAACTCTTTGATATAACGTGCGATGTTCAGCGGTGGTTTGCCGCTCAACAACAATTGCCCTTCCAGTGTAACAGGCGAGAAGTTTTGCAATCCATCCGCCGGAATCGCCCATGTCTCACCAGGCTGCAACGCCGTACCGTAATTAACCGTTTGTGCCGGGAACGCCGGACGGACGCCGATTTTCCACTGCTTATGCTGATCGGCAACGGTTTCACCCGGTAACGCTAACCCGCTAATGGTGGCCTGAATTTCTCCATCGCCATAACCCGGCAATGCTCGCACCGGGATAAACAGCGTAGTACGCACACCTGGCGCTAATTCAACGGCTGCGGGTGAAACGCTGACCAGTTCAAGCAAACCACTGGCGGTCAGGGCAACGTTCAGTTTTTGCGGTTTATCGGTAAGATTAGTGATATCCAGCGTCAGACGCGAGGTATCGCCACTCGCCATAAAGCGCGGCATGTTCAGTTCAGCAATCACCGGTGCGGCAACTATCACTTTGCTTTCGTTGCTACCGAAGTCATCTGCCGTCCAGGCTTGCGCCATGACGCGTAGTTCACCGTTAAAATCGCCAATCGGCAGTGTAACCGAGCCTTCGCCCTGTTCGTTGAGCGTTACCGGCAGCGCCTGCTGCGCGACAATATTGACGTGATTGACCGGCGGTTTACCACCACGTTTCAGCTCATCACCATCGCCACCAAAACGCAGAGCTGCCAGACGCCCCTGACCTTCAATGACCTGACCGTAAATATCGTAAATGTCTGCATCATAGCGTTTCTGACCAAAGAACGCCTGCCACGGATCGGGGGTAACGTAATCAGTAATATTCAGCACACCGCTATCAACGGCAGACACCAGCACATTCACCTGTTTTGGCATCTCACCATTTTTATTGCTGGCTTTAATTTTCACGGTTAATGGCTGATTGGGGCGCATTTTGGTGGGGGTTTCCAGCGCCAGATCGAGACGACGGTTTTCATCGCCAAGCGGCAGATGCAACACCCCAACTGCGCGTTTTGGCGTCGCAGAGCGAGATTTATCGCCAGGACGTACCACCAGCGTACTTAAATACAAATCATGACGATTCCAGGTTTTATCGACCGGAATCGTCAGATCCAGCCCTTGAGCCGGAACATCAATCTCTTGCCACCACAGCGGCCCTTCACTGGACTCGACCATCGCATAACCTTTACCCGCCGTTGGCGCAGCAATATGCAACTTAATGGTATCGCCAGGGCGATAACTGGCTTTATCCAGTTTCAGCGTGACACGGTCGGGTCGCACGGCACCGCTCCCGTCGCTGTTGTCCTGCCAGCTATAGCCAGCCCAGAAACGCACACTACTGACCGCTTCATTCGGCGCTTTGACTTCCAGACGATAAGCGCCCCACTCTACCGGGAAACTGACCTTGCCGGTTTCGTCCGCTTTCAGATCCAGAGTTTGTTCATTTTCAATCAGATCTTTTTGATCAAACTGTGACTGCCAGCCTTCATCTTCTGACCAGTTCCAGTAGTAATCGCGGCGTTCGCGAATCAGGCGCACCTGCAAGCCCGACACGGCTTTTTTTACGCCTTGCGCATCGCTATAAACGATGTCAAAAGCGGCGTTACTGCCTTCATCAACAATGGGCTGTTTCACCGTGCTGTCAGTGCGATAATCGTAAACCGATTTCGAGGCGAACTGCGGACGGATCCCCGGCAATGCATCGGCAGGCCAGATAACCTGCTCAGCGCGGCGCGTCACCGGGCGACCGCCCGATTCCAACAAACTACCCTGGAAAATAACCTGTAATGGGGAATGCGTTTCCTTCCACTGGCTTTCTGTAGAAACTTCGCCACGCCCTTTATCATCCAGCGTCAACTGAACTTCATCCAGCGTGCGGGAAAGATTTTCGGCAGCTATATCGCCGAATTCGAAACCAGGTAAGGCTGACACAGCTTCACGCAGTGGGCGCAGGAAAAGTTGCCCTTGCAAAGTATTACCATTAGCAGGCGCACCATACAGGTAGTACCCCACCACGGAGAATCTCACTTCATCTTTCGGCGTTAGCGGGGTTTTCTCACCAGTCAGATTCAGCGCCATGCGCTCTGGCATAAAATCTTCGACGTGGAAATCCCACATCCGGTACTGGTTATCGCCCGTGTTAGCGCGAATATGCCACATACCGGTTGCCGCATTGCTATCGAGTGGCCAGGTAAAGTGGTAGAGGCCATTCTCCGGTTGACTAACGACGCTCCTGAGTACCTGCCCGTCGGGTTTAATCACGTCTAACTTGATGGGTTGATCGGGCAATGCTTTTCCATCTGCATCACGCAATAAACCATTGAGGATGACTGTTTCACCAGGGCGATAAAGATCGCGCGGGCCAAACATGAAAAACTGTTTGCTATAGCCTGGCGCGCCAGCAATGTTAAATTCTGCTAAGTCCAGCGCCGGAAGTTTTAAATCGAGTAGCGTTGTCTGACCGTCTTTACGCGCCAGCAGTAATGCCGCGTTTTTATCATTTTCCAGCTGCACATGCCCCTGAGCATCACTGGTTGCCTGAGTCAGAGTCTGCCCTTTCTCATTTAATAAAGAGACTTCTATTCCTTGCTGGGCCGCGCCGTTTTCCAGACTTTGGGTAAAGATATCCAGACGATTGTGATAACGGTGAGCTGAAACGCCGATATCACTTAACGTAAACAGCGTCGCGGGATTACTGTAATCGTAACGTCCAGCCTGATTCATCACAGCCAGATACACGCCTGCCTGCTGAAGCGGTTTGATATCACCCAGCGGCAGCAATAATTTTTCACGGGTGTTACGCGCAGGATTGAGATCAAACCGTCCGGTATAAACCAGATCCGCCATCTGCAGCAGTTTTTCAGACTGCCAGTTCGCCAGCGAATTGCGGTATTCCCATTGGCTAATGAATGCAGGCAGAGATTCGGGCTTCACACGGAAGAAGTTAACATCAACATTGTTAACGTTGAGCGCCATTACCGGCAGCCCTTCAATAACTTTACCAGGTAACAACGAACCACGGCTGGCAAAACCAACGCTGGGTTGGATATCGCGGGTAGTTATAGTTTTTTCGTAATCTTTACTGAAGGTTGCGTTGTTGAGTGCTTTGACCTCCTTGCCAATAGTGACGATCAAATCACGTTTCGGTTCGAGGTGGCGTAAACGCAACTCTTTAAGATTATCTGACAGCTCCCAGGCACCATCCACTTTGCCGCTTTTCTTATCGACGACATGGATAACGCGTGAGAAATCCTGATCCGGGTCGAGAGGAATGGAGAACGTCAGCACCAGCGTGGCTGCGCCATCAAGTTGAACTTCAGAGAGATCCAGCAATGTCAGCGCCTTACCGGCACTCTGTTGGGCCAGTTTTTGTCGCTCCGGCGCGGAAAGTTTTGCTGAACTCACGTTTTCTGAAGAGGCCGCTTTAGTAACTTCAGAAGGCGCATCTTTTTTCACCGCTGTTGGCGCGTTATCGTTGTTGTCGCACCCTGCCAGCGCCAGCATTAGCATGCAGGCGGCTACGCGTAACTTTTTCATTTTTCATCCCTGCCACAATGGCCCGTTAGCAACGTCGAATAATTATTATGCGTGAGAATTTACGTTATGTAATTCAGTATCACGCCCATACAATCCGAATTTTAGTGAGAATTGTGGCTCAGACAGCCAAATCAGCCTCTTTTGCTTGTCGCTTTTCACTAAACATCCGACAATTTAGCCTAACCCCGGCAAAAATGGAGATGCCTATGTCCACGACATGGTTTGTAGGAGCCGACTGGCTCGCCGAACATATTGATGACCCGGAAATTCAGATTATCGATGCCCGCATGGCGTCGCCTGGACAGGAAGATCGTAACGTTGCTCAGGAGTATCTGAATGGACATATTCCCGGCGCAGTGTTTTTTGATATCGAAGCGCTTTCTGATCACACTTCCCCGCTTCCGCACATGCTGCCGCGCCCGGAAACGTTCGCCGTGGCGATGCGTGAATTAGGCGTTAACCAGGATAAGCACCTGATTGTCTATGACGAAGGTAATCTTTTCTCAGCCCCACGAGCATGGTGGATGCTGCGCACCTTTGGTGTAGAGAAAGTGTCGATTCTGGGTGGTGGACTTGCAGGCTGGCAGCGTGATGATCTGCTATTTGAAGAAGGCGCAGTAGAGCTGCCGGAAGGAGAGTTTAACGCCGCGTTTAATCCTGAAGCCGTGGTGAAAGTAACCGATGTGTTATTGGCAAGCCATGAAAATACGGCGCAAATTATCGATGCCCGCCCGGCTGCACGTTTTAACGCAGAAGTTGATGAACCTCGCCCAGGTTTACGTCGCGGACATATTCCCGGCGCGTTTAACGTTCCGTGGACAGAACTGGTGCGCGAAGGCGAACTAAAAACGACCGATGAACTGGATGCGATATTTTTTGGTCGCGGCGTCAGCTATGACAAACCGATTATCGTCAGCTGCGGCTCTGGTGTAACGGCAGCCGTGGTTTTGTTGGCACTCGCGACGCTGGATGTGCCAAACGTGAAACTGTACGACGGCGCATGGAGTGAATGGGGCGCACGAGCAGATTTACCGGTTGAGCCCGTAAAATAAGCTTTTTACAGGCAATAAAAAACCGCCGAATTTGGCGGTTTTTTATTGCTGGTCTGGTTCGCGGCCTTTCCAGCAGATTGTATTACTGCAAGTGTATCTCGTCTACTCAATACTCGCTTTATGCATCAACGATGTCAAGTAGATAAAAAAGGATAGATTTTGAATTCATTTAGCTTATCAGTCCGAATTCAGACAAATATAAACAAATCCCGCTTAATATTAAAATATACTAACTGATAAAAGATATTAGTTAAACGTGTAACTTCACTTTCTTTAAACAACAAAAAACCGCCAAAATCAGGCGGTTATTTGTTGCTGGTTTGGTTCGCGGCCTTTCCAGCAGATTGTATTACCGTAGTAATGCAAGCGCGTCTCAGCGGACACAATACTCGCCAGTAACTCTCTCTTTGTCAAGTAAAAGAGAGTTATTATTGTTCTGTTAGTGTATTATCCACTGCGGACCTTTCCGCCGTCTCGCAAGCGGGCGCTGGCTCAAGGAAAGGATGTTCCGCGACCGTTAGGGCAAGCGCGTCTCAGCGCTTGCTATCGCGGCAATATCGCCAGTGGTGCTGTCGTGATGCGGTCTTCGCATGGACCGCACAATGAAGATACGGTGCTTTTGTATCGTACTTATTGTTTCTGGTGCGCTGTTAACCGAGGTAAATAATAACCGGAGTCTCTCCGGCAACAATTTATTGGTTGTTAACAACCTTCAGAACAGCAGGTAAGCCCGAATGCCGCCCTTTGGGGCGGCATATTTTAGATTATCCGGTTCTGTTTAAAGTCACGCAAAAAACCACCCCAGCGACGTTCATAGAATGGCACAATATGTTCGGTAATAAAGTGGCTAATTCCTTTTTCCCCTTTTTTCACCTGACAAATATCGATGGGTTCATCGCCAGGTAATGTATCGGTCGCTACACTTCCCGCCGCCTGAATAATTTCTTCGATATCACCATCGGCTTCAATGCCAATAAGTAAATTAGGCTGTGCCTCTTCGTTCTCTTTAATTGAACAAATAAAAGCACGCTTCACCGGCTTAATAGTTTTAAATAAGGTGGTGAGAGAATCAATCATTTGTGCTGGTGGCTCTGCGACTTCCGATAATATCAGCGATTCACCGCCCTCCAGTACTTCCTGGCTGCTCAGCGGATTTCCTTCTTCACCAATCAACAAACTGATTTCACGCGGCATAAATTCTTTACCGGTTGGCAGTTTGGCATTAAGGAAGAGCGTTTCGCCAAGGGTCATCTCAAACAATGTGCGAACGGGCATTACGACAAATGCCTGTTCGTCTTCAACCGCCTGTTGAAGTGCTTCTAACGAGGTGAAAAAAGGAATGACGCTGGTGCCGTCTTCTTTTTCCCAGTGCTGTAAATCAAGCGCGCTATCTTCAACCACAGCCTCGCCCTGCGCCGCCGTACCAGGCACCCAGACGGTGGATTCCAGTAGCGTACGGAAAAAGGCCGGGCGGTGCGCCGGTTCGGTTGCTGCTTTTTCCAGCAGATCTTCAAGTTCGTTTTTTGTTTCGGACATAAGAACCACAATTCATTCAACGTTCGGGGCACAAGTGCCTGATGCGCTACGCTTATCAGGCCTACAAGGGAATCTCAATCTATTGGATTTTCGCAATTTTGTAGGCCAAATAAGACGTTTACGCCGTTAACAGATTAGCAATCGTGCGCACACCTAGCCCGGTCGCGCCCGCAGACCACTGTTCAACCGGCGATTTACGGTAAGTCGCCGAGCAGTCGATATGCAGCCAGCCTTGCTGATAGTTCTCAACAAAGTGCGACAGGAAGCCCGCCGCCGTGCTCGCGCCTGCCGGATACGCCGCGCTTCCGGTATTGTTCAGTTCCGCAAAGTTAGACGGCAGCTGGCTGCGGTGGAACTCCGCCAGCGGCAGACGCCAGAACGGTTCATTCTCCTGCGCGGCACTCGCCAGCAAGCGACCGGCAAGCGCATCGTCAAAACTGAACAGCGCGTGATAATCATTACCCAGCGCAGTTTTCGCCGCCCCGGTGAGGGTCGCCGCATCAATGATCAGTTCCGGTTTCTGCGCACTGGCATCAATCAGGCCATCGGCCAGCACCAAACGCCCTTCGGCATCAGTGTTCATCACTTCAACTTTTTTACCGTTGCGATAGGTAATAATATCGCCCAGTTTGAACGCGTTGCCGCTGATCAGGTTATCCGCACAGCAGAGGAACAGCTTCACGCGCTTGTTCAGTCCGCGCGTAATGGCAAATGCCAGCGCCCCGGTAACCGTTGCCGCGCCGCCCATGTCCGACTTCATCGAGTCCATAAACGCAGTCTGTTTGATGCTGTAGCCGCCGGAGTCAAAAGTGATACCTTTACCTACCAGGCACGCGTACACTGGCGCTTCTTTATCGCCTGTTGGGTTGTAATCCAGCGCCAGCAATACCGGGGAACGTTCTGAACCGCGCCCGACCGTGTGCAGCCCCATATAACCTTGATCACGCAGATCTTCACCTTTGGTGATCCGATAAGTCACACGATCGCCCGCGACGTTGCTGATCAGATCAACAGCACGCTGTGCCAGTTGCGATGGTCCCAATTCTTCTGCCGGTGCGTTGATGGTGTCACGCACCCAGTCGATGATCATCAGGCGGTTATCCAGTTCCTGCCGCTGGGCATCGTCCAGATCCGGCCACTCCACTTTACGCGTGCCTTTCGGGGCTTTGTAACCTTGCCAGAATGTCCAGCAGCGATCCGCATCCCAGCCTTCACCGCTTAACTGAACATGTTTGATGCCCAGACCGTCAATCTTGCGCGCCGCACGCTGGATCAGCCCCAGATCGTCTGCCCCGTTCAAATGCAGGGTAATGCCATCATTATTAATGCTGTAAGTCGCTTTTTCTCCCCAGCGCGCGTCGGCAGGTTGGGTAGAGAGGGTAATTTTCATCTCTTCTGTCATTTTAGTTATCCTTATTCGTTTAACAGCAAAACGGGCTACCCCCAGGCAGCCCGTTCATTTATTCGGCTTCGTCCAGCCAGACTAACAAAATCGCTTCGAGGATTTTCTCGTTGGATGCCTGCGGGTCGTCGTCGAAATCTTCCAGATCGCAAATCCACTGATGCATATCGGTGAATCGAACCGTTTTCGGATCAAGATCGGGATACGCATCGTACAGTGCTTCGCCAATTTCGCGGCTATCGGTCCACTTAAGTCCCATACTAACCTCTGTTAATGCTCACGCGCATGGTTGATAGTGTAACGCGGGATTTCGACCACTAAATCTTCGTCGGTAACGCGCGCCTGGCAGCTTAAACGGCTTTCCGGCTCCAGTCCCCAGGCTTTGTCCAGCATGTCGTCTTCCTGCTCTGAGCTTTCCGGCAGCGAGTCAAAACCTTCGCGAACGATGCAGTGGCAGGTGGTGCAAGCACAGGATTTTTCACAGGCGTGTTCAATCTCGATACCGTTACGCAGCGCAACGTCGAGAATGGTTTCACCACTATTCGCTTCCAGAACAGCGCCATCAGGGCAGAGATCCTGATGAGGCAAAATAACAATCTTTGGCATATTAAACCTCGTCCACGGAATGGCCTTTCAGCGCACGACGAACCGACTGGTCCATGCGGCGAGCGGCGAAATCCTGGGTTTGTTTGTCTACGTTTTTAATCGCTTGTTCGATAGCGTCAACATCATCGCCCTGCGCCACTTCACTCAGGTGAGCGGCAGCATCGTCAATGACCTGACGCTCTGCGGTGCTTAACAGCGCGGCATCAGCAGCCAGCGCGCCGTGCAGACTTTCCAGCACACGCGCCGCTTCTACTTTTTGTTCTGCCAACATACGGGCTTTTACGTCCTGCTCGGCATAGCTCATTGAGTCTTTGATCATCGAAGCGATTTCGCTATCGGTCAGACCGTAAGACGGTTTGACCTGAATAGACGCCTCAACGCCGGTGGATTTCTCCATCGCCGTCACGCTCAAAAGACCGTCGGCATCGACCTGGAACGTTACGCGAATATGCGCGCCGCCAGCCGGTAGCGCCGGGATACCACGCAGTGCAAAACGCGCCAGCGAGCGGCAGTCCTGCACCAGTTCACGTTCACCCTGCATCACATGGATAGACATTGCCGTCTGACCATCTTTAAAGGTGGTGAAATCCTGGGCGCGGGCCACCGGAATCGTGGTATTACGCGGGATCACTTTCTCCACCAGGCCGCCCATGGTCTCGAGGCCCAGCGACAGCGGGATCACATCCAGCAACAGCATTTCGCTGTCCGGCTTGTTACCCACCAGAATATCCGCCTGAATCGCCGCGCCAATAGCGACGACTTTATCCGGGTCGATAGAAGTCAGCGGTGGACGACCGAAAAATTCGCCCACCCGTTCACGCACCAGCGGCACGCGGGTAGAACCGCCAACCATCACCACTTCCAGCACTTCATCAGCTTCTACACCCGCGTCTTTCAGCGCGCGACGACAAGCCAGTAAGGTTCGTTTTACCAGTGGCGCGATCAGTTCATTGAATTGTTCACGGCTGATTTCGCCCTGCCAGCCCGCAACGTTAACGGTCACGGAGTCCGCATCGCTCAGCGCGATTTTGGCTGCAATGGCGGCATCCAGCAGTTCACGCTGAACGCGGTTATCGCTACGATCAGGAATGCCCGCCTGCTCGCGAATATAATCCGCCAGCAGATGGTCGAAATCATCGCCGCCGAGCGCGGAATCACCGCCGGTCGCCAGCACTTCAAACACGCCGCGACTTAAGCGCAGAATGGAAATATCAAACGTCCCGCCGCCGAGGTCATAAACGGCGATCACGCCTTCCTGACCGGAATCCAGCCCGTAGGCGATAGCCGCAGCGGTCGGTTCGTTAAGTAAGCGCAGGACGTGAAGGCCCGCCAGACGCGCCGCGTCTTTGGTGCCCTGACGCTGGGCATCGTCAAAGTACGCCGGAACGGTGATAACGACACCATCCAGCTCGCCTGCCAGGGCTTCAGTTGCCCGCGCCGCCAGTGCTTTGAGGATGTCCGCAGAAACGCGCACCGGGTTCAGCAGCCCCGCCGCCGTTTCAATCATCGGCAGGCCGTTTTCGCTGGCCTGGAATTGATAAGGCAGATGCGGATAGCGTTGCTGGATATCAGCCAGCGAGCGCCCCATCAGGCGTTTAACAGAACTAATGGTGTTGGCGGTGTCAAGCGCTGCGTTAGTACGCGCGTCATAACCCACCGAATGCCCTTGCTGTTGATAGTGAACAACAGACGGCAGCAGGTGACGGCCTTCATGGTCGGCTAACGTTTCGGCCTGACCGCTGCGCACTGTCGCCACCAGCGAGTTGGTTGTGCCCAGGTCGATACCGGCCGCCAGACGACGCTGATGCGGCGCAGCACTCAAACCAGGTTCACTAATTTGTAATAAGGCCATGTTTAGCTTCCAGAAATTAAAAATCGAGCAGTTTTTCTTCGAGTTGTTCGGCACTGCTTCGCAGTTTATCGAGAAAACGCAGCTTACGCACGGTATCCGCCGCCGCGTCCCACGTCTCGTTGTCTAACTGTTCAACCATCAACTGATGGCGGGTATCAAACATCTTTTTCACACGTTTGATAAAGCTTTCCAGCCGCGCTTCATCTTTCGCCTGTTCGATCTCGTCCAGTTCTTCGCGCAGCTCCAGCTGTTCCATCAGGAACGCGGTGTCGCGCACAGTATGCTGCTCGCTGGCGAGATCAAAACCGTGCAAAGAAAGCAAATATTCCGCGCGCATTAACGGATGACGCAGCGTTTGCCAGGCCTGGTTAATGGTTGCAGATTGCTGTACGGCGGCGAGTTGTTCCGCCTGGCTTCCGCTGGCGAATTTATCAGGATGATACTGACGTTGTAGATCCTGAAAACGCAGGCTCAGCGCCTGGGTATCGAGTTGATAACAGGCAGGCAAGCCAAAGAGGGTGAAGTAATCCATAACATTCTCAGGGCTGCGATCCGCCGCGATAACGGCGAATCAGGTAAAACAAACCCCACGCGCAGGCGACCACGGTGGGGTTATCGGTATGCGCATCAAACGTGGAAGCTTTCGCCGCAACCACACTCATCTTTGACGTTCGGGTTGGTGAATTTAAACCCTTCGTTCAGGCCTTCTTTTACGAAGTCCAGCTGCGTACCGTCCAGAAATTGCAGGCTTTTGCCATCGACCACGACTTTCACGCCTTTGTCTTCAAACACGATGTCTTCCGGCGTCGGTTCGTCAACAAATTCCAGTACATAAGCCATACCTGAACATCCGGAGGTTCTCACGCCCAGACGCAGGCCAAACCCTTTGCCGCGGTTAGCCAGAAAGGTATTTACTCGCGCTGCTGCACTGTCGCTCAGTGTAATCGACATAACCAAACCTCAACTCTTATTTTGCTTCACGTTTGCTTTTATAGTCCGCAATGGCGGCTTTGATCGCGTCTTCTGCCAGAATAGAACAGTGAATTTTCACCGGCGGCAGTTCAAGTTCTTCAGCAATATCGGTGTTTTTGATCGCCTGCGCTTCGTCGAGAGACTTCCCTTTCACCCATTCGGTGACCAGGGAGCTGGAAGCGATAGCAGAACCGCAGCCGTAAGTTTTAAAACGCGCGTCTTCAATGATACCTTCATCGTTGACTTTAATCTGCAACTTCATTACGTCGCCACAGGCCGGTGCACCCACCATGCCGCTGCCGACGTTCTCGTCGTTGTTGTCAAAGGAACCCACGTTACGCGGATTCTCGTAATGGTCGATAACTTTTTCGCTGTAAGCCATTATAAATTCTCCTGATTCCGATACCGATTAATGATGTGCCCATTCGATGCTGTTCAGATCCACGCCCTGCTTGTACATTTCCCACAGCGGAGAAAGGTCACGCAGACGACCGATGGATTTACGAACTAACTCGATGGTGTAGTCGATCTCTTCTTCAGTAGTAAAACGACCTAAAGAGAAACGGATAGAGCTATGTGCCAGCTCGTCGTTCAGCCCCAGCGCGCGCAGCACGTAGGACGGTTCGAGGCTTGCTGACGTACAGGCGGAACCTGAAGAAACCGCGAGGTCTTTCAGCGCCATAATCAGCGACTCACCTTCAACGTAGTTGAAGCTGACGTTGAGAATGTTCGGCGCACCGTGTTCCAGGTCACCGTTCAGGTAAACTTCTTCGATATCTTTGATGCCGTTCCACAGACGGTTACGCAGGCCGCGCAGACGTTCCATCTCGGTCGCCATCTCTTCTTTTGCGATGCGATAGGCTTCGCCCATACCAACGATCTGGTGAACAGGCAGAGTGCCGGAACGCATACCGCGCTCGTGACCGCCGCCATGCATTTGCGCTTCGATGCGTACGCGCGGTTTACGACGCACATACAGC
The DNA here is from genome assembly GCF_046486065.1 of Escherichia sp. WS547. NCBI lineage: Bacteria > Pseudomonadati > Pseudomonadota > Gammaproteobacteria > Enterobacterales > Enterobacteriaceae > Escherichia > Escherichia sp. WS547. The sequence goes on along the minus strand of NZ_JBJQMA010000012.1, from coordinate 64,760 downwards.
GCACCGATACCTTTCGGGCCATAGATTTTGTGACCGGAGAATGACATCAGGTCAACTTTCAACTGGCTCAGGTCGATAGGCAGTTTGCCCACGCTCTGGGTTGCATCAACGTGATAGATAATGCCTCGAGCACGGCACATTTCGCCGATAGCCGCGATATCCTGCACCACGCCGATTTCGTTATTTACGTGCATTATGGAAACGAGGATGGTGTCGTCACGCATCGCTGCTTCCAGTTCTTTCAGGTCGATAATGCCATTACGCTGCGGTGCCAGGTAGGTGACTTCGAAACCTTCGCGCTCCAGCTGACGGCAGGTATCCAGTACCGCTTTGTGTTCGGTTTTGCTGGTGATGATGTGCTTGCCTTTTTTCTGATAAAAGTTGGCTGCACCTTTGATCGCCAGGTTGTCAGATTCGGTTGCACCAGAGGTAAAGACGATTTCACGCGGGTCAGCGCCGACCAGATCGGCAATCTGATTACGGGCGATATCTACCGCTTCTTCAGCCTGCCAGCCGAAACGGTGAGAACGGGAGGCCGGGTTACCAAAGGTTCCGTCCATCGTCATAAACTGCATCATTTTCTCGGCAACACGCGGGTCCACCGGCGTGGTTGCGGAGTAGTCGAGATAAATCGGTAATTTCATTGCTCTATAAACTCCGTACATCACTCAATGCAAGGAACCAGGCTACCGGCTGGATGTACGACCGTGTTTACGGAGTGTTAAACACTCCGGCCTGATTCTGAATACTTTTTATTAAGCGCGTAACTTAACGTCGATCGCGTCTTGTGTGCGGGTGCGTGGCGCGTCGTGAGTATGCTGACGACCAGACACATCCAGCACTTCCTGGTTATTAACCAGTTCGCCTAAAGTAATGTTGTTGAGAAAACCGGTGAGACGGTCGCTCAAATCACGCCACAGCGCGTGGGTCAGGCATTTATCGCCGCCCTGGCAGCCGCCTTTACCCTGACAACGGGTGGCATCTACAGATTCGTCAACGGCGCTAATCACTTCGCCAACGGCGATACTGCTGGCATCTTTGCCTAACAGATAACCACCGCCTGGTCCACGTACGCTGGAAACCAGACCATTTTTACGCAGACGGGAAAACAGTTGTTCCAGATAAGAAAGGGAAATTCCCTGACGTTCGGAAATATCAGCCAACGGTACCGGGCCCGCTTCAGAGTTGAGCGCAACGTCAAGCATTGCGGTCACGGCATAGCGCCCTTTAGATGTCAGTCTCATGTCTTACTTCACCTCAAACTCGCCCCTGCCCGGGGTTTTTTATTGTAAAAGTGGGGGTATTGCATAGCAGGGTCAAGTCTGACATTCCCGAGTAAATTGGTCAACTATTTACTTGACTGATTTAGTCGGGTATTTAACCTTCAGTGCCATTTTTTTATCGTGGCGTTTGTACCTGTTGTCGGATGCGGTGTGAACACCTTATCCGACCTACGGTTCTGTACATTGTAGGCCTGATAAGACGCGTTAAGCGTCGCATCAGGCAACCACTATTATTCGGCCTTATTACCTTTATTCTGCTGCTCTATAGAAGCCAGAATCCCGCGCAGGATATTCAATTCCTGGCTTTCCGGGCGCGCACGGGTAAACAAACGACGCAATTTATTCATCACCTGCCCCGGATGGTTTTCACGGATAAAACCGGTTGCCAGCAGCGTTTGTTCCAGATGACCATAAAAACGCTCCAGATCATCGACCAGCGGATACGGCGTCTCTTCATGCTCGACCTGCTCACCATTTTCCTGAGTTGCAAGCCAGGCCATGCGCACTTCATAGGCAATAACCTGAACCGCCATTGCCAGGTTCAGCGAACTGTATTCCGGGTTAGCGGCAATCGCGACATGATAATGGCATTTCTGTAACTCTTCATTGGTCAAGCCGACGCGTTCGCGACCAAAAACCAGCGCCACCGGGGTATTTGCCGCTTCAGCGACGCTTTTCAGACCGCATTCGCGCGGGTCGAGCATCGGCCACGGCAGCGTGCGGGAGCGTGCGCTGGTGCCCACCACCAGGCTACAACCGGCTAACGCTTCGTCGAGCGTATCGACGATATGAGCATTACCAATCACATCGCTGGCCCCTGCTGCCAGGGCAATCGCCTGGGAGTCAGGTTTCACCAGTGGATTAACCAACCACAGATTGGTTAATCCCATTGTTTTCATGGCACGGGCAACAGAACCCATATTGCCGGTGTGTGACGTCTCCACCAGCACAATTCGAATATTTTGCAGCATTGTCTTTCTTCGTCTAAAGATTATTCGCGCATCTTATCATAAAACGAAGACAGATGCCGATCTCGCTGCTATACTCTGCGCCGTTTTCCCGTTCTTTAACATCCAGTGAGAGAGACCGATGCATCCGATGCTGAACATCGCCGTGCGCGCAGCGCGCAAGGCGGGTAATTTAATTGCCAAAAACTATGAAACCCCGGACGCTGTAGAAGCGAGCCAGAAAGGCAGTAACGACTTCGTGACCAACGTAGATAAAGCTGCCGAAGCGGTGATTATCGACACGATTCGTAAATCTTACCCACAGCACACCATCATCACCGAAGAAAGCGGTGAACTTGAAGGTACTGATCAGGATGTTCAATGGGTTATCGATCCACTGGATGGCACTACCAACTTTATCAAACGTCTGCCGCACTTCGCGGTATCTATCGCCGTTCGTATCAAAGGCCGCACTGAAGTTGCTGTGGTTTACGATCCTATGCGTAACGAACTGTTCACCGCCACTCGCGGTCAGGGCGCACAGCTGAACGGCTACCGTCTGCGCGGCAGCACCGCTCGCGATCTCGACGGTACTATTCTGGCGACCGGCTTCCCGTTCAAAGCAAAACAGTACGCCACCACCTACATCAACATCGTCGGCAAACTGTTCAACGAATGTGCAGACTTCCGTCGTACCGGTTCTGCGGCGCTGGATCTGGCTTACGTTGCTGCGGGTCGCGTTGACGGTTTCTTTGAAATCGGTCTGCGTCCGTGGGATTTCGCGGCAGGCGAGCTGCTGGTTCGTGAAGCGGGCGGCATCGTCAGCGACTTCACCGGTGGTCATAACTACATGCTGACCGGTAACATCGTTGCTGGTAACCCGCGCGTTGTTAAAGCCATGCTGGCGAACATGCGTGACGAGTTAAGCGACGCCCTGAAGCGTTAATGACTCTGGCGGGTGATGTCACTCACCCGCCCTCGCCTTTCAGGCGCTATTCCGAAATACTTCCTCACCGCTTTACTTTCTTTCGCCACTCTCCCACCATCTTTCCCCGATTAATGGATGATAAAGAAGTCGCAAGGAAAGGTTATGGCGCTGCCAGTGAACAAACGCGTTCTCAAAATTCTGTTTATTCTCTTTGTTGTTGCCTTCTGCATTTATTTAATACCGCGCATCGCCATCAATTTTTTCTATTACCCTGACGACAAAATCTACGGCCCCGATCCCTGGTCAGCCGAATCAGTAGAATTCACCGCTAAAGATGGCACTCGCCTACATGGTTGGTTTATCCCTTCTGCAACTGGCCCCGCTGAAAATGCCATTGCCACCATTATTCATGCTCACGGCAATGCCGGAAATATGTCCGCCCACTGGCCGCTGGTCAGTTGGTTACCCGAGCGTAATTTCAACGTTTTTATGTTTGATTATCGCGGGTTTGGTAAATCAAAAGGCACGCCGTCCCAGGCCGGATTGCTGGACGATACGCAAAGTGCCATCAATGTGGTGCGCCATCGCAGTGATGTAAACCCACAACGGCTGGTGCTGTTCGGGCAGAGTATTGGCGGGGCGAATATTCTGGATGTTATTGGTCAGGGTGATCGTGAAGGCATACGTGCGGTGATCCTCGACTCCACATTTGCCTCTTATGCGACCATCGCCAACCAGATGATCCCCGGCAGTGGCTACTTACTTGATGAGAGTTACAGCGGCGAAAATTACATCGCCAGCGTCAGCCCGATCCCGCTTTTACTGATTCACGGTAAAGCTGATCACGTTATCCCATGGCAGCACAGCGAAAAGTTGTATAGCCTGGCAAAAGAGCCAAAACGGTTGATCCTAATCCCGGATGGCGAACACATTGATGCTTTTTCCGATCGTCACGGCGATGTTTATCGCGAACAGATGGTGGATTTTATCCTTAGCGCGTTGAATCCGCAGAACTAACCCATGATCGCTAGCACGATAATCATTCACAAAACCACCTTAAGACATGCTAATCCACTGGTCAGAACAGTTTAAGATGAGAAAAATTCTGTGACGCTTGCCAACATTTCTGATGATTAGCATTCCCTTCGCCATTTCCCTGAGCAAACTTTAGCTATTCTTATCAATTATGCTTATGGGAGATCTACAGATGATGCCTACGCTTGCTCCACCATCTGTCCTTTCGGCTCCCCAGCGCCGCTGCCAGATCTTGCTGACACTCTTTCAGCCGGGGTTGACCGCCACCACGGCAACTTTCAGCGAGCTTAATGGTGTGGATGATGATATTGCCAGTCTTGATATCAGCGAAACAGGACGGGAGATCCTGCGCTATCATCAACTCACACTGACTACTGGTTATGACGGTAGCTACCGGGTTGAAGGTACAGTGCTTAACCAACGTTTGTGTTTATTTCACTGGCTACGACGTGGTTTCCGTCTCTGTCCGTCATTTATTACCAGCCATTTCACCCCCGCCCTGAAGAGTGAACTGAAGCGGCGCGGAATTGCGCGTAACTTTTACGACGATACCAATCTACAAGCGTTAGTGAATCTCTGCTCCCGACGGCTGCAAAAACGCTTTGAAACGCGCGATATTCATTTCCTGTGTCTGTATCTGCAATATTGTTTGCTGCAACACCACGCTGGAATTACGCCTCAGTTTAATCCGCTCCAACGTCGCTGGGCGGAATCCTGCCTTGAATTTCAGGTAGCGCAGGAAATTGGACGCCACTGGCAGCGTCGGGCGCTCCAGCCTGTACCGCCTGATGAGCCACTGTTTATGGCATTACTTTTTTCCATGTTGCGGGTTCCCGATCCACTGCGGGATGCGCATCAGCGGGACAGACAACTGCGTCAGTCTATCAAACGTCTGGTAAACCATTTTCGTGAGCTGGGAAATGTTCGTTTTTATGATGAACAGGGGTTATGCGATCAGCTTTATACCCACCTCGCCCAGGCGTTAAATCGCAGTTTGTTTGCCATCGGTATTGATAACACCCTGCCGGAAGAGTTCGCCCGCCTGTACCCACGCCTGGTGCGCACCACCCGCGCGGCGCTGGCCGGATTTGAAAGTGAATACGGCGTCCATCTTTCTGATGAGGAAAGCGGTCTGGTCGCGGTGATTTTTGGTGCCTGGCTAATGCAGGAAAACGACCTGCATGAGAAACAGATTATTCTACTGACCGGGAATGATAGCGAGCGAGAAGCGCAGATTGAGCAGCAGCTACGCGAACTAACGTTACTGCCGCTCAACATTAAACATATGTCGGTAAAGGTATTTTTGCAGACAGGCGCTCCGCGCGGCGCGGCACTGATTATTGCTCCTTATACCATGCCGTTACCGCTCTTTTCACCACCGCTGATCTATACGGACCTGACGCTGACAACACATCAACAGGAGCAAATCCGCAAAATGCTCGAATCAGCATGAGGGAACAACTTTCGGGCGCAAAAACATTGCCGGAAGCGCCACCAGCGCCATCACCCAGAACACGCCGTGCCCCAGATATTGATACAGGAAACCGGCGAAAACGGTCATGATCGCGATACTGCCGCCCATCGCGACGGCAGAGTAAACCGCCTGTAAACGGATGACTTCGCTACCCTGGCGAGCGGCAATATAGCGCATGGCGGCCAGGTGGCAGACCGTGAAGGTGCCGCAATGCAGAATTTGCACCACTATCAACCACGGCATCGCCGTCGTTGCTCCCATAATGCCCCAGCGCACTACGCCGCAAATCGCCGAGATCAACAGCATATCGCGTGCACTACAACGGCGGAAAAGTTTATTACTCAGCGCAAAGATAATGACTTCCGCCACCACGCCCAGCGACCACAAATAGCCCACCGCCGAGGCCGAGTAGCCAGCTGCCTGCCAGTAAATGGCGCTAAAACCGTAATAGGCCGCATGCGCCCCCTGCAATAAACAAACGCAGGCCAGAAAGCGCCAGTTCTGGCGAACCAGCGCCAACCACGCTGACCAACCGGCGCTCTCCTGCTGGCGGCTTGCCCCTTGTGGCTGAATCGTCGGACGGATGAGAAAGCCGAGCAGCATGGATGCCACGCCCAACGTCAACAGCGCGAGGATCACCCGATAATCAAACATAGTGACCAGTTTGCCCGTCAGCGCCGAGCCAATGACAAACGCCACCGAGCCCCACAGTCGCACTTTGCCGTAATCAAGCGGGAACTGCTTTTGCCACGTATTCGCCAGTGCATCGGTCAACGGTACCAGCGGTGAGAAAAAGAGGTTAAAGCCAATCATCACCAGCATCAGCCACGCTACGTGCGCCCCCGCCCAGAATGCGACAGCAAAGAGAAGTGTCAGCAGTGCCAGCACGCGCAAGGCGGAAATCAGGCGAGAAGGATCGCTGACGCGGGGCGCGATGAGCAAACTCCCGAGAAAACGGGCAATCAGACCTGCCCCCAATAACAGGCCGATGGTTTCTGGCGTTAAACCAATCCCCTTAAGCCAGACGCTCCAGAAAGGTAGAAAAATGCCGTAACTAAAAAAGTATGTGAAATAGCCGAGCGCCAACCAGCGCGTGGATTGCAAAACCATGAGTCCCTCCCGTCAGGAGGCGTTAGTCTGGGGTTAATCGAATGTTGGTGCAAGTTGAAAAATAAGAATATTCGAGCCTGCTTCCCGATGTCTGTAACACCAGTTCACAAGCACTAAAAAACTGCGATCCGCGACGCATGTTGCAAAAATAATGCGTAATTATGCCGTTACGCTTGCCAAACGTTCCTGCACAATGGCGATGAAATCGCGTAATGCCGGCTTCATCTCCCCTTTCTTCCACGCCATCAGTAAAGCAATGGAAGGCACATTTCCGGCAATGGGTCGAAATACCACCTGGCCGGTATTAAAATTATTCATATAACCGGGTATCAAAGTGACGCCCAGCCCCATCCCCACCAGATTCATGGTCACCAGAATATTCGTTGCCACCTGGACGATATTTGGCTGGCTGTTTTCTTGCGCAAACCACGCTTTAACGATCGGCGCAAGCGAACCGGAATACGCTGGATCAGTACTGACGAAATTAACGCCATCCAGTTGCGCGGCAGTGATCTCTTTTTCATGTGCTAAAGGGTGATCAACCGGTAACACCACCACTAATGGTTCGTCAAAAAGCTCCAGATAATCAATCTCCGGGCTATAAACAGGATGGCGCATTAAGCCGACGTCGAGTTCACCACGGCGAATTTTTTCTTCCTGTTCCGTGGTGATTAAACTCACCAGCTCAATTAAGGTATCTGGCTGTCTGAGACGAAACATCGGTAATACTTTTGGCAGTAAATTCACTTCCGCCGATGGCACAAAGCCAATGGTTAATTGTCTGTCTTCCTGAACAATTTTCCGCGCCCGTAATTTGGCATTTTCCGCTTGTTCGAGGATTGCCAGCGCGTCCTGGAGAAAACATTCTCCCGCCGCCGTCAACGCGACTTTGCGCTTATCCCTCACCAGTAACGGAACACCGACACAGTTTTCAAGATCGCGGATCTGGCTGCTTAACGAAGGCTGTGAGGTATGCAGTTTTTCCGCCGCACGGGTAAAGTTCAGTGCCTGCGCCACTGCGACGAAATAGCGTAAATGCCGTAGTTCCATCACCTTCCCCTTGTTATCGAAAAAACGTCTCAGCTGGTAGAAATTAACTATTTCACATATTAGCAACCAACCAGCAACATCCTTATGGCACAAAAATAGAAGGTCAATACATCTTATCTTTCAGGATTAAAAAATATGACCACACCCTCAGATTTGAACATTTACCAACTGATTGACACCCAAAACGGTCGGGTCACTCCGCGTATTTATACCGACCCGGACATTTACCAACTGGAGCTTGAGCGCATTTTCGGTCGTTGCTGGCTATTTCTCGCCCACGAAAGCCAGATCCCAAAACCCGGTGATTTCTTTAACACCTACATGGGAGAAGATGCGGTTGTCGTGGTGCGCCAGAAAGACGGCAGCATTAAGGCGTTTCTCAACCAATGCCGCCACCGGGCCATGCGTGTGAGTTATGCAGATTGCGGCAACACTCGCGCCTTTACCTGTCCGTATCACGGCTGGTCTTATGGCATTAACGGCGAGTTGATCGATGTACCGCTGGAACCTCGCGCCTACCCACAAGGGTTGTGTAAATCCCACTGGGGACTAAACGAAGTTCCTTGTGTGGAGAGTTATAAAGGGCTGATTTTTGGCAACTGGGATACCAGCGCACCGGGCCTGCGTGATTACCTTGGTGACATTGCCTGGTATCTGGATGGCATGCTGGATCGTCGCGAAGGCGGCACCGAAATTGTCGGCGGCGTACAAAAGTGGGTGATCAACTGCAACTGGAAATTCCCGGCAGAGCAGTTCGCCAGTGACCAGTATCATGCTCTGTTCAGCCATGCTTCTGCCGTTCAGGTATTAGGGGCGAAAGATGATGGCAGCGATAAGCGCCTCGGTGATGGACAAACTGCCCGCCCGGTGTGGGAAACCGCCAAAGATGCGCTGCAGTTTGGTCAGGACGGTCACGGCAGCGGTTTCTTCTTTACTGAAAAACCGGATGCTAATGTCTGGGTCGATGGCGCGGTTTCCAGCTATTACCGCGAAACCTATGCCGAAGCAGAACAACGTTTAGGTGAAGTTCGCGCCCTGCGTCTGGCGGGTCATAACAATATATTCCCCACGCTTTCATGGCTAAACGGCACTGCCACACTCCGCGTCTGGCATCCGCGCGGCCCTGATCAAGTTGAAGTGTGGGCGTTCTGTATTACTGACAAAGCCGCCTCCGATGAAGTTAAAGCCGCTTTTGAAAACAGCGCCACTCGTGCTTTTGGTCCTGCTGGTTTTCTCGAGCAGGATGACTCGGAGAACTGGTGTGAAATCCAGAAATTGCTGAAAGGTCACCGCGCCCGCAACAGCAAACTGTGTCTGGAAATGGGGCTTGGTCAGGAAAAGCGTCGCGACGACGGCATTCCAGGCATTACTAACTATATCTTCTCAGAAACGGCCGCTCGTGGAATGTACCAACGCTGGGCCGATCTCCTGAGTAGCGAAAGCTGGCAGGAAGTGCTCGATAAAACCGCCGCTTACCAGCAGGAGGTGATGAAATGAGTGCGCAAGTTTCACTGGAGTTACATCACCGCATTAGCCAGTTTCTCTTTCACGAAGCCAGTCTGCTGGATGACTGGAGATTTCGAGACTGGCTGGCACAGCTCGACGAAGAGATTCGTTACACCATGCGCACCACGGTTAACGCACAAACGCGCGACCGCCGCAAAGGCGTTCAACCGCCGACAACCTGGATTTTTAATGACACCAAAGACCAGCTGGAACGGCGAATCGCCCGTCTGGAAACCGGCATGGCCTGGGCAGAAGAACCGCCGTCACGCACTCGTCACTTAATCAGCAACTGCCAGGTAAGCGAAACCGACATCCCAAACGTATTTGCCGTGAGGGTGAATTATCTGCTTTATCGGGCACAAAAAGAGCGCGATGAAACATTCTATGTTGGAACGCGTTTCGACAAAGTTCGCCGTCTGGAGGACGGGAACTGGCGCTTGCTGGAACGGGATATCGTCCTGGATCAAGCGGTCATCTCCTCCCATAACCTGAGTGTACTGTTCTGATGAATCGAATTTATGCGTGTCCCGTTGCGGATGTGCCGGAGGGTGAGGCTCTCCGGATCGATACCTCGCCCGTCATCGCCCTGTTCAACGTAGGCGGCGAGTTTTATGCCATTAACGATCGTTGCAGCCATGGTAATGCGTCGATGTCAGAAGGGTATCTGGAAGATGACGCCACGGTGGAGTGCCCGCTGCACGCCGCCAGTTTTTGCCTGAAAACGGGGAAAGCGTTATGCCTGCCCGCCACCGATCCGCTCACCACTTATCCAGTACACGTTGATGGTGGTGACATCTTCATCGACTTACCGGAGGCGCAGCCATGAGCGATCTGCATAACGAGTCCATCTTTATTACCGGCGGCGGATCGGGATTAGGGCTGGCGCTGGTCGAGCGATTTATCGAAGAAGGCGCGCAGGTTGCCACGCTGGAACTGTCGGCGGCTAAAGTCGCCAGTCTGCGTCAGCGATTTGGCGAACATATTCTGGCGGTGGAAGGTAACGTGACCTGTTATGCCGATTATCAACGCGCGGTTAATCAGATCCTGACTCGTTCTGGCAAGCTGGATTGTTTTATCGGCAATGCGGGCATCTGGGATCACAATGCCTCACTGGTTAATACTCCCGCAGAGACGCTCGAAACTGGCTTCCACGAGCTGTTTAACGTCAACGTACTCGGTTACCTGCTGGGCGCAAAAGCCTGCGCTCCGGCGTTAATCGCCAGTGAAGGCAGCATGATTTTCACACTGTCAAATGCCGCCTGGTATCCCGGCGGCGGAGGCCCGCTGTACACCGCCAGTAAACATGCCGCAACCGGACTTATTCGCCAACTGGCTTATGAACTGGCACCGAAAGTGCGGGTGAATGGCGTCGGCCCGTGTGGTATGGCCAGCGACCTGCGCGGCCCACAGGCGCTCGGGCAAAGTGAAACCTCGATAATGCAGTCTCTGACGCCGGAGAAAATTGCCGCCATTTTACCGCTGCAATTTTTCCCGCAACCGGCGGATTTTACGGGTCCGTATGTGATGTTGGCATCGCGGCGCAATAATCGCGCATTAAGCGGTGTGATGATCAACGCTGATGCGGGTTTAGCGATTCGCGGCATTCGCCACGTAGCGGCTGGGCTGGATCTTTAAGGAAGCACGATGAAAGAAAAAACGATCATTATTGTCGGTGGCGGGCAAGCGGCGGCAATGGCTGCGGCCTTGCTACGCCAGCAAGGGTTCAGCGGTGAGCTGCATCTGTTTTCCGATGAGCAACATCTTCCTTATGAACGCCCCCCGCTCTCGAAATCCATGTTGCTGGAAGATTCCCCACAGTTGCAGTCTGTGTTACCCGCTCACTGGTGGCAGGAAAACAATGTTCATCTGCATTCCGGTGTAACCATCAAAACATTGGGCCGCGACACACAAGAGTTAGTGTTAGCTAACGGCGAAAGCTGGCACTGGGATCAGCTTTTTATAGCAACCGGCGCGGCAGCTCGACCGCTGCCGTTGCTTGATGCACTGGGAGAACGCTGCTTTACCCTGCGCCATGCCGGTGATGCCGCCAGACTGCGAGAAGTTCTGCAGCCCGAACGGTCAGTCGTGATTGTCGGTGCCGGAACTATTGGTCTGGAACTGGCTGCCAGCGCCACGCAGCGTGGATGTAAGGTGACAGTGATTGAACTGGCGGCAAGCGTCATGGGCCGTAATGCACCACCGCCCGTGCAACGCTATCTTTTACCGCGCCATCAGCAGGCTGGTGTGCGCATTCTGCTCAATAATGCCATTGAACATGTGGTCGATGGTGAAAAAGTAGAACTGACGCTGCAAAGTGGCGAAACGCTTCGGGCCGATGTGGTGATTTACGGTATTGGTATCAGCGCCAACGACCAACTGGCTCGCGAGGCCAACCTTGATACTGCCAATGGTATTGTCATTGATGAAGCTTGCCGCACCTGCGATCCCGCGATCTTTGCCGGTGGCGATGTGGCAATCACCCGTCTTGATAATGGCGCACTACACCGCTGCGAAAGTTGGGAAAACGCCAATAACCAGGCGCAAATTGCCGCTTCCGCAATGTTGGGGCTACCGCTTCCGCGACTGCCGCCGCCGTGGTTCTGGAGCGATCAGTACAGTGATAACTTACAGTTTATTGGCGATATGCGTGGCGATGACTGGCTTTGTCGTGGCAACCCGGAAACTCAGAAGGCGATTTGGTTTAATCTGCAAAACGGCGTGCTTATCGGTGCGGTAACGCTGAATCAGGGACGTGAGATTCGCCCAATCCGCAAATGGATCCAGAGCGGTAAAACGTTTGATGCGAAACGGCTGACAGATGAGAACATCGCGCTTAAATCACTGTAACCAGGATAATTAGCGAATATCTCAACGCCTGGGGCGTGGCGAGGTGCAAGAGTGTGTATTACGTTTAAATCACATTATCTTGCAAAGGGATTGGTTATGAACTCACTACGTTATTTTGATTTTGGTGCTGCCCGCCCCGTTTTGTTATTAATTGCCCGTATCGCCGTCATCTTAATTTTCATTATTTTTGGTTTTCCCAAAATGATGGGCTTTGACGGTACGGTCCAATATATGGCCTCGCTGGGCGCGCCAATGCCAATGCTGGCAGCGATTATTGCGGTAGTTATGGAAGTGCCCGCCGCGATATTAATCGTGCTTGGCTTTTTCACCCGTCCGCTGGCGGTGCTGTTTATTTTCTACACGCTGGGTACAGCGATAATTGGTCACCATTACTGGGATATGACCGGCGATGCGGTTGGGCCAAATATGATTAATTTCTGGAAGAATGTCAGTATCGCTGGCGCATTCCTGCTGTTGGCAATTACCGGGCCGGGGGCAATTTCTCTCGATCGGCGTTAGGAAAGATGCCGGATGCGGCGTGAACGCCTTATCCGGCATTTTATAAATTACAGTAACGCAACCCGCAACGACATCTCTGAAGTTGTTGATTCCCCTGGTGCAAGCGCAATGAGATCACCCCCTTCCGGGCGATGATGGTCATCCGGCGCATGGCTCATCGGTTCCAGACAGAAGAAATCAAACGCATATCCTTTATCAAACGCCGGGTCGGAAACAAAGATGAAATAACACGGTGCAGGTGGCGTCGTTTCCATGATGATGGCATAACCCTCCTGCGGCTGCTCGATGCGGGCCTGACCATTCCATCCGGCAAAGCCATTGTTCACCCACTGGTGCGGCAACGGCGCGAGCTGGCTGAAATCCAGCTCTTGCGGTAGCTGCTCGCAAAACTCACCCGCCAGCCACTGCTCCCGCTCCAGCCAGTAACCGCTCGCCTGCGCCTGAGTCCGCGTTTGTGGTGACAACGGAAAATAAGGATGCCAGCCGGTACCAAATGGCAGCGTCTCTGCCCCTTGATTGGTGACAGAGAGCGTCACCGTCAGCGTATCTGCCGTTAAATGAAACGCCTGACTTACCCGATAGTGATAAACACCGCTGCGATGTTCATACACCAGACACAAGCTATCTTCGCTGCGCGAGACACATTGCCACTGCCCCAGCCAGCCGTCGCCGTGCAGATAGTGCGCATCCCACTCAACATTCGGTTGCAGTTGATACTCACGCCCCTGCCAGACAAAACGATTGCCGCTCACCCGGTTTGCAAACGGCACCAGCGGAAAACAAGAGGCGTCGGTTGCCACACCGTTTTTTTTACCGGGACGTAAGAGCGGCGTCGCGTCACGCCAGAAGCCTTCGATGACGCCGCCCCGGTCAGAAACGTCCAGCTTTAGCGGCCCGTGAGATAAGGTATAGATGGTCATCCGCTGACTCCTTAATCCGGGAAGTTAATCACAACTTTCCCGCATTTACCGCTCGCCATCAGCGCATAGGCATCTCCTGCCTGTTCCAGTGAGAAGCGATGGGTAATGGCATTACGCGGCCACAGTTTCCAGTCCGTTAAATCGTGGGCGCATTTTTCCATATGGAATAGACTGGTCACCCAGGAGCCAATAATCCGCCGTTGATGATGCATCAGATCAGCGCTAACCTCGAACTCCACTTTTCCGGTTTCCCCGATGTAAACCACCCGTCCCCAGTCAGCAGTGGATTGCAACGCCAGTAAGCGACCTGCGGCATTACCGGAACAATCGAGCGCAACATCCGCGCCACCGTGGGTGAGTTCGGCGATAATCTGCGGCAGACCTTCGGTGGTTGCTAAATAGCCGTGATCCATCACCCCTAACTGTTTCGCCATCGCCAGACGTTCCGGCAGCATATCAACGCCGATGATCCTTTTTGCACCGCGACCTTTCGCCAGCATCATCGCCATCATGCCGACCGGCCCCAGACCGACCACCAGCACGTTATCACTGCCGGAAACTTCGCCGCGCAAAATCCCTTCATACGCTGTACCAACGCCGCAACTGATAAACGCACCATCTTCATAGCTCAGCGCGTCCGGGAGCAGGATCAGATCTTTTTCTTCTGCCAGCAGGTATTCAGCATGGCCGCCGTCACGCTGCCAGCCGTAAGCCGCTTTTCCTTTGCCAGTACAAGAGATAGGAAAGCCGCGGCGGCAGTTCGGGCAAAAACCACAGCCAGAAATGTGATACACCAGCACGCGGTCGCCCTCTTTAAAATGGCGGCAGCCTTGCCCCATCGCCACAATCTGCCCGCACGGTTCATGACCGTTGATAAATCCCTGGTATAACGGTTTATCGGGTGCCGCTGCCGTGGCACGGTGTTGATGATAGATATAGTGGACATCACTTCCGCAAATCCCGGAGGATTTCATTTTGATCAGTACCTGGTTAATCCCCGGCGTCGGCACCGCAACTTCCCGCAGATCGACGGTCGAATTTCCTGGTAAATAAGCTGCCAGCATCGTTTTCATAAATCCCTCATTAACAATACGATTAATTTTCATCCCTGCCGCACCCGCGCCAGGGGCGTTAAGGTTTAGCGTTTCGCTTTACTGCTACGCTGGGTCAGCAAGATATTCGCCAGCACCGCCACCACGATGATGACGCCGCGCACCACCTGCTGGAAAAAGGAGTTAATCCCGAGCAGCACCAGACCGTTACCGATTAGCGTAATCACCAACACACCAAGCAATGTACCAAACAGGGAACCGCGACCACCGGAAAGCGCCGTACCGCCAACCACGACCGCGGCGATGACGTCAAACTCCAGACCGTTTGCGGCACCTGCGTTACCGGAACCGAGGCGCGCCGCCAACAAAATGCCGGTCACCGCTGCTAATAATCCCGAAAGGGTAAAAATAAGAATGCGTACCCGACGAACGTTAATACCGCACAACTGTGCTGCAGTGGCATTACCGCCAACAGCAAAAACCGAGCGCCCGAAGGCGGTTTTGCGGCTAATGAACACAAACAGCGCAAATAACACCATCATGATCAGCGCGGATACCGGCACACCGAGAAATTGTCCCCCCAGCCAGTCCAGCACTTCGTTTTCGTCAATCGGCACTGGCAAGGCGTTCGTCATAAACAGCCCCATTCCGCGCAGGGCGCTCCACAGCCCCAGCGTGGCCACGAAACTTGGCACGTTAAACACGCCGCGCAGCACCCCGGCGAGCGTTCCCATCAGCGCGCCTAACAGCAACACCAGCAGACAAGCAATCGCCAACGGAACTTCAAATTGCAGCAAAAATGCCAGGCACACCGAGACAAAAGCCACCATCGGCCCAACGCTGACATCAATTTCACCGGAGATAATAATCAGCGTCATCGCCCAGGCGGCGATCCCGATGGTGGCGGCATCGCGCAGCACGTTCATCTGGTTATTCAATGAGATAAAGCCCGGCGCGTTCAGAGAGAAGACCAGATAAAGAATGGCGATCACCACCAGCAAACCGATCTCATTAATATGGCGACTGACAAATTGTTTGAGCGAGACGCTCTTGCCCTGCGGCAATGGTAATGACGAAGCAGACATCTTCAGGTTCCTCGGTAAAATTCATCAGTGCACAGACAGAATGGCGGACATCAGCTCATCCACATTGACCGGCGAGTGAAACTCCTGCGAGAACGTACCGTGCTGTAATAACAGGATGCGGTCACACACCAGCGGCAACTCCTCCACTTCACTGGAGATAAACACCACACTTTTTCCTTCGGCAGCCAGCTCGCGGACAATACGGTAAATCTGCTGTTTGGCTTCGATATCGACGCCACGCGTTGGCTCGTCGAGCAACAAAATCTGGCTGGCGGCATAGACCCAACGACCGATCACCACTTTTTGCTGATTGCCGCCAGAAAGCGTGCCGATGGGCGTTTCGCTACTGGCGGCCTTGACCGTCATCCGCTGCATCACCTCTTCGGTCAGGCGGCGGATGGTGGACCATTGCAGCACACCGTTGGCGCTGATTTTTTGCCGATTGGTCAGCACTGTATTTTCGTCAACGCCCAGCCAGGGAATGATCCCCGCTTCTTTGCGGTTTTCTGGCGTATAGCCAATGCCGCGTTTCAGCATGTCGCCGTAATCGGGGCGCGTGATTTTCTCGCCGTTGATAACAATTTCGCCCTGTTCATACGTCTCCAGCCCAACAATCGCCTTCAGCAATTCACTGCGCCCTGCCCCCAGCAGGCCAGCAATGCCGAGTACTTCGCCACGACGTAGCGTAAAGCTGATATCCTCCAGCTTGGGCTTATGGCGTAACGCACGGACTTCCAGCACAGCCTGATCGACAATTTCCTGAGGGGCAACCGGCGCAATATCAACGTGATCGCGCCCGAGCATTAGCGACACAATATGATGCGTGGAGGTGTTTTCGAGCATCATATCGCCCGCCACCTGACCATCGCGCATAACGGTGGCACAGGAGGCAATGCGGCGGATTTCTTCCATCCGGTGGCTGACATAAATCACCGCCACGCCCAGTGCCGACATCTTTTTAACCGCACTGATCACCAGTTCAACTTCCGCACTGGCAAGCGAACTGGTAGGTTCATCAAGAATGACCACGCGCGGCTCGCCCTTCATCACCCGCGCAATTTCCACCAGTTGCTTTTGTGCCGGGCTTAGCGTTGAAACAAGTTGTTCAGGGCTAACGTCAACGCCCAGCGCCTGTAAGCAACGTTGGGCATCCTGCGCCATTTGCAGGTAATCAATCATGCCGTTGCGGCGGGGCCACTGACCGAGGCAGAGGTTTTCCGCCACCGTCAGTCCCTCCACCAGACTTAACTCCTGATAAACCGCACGAACCCCCAGTTCAGCGGCACGGCGAGTCAACGTAGCTTCGTCACCTTCCAGTCGCGTCTCGCCAATCCAGATATCACCGCTATCCGGACGTTCACTGCCGGTAAGCATTCGAATGAGGGTCGATTTGCCCGCGCCGTTTTTGCCTAACAGCGCACGAACTTCGCCTTTATTGAGCGTGAAGTTAACGTTATCCAACGCAACGACGCCGGGATAACGCTTATTTCCTGCCACCACTTTTGCTACCGGGACTGCCTCTGTTGCCGTGAACATAGGGACCTCTGCGAATCAGCGATTAGGGCAGACCATCAACGTGCGTTGCCAGCCACTGTTTACCGTCTTCCGTTTTGGTATAGAGATCGATTGGCACCTGAATCACTTTTTCACCGTCGGCTTGTTTATTGATAACCTTCAAAGTTTGCGCGAAAACAGCATTGCCCATTTTCTTACCGGAAATATCCACCACCGCTTTCAGCACCTGATTGTTTTCCAGCTCCTGAGCAATTTCAGTGGTCATATCCGAACCGAAAACAGCAATTTTTCCGGCCTGATTTTGATTACGTACCGCTTTTACCGCGCCGAGTGTCGCACCGCCCGATTCCCCCATAATGGCGTTGAGATCCGACGTGGAGATAATTAGTTTTTCACCAACGGAAATCGCTTTATCTAAAACAGTCCCTTCCTGATTAGCGACAATTTGCGCGCCGGGAACGCGGGCTTTTAATACTTCTTCAAACCCTTTACGTCGTTGCACACAAACTTCAAAGGCTTCGCAATTGATGACGGCAATTTTCGGCTGGTCAATTTTGTTGGCAATAAAATAATCGGCGGCAGCGTTACCCAGTTTTTTACCAAATTCCAGCGGGTCACCAACCAGATATGCCGAGACATATTTATCGACACCCTTTTGATTAATACAGGTGTTGTAGCAAATCACCGGAATACCCGCTTCACTGGCGCGACGAACGGTACGACTACTGCCATTTTCAGACACTGCCGATAAAATAATGGCATCGACATTACGCGCCACGAGGGTATCAATAAAGGTACTTTCTTTCGAAATATCACCCTGGGCGTTAGTTTCAATTAACTGTACCTGTACTGAAGAATCTTTTGCCGCACCCTGAACGCCCTGACGCACGCCAGCGTAATATCCCTGGGTATCAAGGTATATTGCGCCAATGGTCATTTCTTTATCCGCAGCCCTGGCAAATAGTGCGCTACCTAATAGCGTAGCCATTAATAATAGATTACGGGTTGTTCTCATTTTTTTAGGCATAGTGCCTCCTGTAGGGTTTTTATTTACAACGGCTTATTTTAATTATTTGAGCGTGAGCGGCAGCGCGTGCCGCTCAAATATTACAGTTAATAAGGTTTAGTGAACGCGGTTAAAAATAAAAGGCATCACGGTGGTGAATAATGCTGCTTTCGGCCAGGCCGGATTAATCGCCGTCAATTCAGCGCGAGCAGATTCATAGTGCGCAACCTCCCCGAGTCCCGCGGACGCCAGCATCGCCACCATCAGGCATTTTTCTTTATGCTGCTGTTGTAAATCGCCATACAGCGACAACAGGTCAGGTTGTGAAACAGCAAAGAAATCCGCCTCAATACTGGTTTTCGCCATCTCTTGCGCCCACTGTTTCATTTCACTAAACAGTTGCTGTGCGGTTTGCTGTTCACCCAGCAGTCGCAGCGCCATTCCTTGCCAGAAGAGATAATCAACCGGCTGATCGTTGTAATAACTGTGAATGTTAATGGTGCGATCGCCAGTCGCCGCCAGACGTAAACAACGCATCGCTTCAGTTTGATCGCCCTGCGCGTTGGCGCATATCGCCTGCCAGAACCAGATGTCGTTATCAGTTTGCCCCGGTAAACGGCCTTCGCTTAAATTCTCCGGATAATGCAGCGCGGCATGAAGCAGTTCGCTGGCCTGCTGCGGCTCTCTGGTATCAAGATGCTGCCAGGCGCGTAATAACTGGTTGAGGATAAACTGACTGGTGATCTTCCCTTCCCCGCCTTCCCACGGGTGGAATTTGCGCGTGGCGAGAATGTCCGCCGCTTTGTCTGCCTGACCCGTGAGATGCCACAAATTGAGCAGTTCTGCGGTCATGTCGTCGCGTTTCAGCGCAATTTCCAGATTATTTTCCAGACGCGCCAGTCGTTTCTCCGGTGTGGCTCCACTTAACTTATCAAGCAAATCCCGTTCGAAAAGCAGACGTGCATCCTGCGGCGCAAGCTGATAAGCATTATCAAGATAACGCGCGGCCAGCTCATAATCGTGTTGCTTATTCCACGCATGGATCGCTAAGCCGCGCCAGCCGTCGGCAAACTCCGGCGACATCTCTACGCAACGTTGCCATAAGGCAATGGCTTTGTTGTAGCTACGTTTGTTGTAGTAGAAGCAGGCCAGTAAATGACGGGCAAACCAGCACTCTTCAATACTCTCCAGCGCCGCCACTTCTTCCAGCGTATTCGGGAAACGGACAAACTGTGGGAAGACATCAATGGCTTTTGCGACCAGTTCGCCGCGTTCAGCTTTCGGCAGCAAGCTGGCTTGCAGGTAAAGCGGCAGCGTGCGCTGGCAGTCCAGTGCGTTTAGCATCTCTGCCGCCAGGGTGGGCATTCCCCAGTTAATCAGTTGCCCGGCGGTCATCAGGGCGTTAACGTCGCGTCCCTGACACAGACCGCGCCACTGCGCGAGGGCTGATTCGCTACGACCATCGAACCAGTTCAGCCACCACAGAGTGGCGTTCAGCGGATAATCGCGCAGCAGTTTCTCGCGCTGCAAACGCGCGTTGTCCTGACGACCACTTAACACCAGCAGCAGATTATGCAGGCAAAGCACTTCCTGATTGGTTGGGCAGGCGCGAAGACTTTGTTGGCAAAAATCCAGACCAGCATCGAAGTGACCATTACGCGCCGCCAGTCGTGCCAGACCATAATAGCCGCCTGCTTTACTATTGCCGCTCCAGACCGCACGCCAGAAATCCTCTTCGGCTTGTTGATATTGTCCCTGACGTTCGTAAGCACTGGCGCGAATCAAACTGGCCTGTCCGCACTGCGGATTTTTGTTCAGCGCATGTGCGCGTTTCAGCGCCTGAGTGGCATACGCCACCGCTTGCGGGAAATCGGCGCGGTTATATTCCAGCATCGCCAGCGCCAGGTTACAGCGATAATCCAGCGGATCCAGCGCCACGCCGCGCAGGTAGTAATCGAACGGTGAACGGCTGGCGTGATGATATTGCTCCAGATGCTGACCGATAAACCAGGCTTCATCTGTACTGGCAATGTCTTGTGCTGCCAGTGGCGCTTTGGCGACGTCCGGCAACGGCAACTCTTGCGGCTGATGTTCCTGATAACTCAGTATGATATTGCCGTCGGCATCGGAGAGTTCAATGGTCAGCCTTTCAGGATTGATACCGTGCAACACGCCCTGGATGGCGGTCGCTGGTGTCAGGGCCACGGCATCATCGAGCAACGCGTTGCATTTGCCGATTTCGCGGATCGCCAGACGGTATCCTTTCAACGGAGAGATGGCATACAGCCCCCACTCAATCCCCCGCTCGCTACGCTGGAGTTTAATCACCGCATCGCGGGAGGCGTTTTGCACCATGCCCAAAGAATGGTAAGGCAGGAAATACTGCTCAAAACGCTTCTCTTCGTAAGCATCAAGCCAGGTAAAATCGGGCTGGTTATCGGCAAAAATACCAGTCATCAGTTCGATATACGGGCCGTTATTGTCGGTCAGACTCTTATCCCACGCCTGGCCAAATTCACTGTGTCCCCAGCTCCACTGTTTTTTACCTGGCGCAATATGGTGGTTGGCAACGTGCAGCAAACCGCCATCTTCATCGTGACACCACGCGCCAACAAAATCGTACTGTGATTTTTCAGCCATATATGAGGTTGGAACGGGCACATTTTTATAGCGAGAAATGTCCACTCCGGCGGAGTAGTCCACTTTGTAGTAAGTGCCGGTGGCGATGGGGAAAGCGGAGACGGCCCGTTTGCCGTGATCAAACACCGCCGTTACATCCGGCGGGAAGACGCTCTGATGCCCTTCACCCCCTTTCACTGCCGGGTTGGCCCACCACAAGAAATGACGCGGCGTGGCGTTGCCGTTATAGACGCGGCTGGCGATTTCCAGCGCCGCCCGTTCAGGGCGCAGGGTGAAACCTGTCATCACCTGTAAACCGTGCATCGGCTCCGTTTCGCCGACCCACACGGTTTGTGCGCCGTCTTCATGGGCTTCGAGGGTGAAATCGACGGGCATAAAGGTGGTCGGGCGATGGTGTTGCGGCCAGTTAAACTCAATCCCGCCGGAGATCCACGGCCCCAGCAGCCCCACCAGCGCCGGTTTAATGACTTCATTATGATAGACAAAATCGCGTTGTTTCACTTTATCCCACGCGCGATGCACCCGACCGCCCAGCTCCGGCAGGATCATCACTTTGATGTAGTCGTTTTCCAGCCACACCGCCTGCCAGGATTTCAGGGTTTTCTGCTCGCTCAGCGTATCGGTCACGCCGTAGGGATAAACCGCGCCGGACGATCCCTGATAAACGCGATTTTCCAGGAACATAGGATGTATATCCTGCGGCCCGGTTTCATAGGTCGGGATCTCAACGCGCTCTTGCCACACTTTTACTGGAGTCATGGTGCCCTCAATATTAACAAGACATACTGAATTAAAAGATTTGTGGCAGTGTATTGAACAATCTGGCAATGTTTTCGCGGAATAATCACGCAATTAACTAAACAAGGTTTAGTGAAGATGAGAGCCTGCATTAATAATCAACAGATTCGCCACCATAACAAATGCGTGATTCTGGAACTGCTGTACCGGCAAAAGCGCGCCAATAAATCAACGCTGGCCCGGCTGGCGCAAATTTCGATTCCGGCAGTCAGTAATATTTTGCAGGAACTGGAAAGCGAAAAACGGGTGGTGAATATCGACGATGAAAGCCAGACGCGCGGGCATAGTAGCGGTACATGGCTGATTGCGCCGGAAGGTGACTGGACGCTGTGTCTGAACGTAACGCCCACCAGTATTGAGTGTCAGGTCGCTAACGCCTGTTTAAGTCCGAAAGGTGAATTTGAGTATTTACAGATTGATGCACCGACGCCGCAGGCGCTGCTGTCCGAAATCGAAAAATGCTGGCATCGCCACCGTAAATTGTGGCCGGACCGCACCATCAATCTGGCGCTGGCAATCCACGGTCAGGTTGATCCTGTGACCGGAGTGTCGCAAACCATGCCGCAAGCGCCCTGGACAACGCCGGTTGAGGTAAAGTATCTGCTGGAAGAGAAGCTCGGCATTCGGGTGATGGTCGATAATGACTGCGTGATGCTGGCGCTGGCGGAGAAATGGCAAAATAATTCGCAGGAACGGGATTTCTGCGTGATCAACGTTGATTACGGCATTGGCTCGTCGTTCGTGATTAACGAGCAAATTTATCGCGGCTGTTTGTATGGTAGCGGACAGATTGGTCACACCATCGTTAATCCGGATGGCGTCGTCTGCGACTGCGGACGTTATGGCTGCCTGGAAACCGTCGCCTCGTTAAGCGCATTAAAAAAACAGGCGCGGGTATGGCTAAAATCACAACCGGTTAATACTCAGCTTGATCCTGAAAAACTGACAACAGCGCAGTTAATCGCTGCCTGGCAGAGTGGAGAACCGTGGATCACCAGCTGGGTTGATCGCTCTGCCAATGCCATTGGTTTGAGTCTGTATAACTTCCTCAACATCCTCAATATTAATCAGATTTGGTTGTACGGTCGCAGTTGTGCCTTTGGTGAGCACTGGCTTAATACCATTATTCGCCAGACGGGATTTAACCCGTTCGACCGCGACGAAGGACCGAGCGTGAAAGCGACGAAAATTGGCTTTGGGCAATTAAGCCGCGCACAACAGGTGCTGGGGATTGGCTATTTGTATGTTGAGGCGCAGTTACGACAGATTTGATGGCGCGATAACGTAGAAAGGCTTCCCGAAGGAAGCCTTTTTTCAACAGATTAACCGTTTCGCTTACGCGTAAACCGGGTAACGTGCACAGATGTCGAGAACTTTACCTTTGATGCGCTCGATAACGGCTTCATCATTGATGCTGTCCAGCACGTCACACATCCAGCCAGCCAGTTCTTTCGCTTCGGCTTCTTTGAAGCCACGACGGGTAATCGCCGGAGTACCCACGCGAATACCGGAGGTCACAAACGGGCTCTTCGGATCGTTCGGTACGCTGTTTTTGTTGACGGTGATGTTAGCACGGCCCAGAGCGGCGTCCGCTTCTTTACCGGTCAGGTTTTTATCAACCAGATCAACCAGGAACAGGTGGTTATCAGTGCCGCCGGAAACCACTTTGTAGCCGCGTTCCAGGAACACTTCTACCATCGCTTTAGCGTTTTTAGCGACCTGCTGCTGGTAAGTTTTGAACTCAGGCTCCATCGCTTCTTTCAGAGCAACCGCTTTACCGGCGATTACGTGCATCAACGGACCGCCCTGACCACCAGGGAAAACGGCAGAGTTCAGTTTTTTGTACAGCTCTTCGCTACCACCTTTCGCCAGGATCAGGCCGCCGCGCGGACCCGCCAGGGTTTTGTGAGTGGTGGTAGTAACAACGTGAGCATGAGGAACCGGGTTCGGGTAGACGCCAGCTGCAACCAGGCCCGCAACGTGCGCCATATCAACGAACAGGTAAGCACCGATGCTGTCAGCGATTTCACGCATTTTCGCCCAGTCCACCACGCCGGAATATGCAGAGAAGCCACCGATAATCATTTTCGGTTTGTGTTCTTTGGCTTGTTTTTCCAGATCGGCGTAGTCGATATGACCGGTAGCATCGATACCGTAAGGAACGATGTTGTACAGTTTACCGGAGAAGTTAACCGGAGAACCGTGAGTCAGGTGACCGCCATGCGCCAGGTTCATACCCAGAACGGTATCACCTGGTTCCAGCAGCGCGGTGTACACCGCAAAGTTAGCCTGGGAGCCGGAGTGCGGCTGGACGTTAGCGTAGTCAGCACCGAACAGTTCTTTCGCACGATCGATCGCCAGTTGTTCAACGATATCAACATACTCGCAACCGCCGTAGTAGCGTTTGCCCGGATAACCTTCAGCATATTTGTTGGTCAGCTGAGAACCCTGCGCCTGCATTACGCGCGGGCTGGTGTAGTTTTCGGAGGCGATCAGTTCGATGTGCTCTTCCTGACGTACTTTTTCCTGCTCCATAGCCTGCCACAGTTCGGCATCATAATCGGCAATGTTCATTTCACGCTTTAACATCCGCATCTCCTGACTCAGCTAACAATAAAATTTTTGGCCTTTATAGGCGGTCCTGTTGGACAACGGCGAACAGTATAACCGAATCATTGTGTGATAACAGGTCTTGACAAAGGAATTTACGCAAACGATTACCTTCAGGCTACGCAAGGCTTTGGAGAATAAAGAGCTTGCAACCGGAAACGGATTTCTTTTCAGGTTTGTGATGCAAATTTTTCACTTCATCACATTCTTTCTGAAAAACACCAAAGAACCATTTACATTGCAGGGCTATTTTTTATAAGATGCATTTGAGATACATCAATTAAGATGCAAAAAAAAGGAAGACCATATGCTTGACGCTCAAACCATCGCTACAGTAAAAGCCACCATCCCTTTACTGGTGGAAACGGGACCAAAGTTAACCGCCCATTTCTACGACCGTATGTTTACTCATAACCCAGAACTCAAAGAAATTTTTAACATGAGTAACCAGCGCAATGGCGATCAACGTGAAGCCCTGTTTAACGCTATTGCCGCCTACGCCAGTAATATTGAAAACCTGCCTGCGCTGCTGCCAGCGGTAGAAAAAATCGCGCAGAAGCACACCAGCTTCCAGATCAAACCGGAACAGTACAACATTGTCGGTGAACACCTGTTGGCGACGCTGGACGAAATGTTCAGCCCGGGCCAGGAAGTGCTGGACGCGTGGGGTAAAGCCTATGGCGTACTGGCTAATGTATTTATCAATCGCGAGGCGGAAATCTATAACGAAAACGCCAGCAAAGCCGGTGGCTGGGAAGGTACTCGCGATTTCCGCATTGTGGCTAAAACACCGCGCAGCGCGCTTATCACCAGCTTCGAACTGGAGCCGGTCGACGGTGGCGCAGTGGCAGAATACCGTCCGGGGCAATATCTCGGCGTCTGGCTGAAGCCGGAAGGTTTCCCGCATCAGGAAATTCGTCAGTACTCTTTGACTCGCAAACCGGATGGCAAAGGCTATCGTATTGCGGTGAAACGCGAAGAGGGTGGGCAGGTATCCAACTGGCTGCACAATCACGCCAATGTTGGCGATGTCGTGAAACTGGTCGCTCCAGCAGGTGATTTTTTTATGGCTGTCGCAGATGACACACCAGTGACGTTAATCTCTGCCGGTGTCGGTCAAACGCCAATGCTGGCAATGCTCGACACGCTGGCAAAAGCTGGCCACACAGCACAAGTGAACTGGTTCCATGCGGCAGAAAATGGCGATGTTCACGCCTTTGCTGATGAAGTTAAGGAACTGGGGCTGTCACTGCCGCGCTTTACCGCGCACACCTGGTATCGTCAGCCGAGCGAAGCCGATCGCGCTAAAGGTCAGTTTGATAGCGAAGGTCTGATGGATTTGAGCAAACTGGAAGGTGCGTTCAGCGATCCGACAATGCAGTTCTATCTCTGCGGCCCGGTTGGCTTCATGCAGTTTGCCGCGAAACAGTTAGTGGATCTGGGCGTGAAGCAGGAAAACATTCATTACGAATGCTTTGGCCCGCATAAGGTGCTGTGATTTGATGTTGCCGGATGGAAACATCCGGCAACCCTTGACGCGGTTTAAATTGCCGCGTCGTCTTCTTCACCGGTACGGATACGAATGACCCGTGCCACGTCAAAGACGAAGATTTTACCATCACCGATTTTGCCGGTTTGCGCCGTGCGAATAATGGTATCGACACAGGTATCGACAATGTCGTCCGGTACGACAATCTCAATTTTCACTTTCGGCAGAAAATCCACCATATACTCCGCGCCGCGGTACAGCTCGGTATGGCCTTTCTGGCGGCCAAAACCTTTCACCTCAGTGACCGTCATGCCAGTAATGCCGACTTCAGCCAGTGCTTCGCGAACATCGTCCAGCTTGAAGGGTTTAATAATCGCATCAATCTTTTTCATGCTATTCCTTGAAAAGGTCGCCTGTCTTTTGATCTGCTAAACGTAACACATAACGCCAATTCATTCCTTGAAATCGTTTGCATCCAGCTCGTGTCGGGATAGCAGTTTATAAAATTCTGTCCGGTTGCGCCCCGCCATTCTCGCCGCGTGGGTGACGTTGCCTTTGGTAATTTGCAGCAGCTTACGCAAGTAGTTGAGTTCAAACTGATTACGCGCCTCAACAAAGGTTGGCAGCGCCGTGTTTTCGCCCTCCAGCGCCTGCTCTACTAATGCATCGCTAATCACCGGAGATGAGGTCAGCGCCACGCACTGTTCAATCACGTTGACCAACTGGCGTACATTACCCGGCCAGCTAGCGGTCATCAGGCGTTTCATCGCATCGGTGGAGAACGCGCGGACAAACGGTTTATGTCGCTCTGCCGCCTGGCGCAACAGGTGATTTGCCAGTAGCGGAATGTCTTCTGTGCGCTCTGCCAGAGCCGGAATTTTCAGGCTGACAACGTTGAGGCGGTAATAGAGATCTTCACGGAATTCCCCGCGCGCCATCGCTTTTGGCAGGTCGCGGTGAGTGGCGGAAATAATCCGCACGTCGATATCAATATCGCGGTTACTGCCCAGCGGGCGCACTTTACGCTCCTGCAACACGCGCAGCAGTTTAACCTGCAACGGTGCGGGCATATCGCCAATCTCATCGAGAAATAGCGTACCGCCTTCCGCCGCCTGGAATAAACCTTCGCGATTGCTGACAGCGCCAGTAAACGCGCCACGCGCATGACCAAACAGCTCCGACTCCAGCAATTGCTCGGGCAATGCACCACAGTTAATAGCAATAAATGGTTTGCTATTGCGCGGGCTAGCGTTGTGGATAGCCTGGGCGAAAATCTCTTTCCCGGTGCCGCTCTGGCCATTAATCAAAACGCTGACGTCTGATTGCGCCACCAGCCGCGCCTGTTCCAGCAAACGCAGCATCAGCGGGCTGCGGGTGACAATCGCCTCGCGCCAGCGTTCATCGGTGGCTGGCGCGGATTGTTCCAGCGCATCATCAATTGCCTGATATAGCGCGTCTTTATCGACAGGCTTGGTGAGGAAACTGAACACTCCCTGCTGTGTTGCAGCAACGGCATCGGGAATAGAACCATGTGCGGTAAGAATAATTACCGGCATTCCCGGCTGCACTTTCTGGATTTCAGCAAACAGCTGCATACCATCCATTTCATCCATCCGCAGGTCGCTGATAACTAAATCTACTTTTTCGCGATTCAGTACCCGTAATCCTTCAGCACCACTTTCCGCCGTGACCACGCTGTAGCCTTCGCTGGTCAGGCGCAGGCCAAGCAGTTTCAGCAATCCCGGATCGTCATCGACCAATAATAAATGCGCAGGTTTATGGCTCATCAGGAGTGACCTCATCGGTGGATGGCGCGGGCTTTTCACTCTCGTGTGGCGTATCCGGCGAGAAATTTCCAGCCGGTTTGCGGGTCGAGAGCTGGCGTTCAATATCAGTCAGGTTTTCCAGCTTGCGGGTGGTGAGTTCCAGTTGCTGCTGTAGAACGTGATATTGCTGGCGCAAAGTATCCAGCTCGCTGTCGCTGGATTGCTGGAGCTTGCCGTAGCGTTGGCGCTCTTCCGCCAGTTGCAGTTGCAGCGCCTGACTGTCGCGCCAGAGTTGATACAGAGGGCGAACCTGTGCCGGGATCTCGGTACTTAGCGCATCAATGCGCGCGACCAGCTGGCGGCGCTCATACGGTGTAATTTTGGCGTCGGCGAGCAAAATCCCTTGTTTAAAGGTATTTTGCCAGCTGCCGTCGTCATATTGGCGGGCTTGCTGACGCGACTGCGCAGGCATTAAACGATCAGCACAATCCATCGCCCGCAGCCAGTAAAGCGGATTGGTTTCGGTTGATTTACCTTGCAGCGCCCAGATGTCGCTACATTCAGTAGAAAGATAGTCAGCCAGTTGATAAACCGGAATTTTTTCTTCTGCTGGCGTATCAATGGCTGGCTTATTGTGACTCTGCACGCAACCCAGCAATGCCAGACATGGCAGCCCTGCCAGCCACAGCCGTCGGGGCAATAATCGTTGAAAAATGTGTCGCATATTCACCAGACTTAGCGCCTTTCCCAGTGGGCGTAATTGTTGCAGGCAGTTTGGATACGGACAGCGCGGAGAAACCGGAGCGTACATGTCGTACGTGAGGATTTCGAGCACTGCCCAGGGCCAAACTGGCAAATAAAATAGCCTGATGGGATAGGCTGTTAGCATTATTTCGTGTTTTTCGACGACGGCAATTCAATGCGGAAGCAAACGTCTTGCCCGCTCTCGTCGACCAGATACAGTTCCCCTTGCATACGGCGAATACAATCCCTGGCAATGCTTAATCCCAGACCGCTGCCCTTCACCGCCCCTTTTCGCTGGTGGCTTCCCTGAAAAAAGGGTTCGAAGATCATGGCGCGTTCCTCTTGCGGAATGGGTGTTCCTGTATTGATGACATCAATATAAACCCGCGCGCCATGTAAACTGCTGCGAAGGCAAATGTTACCGGATTCAGTCCCGTAGTGCACAGCATTGGAGTAAAGATTATCCAGTACGCTCATCAGCAGCATTGGCTCCGCCAGGCAAGCTGTTGCTTGGAGATCGACGTCGGTATGCATCATTTTAGCCCGTGCGGGCAGGCTATGAGCAGAAACTACTGTCTCCACCAGCGGTGCTAATTCAACATTCTCCAGTTCCACCGCACTGTCCGCCTGTTTACGGTTGTAATCAAGCAGTTGTTCGATCAGTTTTTGCAAATTGCGGCTGCTGCTATCGAGGATGCTCACCACCTCTTTTTGCTCTGGCGTAAGCGGCCCGACAACCTGGTCAGCCAGTAATTCAGTGCCCTCGCGCATACTCGCCAGCGGCGTTTTTAATTCATGAGATAAATGTCTTAAGAATTGATGACGTTGGGATTCCAGCCATGACAGGCGCTCACTTAACCAAAGAATACGTTGCCCAACCGAGCGTAACTCGCTCGGTCCACTGAACGAAACGCTATTGCCCAGAGAACGCCCTTCCCCCAGCCGGTTGATCATGCGCTCGATATTTTTCACCGGACCGATAATCATCCTCGTGAAAAGTAGCACCATCACCAGACTCACCAGAAATAGCACCAGCGATTGCCAACCAAAATATTGCCCACGTTCGGCGATTTCACGCTGAAGTTGCTGCCCACGAGAGAACACCACTGTGCGCGTGGCCTGCACCATTTCGGTATTGGCACTGGCAAAGGCTTCAAGACGCGCGGCGGCGGCGGCATCGGGACCACTGTTGTTACACTGAAGTTGAGCCAGATTGTTCAAATCCTGACGCAATGCCTGGTAAAGTTTATCGTCTGGCAGTACGCCTGCGTGGGCATCGAGCATTTCGCTGTAACGCTTGCGCTGGCTTTGATAAACCTTCGCAAGCGTAGGGTCGTCCAGCACGCAATACTGACGGTAACTACGCTCCATCTCCAGCGCCGCGTTGGTCATCGCTTCACTGCGCCGGGCATCAATAAGCGTAGTGCGGTTAACCAGCGCCGCCTGATCGCTAAGCGCATTCAGGCTTTGCCAGGCTTGCCATGCCAGCACCAACAGGGGCAGCAGAATCAGCAAAAATGCCAGCATTACCAGTTGTCGTAATGAGCGGGGAAAAACGGGCCAGCGTTTCAAGGTGTTACTCTCGTCAGACGCGAATAGCCTGATGCTAACCGAGGGGAAGTTCAGATACAACAAAGCCGGGAATTACCCGGCTTTGTTATGGAATAAGGCGGTGCCTAACTCGACGTTTCGCCCGATGGTTGATATAGCTACGCTGATATCAGAAGTTGGACGGCAGGCACCTTGTTGTGCGTCATTCGAATTTTATGTAGCACGTCCCGAAGGGGCTGACATAAGTCGGTGAATGAGCCACTGCTTACTATTATGCAGTAACTGTGCCAATAAAGAAAATAGTTTGGTAACGTACTGATTATACGCTGCTTTGAGGGATTTATGGCTTCTTCGCTATTTGAATGTAAATCAGCCACTGTGTCGCTAAAAAGAGACAACTTAAGATAAACTTATTAGATACTATTAAAATCAATCAGTTAAGTGTCGCCAGAAAGCGACACGGTAAACCACCCATTGTCGTGATTTACAGACACAAAAAAGCTCCCGAAGTTGGGAGCTTATAATAGCGGTTGGTGCTTAATGCCGGATGCGGCTGCAAAACCAATGGGTTGACGGCTTATCCCAATTGCTTACGTGCATTGCGGAAAATACGCATCCACGGCCCATCCTCGCCCCAGTTTTCCGGATGCCAGGAGTTGCTGACAGTACGGAAAACACGTTCCGGGTGCGGCATCATAATGGTGACTCGACCACTTTCAGTCGTAACCGCCGTAATACCGTTCGGTGAACCGTTCGGGTTAGCCGGGTAGGTTTCAGTGACTTTACCGAAGTTATCGACATAGCGCAGTGCCACCAGCCCTTTGCTTTCCAGTGCCGCCAGATGCGCCGCATCACGCACTTCCACGCGCCCTTCACCATGAGATACAGCAATCGGCATTTGCGAGCCCACCATCCCCTGCAACAGCAGAGACGGGCTTTGGGTTACTTCAACCAGGCTGAAACGCGCTTCAAAGCGATCGGAGGTATTGCGCACAAAACGTGGCCACAACTCACTACCTGGGATCAGTTCGCGCAGATTAGACATCATCTGGCAACCGTTACATACCCCCAGCGCCAGCGTTTGCGGACGGTGGAAGAAGGTTGCAAACTCATCGCGTACACGGTCATTGAACAGGATAGACTTCGCCCAACCTTCACCGGCACCCAGCACATCACCGTAGGAGAAACCACCGCACGCGACCAGGGCGTGGAAATCCTCCAGGCCCGTGCGTCCAGCCAGCAGGTCGCTCATATGCACGTCGATAGCATCGAAGCCTGCACGGTGGAAAGCTGCCGCCATTTCAACATGCGAGTTCACGCCCTGCTCACGCAGCACAGCAACTTTCGGACGTGCGCCAGTGGCAATATACGGTGCTGCCACATCTTCGTTGATATCGAACGACAGTTTTACATTCAGGCCCGGATCGGCGTCGTTTGATTTCGCCTGGTGCTCCTGGTCGGCACACTCCGGGTTGTCACGCAGGCGCTGCATCTGCCAAGTAGTTTCTGCCCACCAGACACGCAACGTGGTGCGGCTTTCGCTGAATACAGTCTGCCCGTTGGCGGTAATCACAAAACGGTCACCGGAAACCGCCTGCCCAACATAATGGACGCAATCCGCAAGCCCATGCTGTGCCAGTACCGCTTCAACTGCTTCACGGTCAGCGGCACGAACCTGAATCACCGCACCCAGTTCTTCGTTAAACAACGCCGCCAGGCGATCGTCACCCAGAGTGGCGATATCCGCGTCAATGCCGCAATGACCAGCAAAGGCCATTTCCGCCAGCGTTACCAGCAGGCCGCCATCCGAGCGGTCGTGGTACGCGAGCAGCTTACGCTGTGCAACCAGCGCCTGAATCGCGTCATAGAAGCCTTTCAGTTGGGCAACGTCGCGTACATCTGCCGGTTTGTCGCCAAGCTGACGATAAACCTGCGCCAGCGCCGTTGCGCCCAGCGCGTTATTGCCTTTGCCCAGATCAATCAGCAGTAATGCGTTATCTTCGGTAGAAAGCTGCGGCGTGATGGTGTGACGCACATCTTCCACACGGGCAAATGCAGAAATCACCAGCGACAGCGGCGACGTCATTTCGCGCTCTTCGTTACCTTCCTGCCAGCGGGTTTTCATCGACATAGAGTCTTTACCCACCGGGATCGTCAGGCCCAGCGCCGGACAAAGTTCTTCGCCCACAGCTTTAACGGCTTCATACAGGCCCGCATCTTCACCAGGGTGGCCTGCCGCCGCCATCCAGTTGGCGGAAAGTTTAATGCGTTTGATATCGCCAATCTGTGTTGCGGCAATATTGGTTAACGCTTCACCGACCGCCAGACGGGCAGAGGCGGCGAAATCTAGCAGCGCAACCGGCGCACGCTCGCCAATCGCCATCGCTTCACCATAGTAGCTGTCAAGGCTGGCGGTAGTGACCGCGCAGTTAGCGACCGGCACCTGCCACGGACCCACCATCTGATCGCGCGCCACCATGCCAGTTACGCTGCGGTCACCGATGGTCACCAGGAAAGTTTTCTCTGCCACAGTCGGCAGATGCAGTACGCGTTTCACCGCGTCAGCGATGGTGATCCCTTCACGAACCAGCGCATCACCCTTCGCTTTCAGCGTTTGTACTTCGCGGGTCATCTTCGGCGTTTTACCAAGCAGGACGTCCAGCGGCAGATCGATCGGCTGATTATCAAAATGACGATCGTGCAAAGAAAGATGCAGTTCTTCGGTCGCTTCACCAATCACCGCGTATGGCGCGCGCTCACGCTTACACAGTTCGTCAAACAGCGGTAACTGATCGGCAGCAACCGCCAGCACGTAGCGTTCCTGGGATTCGTTACACCAGATTTCCAGCGGGCTCATGCCCGGTTCGTCGCTCAGGATATCGCGCAGTTCGAATTTACCGCCGCGCCCGCCGTCGCTCACCAGTTCCGGCATGGCGTTAGAAAGACCGCCAGCGCCGACGTCGTGGATAAACAGGATTGGGTTGGCATCACCAAGCTGCCAGCAACGGTCGATCACTTCCTGGCAGCGACGCTCCATCTCCGGGTTGTCGCGCTGTACGGAAGCAAAGTCGAGGTCGGCATCAGACTGACCAGACGCCATGGAAGACGCCGCGCCGCCGCCAAGACCGATGTTCATTGCCGGGCCGCCGAGAACGACCAGCTTCGCACCAACGTTGATCTCGCCTTTTTGTACGTGATCGGCGCGAATGTTGCCGATCCCGCCCGCCAGCATGATCGGTTTGTGATAACCGCGCAGCTCTTCGCCATTGTGGCTATTCACTTTTTCTTCATAAGTACGGAAGTAGCCGTTCAGTGCCGGACGACCAAATTCGTTGTTAAATGCCGCGCCACCAAGCGGGCCTTCGGTCATGATGTCCAGCGCGGTGACAATGCGCTCAGGCTTACCGAAATCTTCTTCCCACGGTTGTTCAAAGCCCGGAATACGCAAGTTGGAAACGGAGAAACCAACCAAACCAGCTTTCGGCTTCGCGCCGCGCCCGGTGGCACCTTCATCGCGGATTTCACCGCCGGAACCGGTCGCCGCGCCCGGCCACGGAGAAATCGCCGTCGGGTGGTTGTGAGTTTCGACTTTCATCAGAATATGCGCCGGTTCCTGATGGAAATCGTAGCGGCCCGTTTCGTGGTCAGCAAAGTAGCGGCCCACTTCAGAACCTTCCATTACGGCGGCGTTATCTTTATAAGCAGAGAGAACGTGATCCGGCGTGGTTTCGAAGGTGTTTTTGATCATCTTAAACAGCGATTTCGGCTGCTGTTCACCATCGATAACCCAGTCGGCGTTAAAAATTTTGTGGCGGCAGTGCTCGGAGTTCGCCTGGGCAAACATATACAGTTCGATGTCGTTCGGGTTACGACCAAGCTTTGTGAAAGCATCCTGCAAATAGTCAATTTCATCTTCCGCCAGTGCCAGGCCAAGACGCAGGTTAGCGTCGATTAGCGCCTGACGGCCCTGCCCCAGCAAATCAACGCTGGTGACCGGAGTCGGTTGATGGTGTGCAAACAGCTGCTCTGCATCATCTAAAGCAAAAAAGACCGTTTCCATCATGCGGTCGTGCAGTTCAGCGGTAACCTGCTGCCATTGTTCATTGGTCAGCGTACCGGCTTCTATATAGTAAGCCACGCCGCGCTCAAGACGGTTTACCTGTTGCAGCCCGCAGTTATGGGCAATATCGGTCGCTTTCGAAGACCAGGGAGAGATGGTGCCAGGACGCGGGGTCACCAGCAGGAGTTTGCCTTGCGGGGCGTGGCTGGCGAGTGCCGGGCCATATTTCAGCAGGCGTTCAAGTTGTGCGTGCTCATCATCGTTTAACGGCGCATTGAGGTCAGCAAAATGGACATACTCGGCGTAAATAGTGTGAACCGGGAGCCTGGCAGCCTGAAAACGTGCCAGCAGTTTGTTGATTCGGAATGCCGACAATGCAGGCGAACCACGCAGAATTTCCATCATAAGTCTCTCGTCTTCTAAGCTTTCGGTGTACCCAAGGGGGGGAAACGGGCGTCATTATAAAGAATCTGATGCGCTGACGAAACCGTTTGCGTGGAAATAAAATCACCATCGCGAATTAGCAACGCGTGCCGCCACTGGCTGTAATAAGTTGCCAACTGGCGCAGGTTTACGCAAAATGCCGCTCATTTATGAGTAAACCTTTCACTATTATTACGTTTTTTCAAGCTGGGACGCGCACGACACAGAGAATTAACTAATTGAAAAAATTAAAGATTAATTATCTGTTCATCGGCATTCTGGCACTGCTGCTCGCGGTCGCTCTCTGGCCATCCATTCCCTGGTTTGGTAAAGCCGACAACCGTATCGCCGCCATTCAAGCGCGGGGAGAGTTGCGTGTGAGCACCATTCATACTCCCCTGACGTATAACGAAATCAACGGGAAACCTTTTGGCCTGGATTACGAACTGGCGAAACAGTTTGCCGATTACCTCGGCGTAAAACTGAAAGTGACCGTGCGGCAGAATATCAGCCAGCTGTTTGACGACCTCGATAATGGTAACGCCGACCTGCTGGCGGCAGGACTGGTCTATAACAGCGAAAGGGTTAAAAATTATCAGCCAGGCCCGACCTACTACTCCGTTTCACAACAACTGGTTTATAAAGTGGGTCAGTATCGCCCACGTACACTGGGCAACCTGACGGCGGAGCAACTCACCGTTGCACCGGGTCATGTGGTGGTTAACGATCTCCAGACCCTGAAAGAAACAAAATTCCCGGAATTAAGCTGGAAGGTTGACGACAAAAAAGGCTCTGCGGAATTAATGGAAGATGTCATCGAAGGAAAACTCGATTACACCATTGCTGATTCTGTTGCCATTAGCCTGTTTCAGCGCGTTCATCCGGAACTCGCCGTAGCGCTCGACATTACCGATGAACAACCGGTGACCTGGTTTAGCCCATTAGATGGCGATAATACCCTTTCCGCCGCTCTGCTCGATTTCTTCAACGAAATGAATGAAGACGGTACTCTGGCACGCATTGAAGAGAAATACCTGGGGCATGGCGATGATTTTGATTACGTCGATACGCGCACATTTTTACGCGCCGTCGATGCGGTACTGCCGCAGTTAAAGCCCCTGTTTGAGAAATACGCCGAAGAAATTGACTGGCGTTTGCTGGCCGCTATTGCTTATCAGGAATCGCACTGGGATGCGCAGGCCACTTCACCGACGGGTGTGCGCGGCATGATGATGCTAACCAAAAATACCGCGCAAAGCCTCGGCATTACGGATCGTACCGATGCCGAACAGAGCATCAGCGGCGGCGTGCGTTATTTGCAGGATATGATGAGTAAAGTGCCGGAAAGTGTGCCGGAGAACGAACGGATTTGGTTTGCCCTCGCCGCATACAATATGGGCTATGCGCATATGCTGGATGCCCGCGCTCTGACGGCAAAAACCAAAGGCAATCCTGACAGTTGGGCTGACGTAAAACAGCGTCTGCCTTTACTTAGCCAGAAACCCTATTACAGCAAGCTGACTTACGGCTACGCTCGTGGGCATGAAGCCTACGCTTATGTCGAAAATATTCGTAAGTATCAGATTAGCCTGGTGGGTTATCTGCAAGAGAAAGAGAAGCAGGCTACAGAAGCGGCGATGCAACTGGCGCAGGATTATCCGGCGGTATCGCCTACGGAGTTGGGCAAAGAGAAATTTCCTTTTCTCTCGTTTCTTTCCCAGTCGTCATCAAACTATTTGACCCATTCTCCCTCTCTGCTGTTTTCCAGGAAAGGGAGTGAAGAGAAACAAAATTAATCCGTCGAGGATTGCGCTTTTTTCTGCGCTTTAATTTCCTGGCGGCGCATGCGAAAGAAGTCACTGAGCAACGCCGCGCACTCATCCGCCAGTATTCCTTGGGTAATTTCCACTCGGTGATTCATACCCGGATGATGCAGCACATCCATTAAAGATCCCGCAGCGCCAGTTTTCGCGTCACGCGCACCAAAGACCACGCGACCAATGCGACTGTGGATCATCGCTCCGGCACACATTACACAGGGTTCAAGCGTGACATACAACGTGGCGTCGATCAGACGATAATTTTGCATCACCAGACCGCCCTGCCGCAGAGCCATGATTTCTGCATGTGCGGTGGGATCATGTCGACCAATCGGACGGTTCCAGCCTTCGCCAATAACACGATTGTTATGCACTAATACCGCGCCGACCGGCACTTCCCGCTCATCCCAGGCACGCTTTGCCAGCGTCAGCGCGTGACGCATCCAGTATTCGTGGCTAAATTCGACTTCAGACAAAAAGAAAACTCCGGTTATAAAAGCGCGGCGCATTATACACGGACGCTATGCTTTACTCTATTCCAGTTGCTGGAGTTCACCGCGCGGGGTTACTCGCCAACGATGCTGACAGAAATAAAGCAGCGGGTTGTCCTGATTACTGTCGCTATAGCCACTGTACAACCGCAGTGGCGTGCCGATTTTACGCTCCAGTTGCGCGACCTTTTCATGTCCCAGACAACGCATCGTCAATACCCAACCACCATAGCCACGCTGAATCTGACTGGCGATAAGATTAATCCGCGGCAGCCAGGGCGTATCGAAATAAACCGCTTCAACCAGCGGCTGCGGAGAGCCGGTAATCAACCAGATATCAGCATCGGAACTTAACAGGTAGGTGGTTAATCGCTCCTGAACCAGCGGAAAGGCGGTAACATTGTCACGAAACCAGCGTACGAAATCGGCCTGCAACGCCTGCAAACGCGCTTCATTGTGACCAAAAGTGCATCCCCACAGAAGCAGACTCATCGGCCAGCGTGCCGCACGGCCTTTTATCAATAACGCAATGGCTATGATCGGCAACAACGGCAGGACAAGCAACGCATTCAGCGGTTGGCGACGCAGTAAATAACGCAAAAAACTGCCGAACATATCCTGCTGATGCAATGTTCCATCTAAGTCAAAAAACACCACACGACGCTCGTGAGTTGCCAAACCATACTCCTCTGGACTGAAACATCCTGATTAATTTTCGCTACTACATAGCCTAACAGATAGATCATCACTTTTCCGGCAACAATCGACCGCATCATGGCTAACTGGAATTTTTAATTCATGGAAATTAGCGGCAATGGAATATAAAATTCACTCGCGTTTGTCTCATATTGCCTGTTGTCGCCACTATTTCATCGCGAGGAAAGATATGAACGGCTTACTTCGTATCCGTCAGCGTTACCAGGGGCTTGCCCAGAGTGATAAAAAACTGGCGGATTATCTTCTGCTACAACCTGATACGGCGCGCCATTTAAGCTCTCAGCAACTGGCCAACGAAGCCGGAGTCAGTCAGTCCAGCGTCGTGAAGTTCGCGCAAAAACTCGGCTATAAAGGTTTTCCGGCGCTTAAGTTGGCGTTGAGTGAAGCGCTGGCAAGCCAGCCGGAATCGCCCTCCGTGCCCATTCATAACCAAATCCGCGGTGATGATCCGTTACGGCTGGTCGGCGAAAAACTGATTAAAGAAAATACTGCCGCTATGTACGCAACGCTAAACGTTAATAGTGAAGAGAAACTGCATGAATGCGTAACAATGTTGCGCTCTGCGCGGCGGATAATTCTGACCGGCATTGGCGCTTCGGGTCTGGTGGCGCAAAACTTTGCCTGGAAGCTGATGAAGATTGGCTTCAATGCTGCCGCAGTGCGCGATATGCATGCGCTACTCGCTACCGTACAGGCGTCGTCCCCTGACGATCTGTTATTAGCCATTTCTTACACCGGTGTACGACGCGAGTTAAACCTGGCGGCAGATGAGATGCTGCGAGTGGGCGGAAAAGTGCTGGCGATTACCGGCTTTACTCCGAATGCCCTGCAACAGCGTGCTTCTCATTGCCTGTATACCATTGCCGAAGAACAAGCGACAAACAGTGCTTCAATCTCTGCTTGTCACGCGCAGGGAATGTTAACGGATTTGCTGTTCATTGCGCTGATTCAGCAGGATCTGGAACTGGCTCCAGAACGTATTCGTCACAGTGAAGCGCTGGTGAAAAAACTGGT
Source organism: Escherichia sp. WS547 (assembly GCF_046486065.1). Classification (NCBI taxonomy): domain Bacteria; kingdom Pseudomonadati; phylum Pseudomonadota; class Gammaproteobacteria; order Enterobacterales; family Enterobacteriaceae; genus Escherichia; species Escherichia sp. WS547. The sequence continues at coordinate 26,360 of NZ_JBJQMA010000012.1, read as the reverse complement.
CTGAGTAAAGAATGCGCGTATAATGCCCGCCCGGTTTGTGTTGTTTTGAGAGTTTCCTTATGGCGCTGTTAATCACTAAAAAATGCATCAATTGTGATATGTGTGAACCCGAATGCCCGAATGAGGCGATTTCAATGGGCGATCATATCTATGAGATTAACAGCGATAAGTGTACCGAATGCGTAGGGCACTACGAGACACCAACCTGCCAGAAGGTGTGCCCGATCCCCAATACTATTGTGAAGGATCCGCAACATGTCGAGACGGAAGAACAGTTGTGGGATAAATTTGTGCTGATGCATCACGCGGATAAAATTTAATATTCTGCTCCTGGAGTAGACTATTGTTGACTTTATAGTGTGAGCCTTCAGGTTCTTATATTTATTTTCGTGATGTGATCATAAATATCAATTATTTCATGAATGATAACACTATCTGTATAAGCACTTATTTATAATTATTAAAGGCGCGCCTGGCTGGTTAACCTGACGCGCCTTAAGTACGTTTCCTTATGTTATAAGAACAGAAGGATCAGCTGTAAAACAGCAATGATGATTTTGATGACCCGTTTAATAAGGTATCGGCAATCAGTCATTCGTTTTTCCTTAAACAAGGAATGCAGCCGTTCAGATTAGCCCTTACATCTCCCCAAAACTGAACGTGCGAGTTATTGAGGGTGCATGCTGCACTCCACACCAGAGCTTTGACGACACCACTCGTTTCAATGGGGGAATTCTGTGGCATGGTATAAAGCACAGCAAAATCGCCAATAACGAAGCCAATTTTAATGTACTTCCGAATTGGCGGTCACGTTAATCTTTCCATCAATATTGTTTTCTTCGTAAAGGCTCGAGTTTTTATGCTAAAGATTGCAAGTTGCTTGTAAAAGATAACCGCCCTGATCCATAATCGCTCTTGTTGAGGGTGCGTGCTGCACAAAATTAAAGTTAAAAAGTAAAACCCCCGTTCCTTACCAGTTCGGGGGTTTTACTTTATAAAGAGAACGGTATTTTTTTAACTTTCAATAATTACCGTGGCACAAGCATAGTGGCGTTCATCTGCCAGCGTTACATGCATATTTACAACGCCGAGCTTTTCCGCCAGTTTTAATGCCTCACCCCATAGCCGTAGCCGTGGTTTGCCGAGCTCATCATTAAATACTTCAAATTGATTAAACGCCAGACCATTGCGGATCCCGGTGCCAAACGCTTTTGCCGCCGCTTCTTTCACAGCAAAACGCTTCGCCAGAAAACGCACCGGCTGGTGGTGCGTTTTCCAGATTGCCCATTCGTTATCGCTTAATACGCGGCGTGCCAGGCGCTCACCGGATCGGGCGATCACCGCTTCTATGCGAGCGATCTCCACAATATCCGTACCTAAACCTAATATTGTCATTAGCCACGCGCTTCCAGCATCAGACGCTTCATTTCTGCCACCGCATCTTTCAGTCCGGTCATCACTGCACGACCAATAATGGCATGACCGATATTCAGTTCATGCATCTCAGGGATGGCGGCAATAGCTTTCACGTTGTGATAGGTCAGACCGTGACCAGCGTTAACTTTCAGACCGAGACTAGCGGCAAAGGTCGCGGCTTTGGCGATACGCGCCAGCTCTTGCGCCTGTTCGGCGTCAGTTTTGGCATCAGCATAGCAACCTGTGTGGATCTCGATAAACGGTGCGCCAACCTCTGCCGCAGCTTTGATCTGCTCTACATCGGCGTCGATAAACAGAGAAACCTGGATCCCGGCATCTGCCAGACGTTTGCAGGCATCGCGCATTTTTTCACGCTGCCCTGCGACGTCCAGGCCGCCTTCGGTTGTTACTTCCTGACGCTTTTCAGGTACCAGGCAGCAAAAATGCGGCTTTGTTTCAACGGCGATCGCCAGCATCTCTTCGGTCACCGCCATCTCCAGATTCATGCGGGTATCCAGCGTCTGACGCAGGATGCGCACATCACGGTCAGTAATGTGGCGGCGATCTTCACGTAAATGCACGGTAATGCCGTCTGCTCCCGCCTGCTCAGCAATAAACGCCGCCTGCACCGGATCCGGGTAAGCAGTACCGCGTGCGTTACGCAGCGTTGCAATATGGTCAATGTTGACGCCTAACAGTAATTCAGCCATGACAATCCTCATCATTCATAATGTGTTTTCACCGTTCGCTTAGGCATAAACTGCCGGAACAGTTCCCTGCTCTTTAATGGTTTACCGCCAAGATACGGCTTAAGCGCCATGCGGGTAAAGCGTTTCGCGGCGCGCAGTGTGTCTGCGTCAGGAAATTCCCGCGCGTTTAACGCTTTTAACTGCCTTCCGGTGAACGTTTTATTGTCGATAACGACGCTTGCGATAAACCCTTTTTCTTCGCGATAACGATACGTCATGGTGTCATCTACCGGCTCGCCGCTACCCGCACAATGGGTAAAATTGACGCCATAGCCCAGATGCCCGAGCAGTGCCAGTTCAAAGCGGCGCAGCGCGGGTTCTGGCGTACCAGTGACCCCGGCAAGAGACTGAATGCAGTGCAAGTAATCGAAAAAGAGTTCAGAGAAGCGCGTCTCGTATTCCAGTACGCGGGAGAGAAGTTCGTTGATGTACAGACCGCTGTAAAGCGTGATACCGCTTAATGGCAGCGCCAGCGAGACGGCTTCAGCACTGCGCAGCGTTTTGACTTCGCCACGCCCGCCGAAACGTAGCAAGAGAGGGGTGAAAGGCTGTAATGCACCTTTCAGAGTAGAGCGTTTAGAGCGTGCGCCTTTGGCAACCAGACGCACGCGACCCGATTCCTCCGTGAAGACGTCCAGCATCAGGCTGGTTTCGCTCCACGGGCGACTATGCAGGACAAATGCGCGCTGCCAGCCTTCCATCGGAGTTACTCTTAAAGATCGTCAACGTAACCGAGACTGCGCAGTGCGCGTTCGTCGTCGGCCCAACCGGATTTCACTTTTACCCACAGCTCAAGGTGAACAGGCGCTTCGAACATTTCCTGCATGTCTTTACGCGCTTCAATCCCGATGGTTTTGATCTTGGCCCCTTTGTTGCCAATAACCATCTTCTTCTGCCCTTCACGCTCAACGAGAATCAAACCGTTGATGTCATAACCGCCTCGTTCGTTAGAGACGAAACGTTCGATCTCCACGGTCACGGAGTACGGCAGTTCAGCGCCGAGGAAACGCATCAGTTTTTCGCGGATGATTTCAGACGCCATAAAACGCTGTGAGCGATCGGTGATGTAATCTTCCGGGAAGTGATGGGTCGCTTCAGGCAGATGCTTACGCACGATTGCTGCGATAGTGTCGACATTCAGCCCGGTTTCAGCAGAGATCGGCACGATATCGAGGAAGTTCATCTGGCTTGCCAGGAACTGTAAGTGTGGCAGCAGATCGGCTTTTTCCTGCACGTTGTCCACTTTGTTCACCGCGAGGATTACCGGCGCTTTGCCATCACGCAGCTTGTTGAGCACCATTTCGTCGTCCGGCGTCCAGCGGGTGCCTTCAACGACAAAAATCACCAGCTCAACGTCGCCAATGGAGCTGCTCGCCGCTTTGTTCATCAGGCGGTTAATGGCGCGTTTTTCTTCCATATGCAGGCCCGGGGTATCGACGTAGATCGCCTGATACGCGCCTTCAGTATGGATCCCCACAATGCGGTGACGAGTTGTCTGCGCCTTGCGGGAGGTGATAGAGATCTTCTGCCCCAACAGTTTGTTCAATAATGTGGATTTGCCAACGTTCGGACGTCCGACGATAGCAATAAATCCGCAGTAACTTTTATCGATGCTCATTCCAGCTCCAGTTTTTTCAACGCCTGTTCGGCGGCAGCCTGCTCAGCCTTACGACGGCTTGAACCTGTGCCAACCACCGGTTCACTCAGGCCGCTGACCTGGCAGTGGATAGTAAATTCCTGATCGTGTGCTTCGCCACGTACCTGGACGACCAGATAAGTCGGCAGCGGCAGATGGCGACCCTGCAAATATTCTTGCAAGCGCGTTTTCGGATCTTTTTGTTTATCGCCTGGGCTAATTTCGTCCAGACGGGTTTGATACCAGTTAAGGATTAATTTCTCGACGGTTTGAATATCACTGTCGAGGAATACGCCACCAATTAATGCTTCGACGGTGTCGGCGAGAATTGACTCACGACGAAATCCACCGCTTTTAAGTTCACCTGGCCCTAAACGTAAGCACTCGCCTAACTCAAATTCGCGCGCCAGTTCAGCCAGCGTATTGCCACGGACCAGCGTGGCGCGCATCCGGCTCATATCGCCTTCATCCACACGAGGGAAACGGTGATAAAGCGCATTGGCGATAACGTAGCTCAGAATAGAGTCGCCTAAAAATTCTAAACGCTCGTTATGTTTGCTGCTGGCACTACGATGAGTTAATGCCTGCTGCAACAGTTCCTGATGATTAAAAGTGTAGCCCAGCTTCCGTTGAAGCCGATTAATTACGATGGGGTTCATGCGATACCAATAAATAAATGCGTCAACAATTCAGCACACGAAACAGACCTGATATACATGGTTCTGCTAACTGCTTCGCTGCAGTTTCAGTTTACCGGTATATGGGGACCAACGCTGTTTCGTGTGCCGTGGCAACCTGGAGGTGCCAACCTTAAACTTCGGGGGAATATTCTATACACAACGACGGGGGATGTCGTTAGCCACGGGAGATTTATCTCATAAATAATTCACGTTGTCGCCATAACGGCGACAACGTGAACGAAGATGGGCTATTAATGGATGCCGCCAATGCGACTTAAGCGCACACCTGTCGGCCATTCGCCTTCTTGCTTATCGAAGCTCATCCAGATAGCCGTTGCCCGACCGACCAGATTCGCTTCCGGCACAAAGCCCCAGTAACGGCTGTCCGCGCTGTTGTCGCGGTTGTCACCCATCATGAAGTATTGTCCCGGCGGAACAATCCAGGTTGCCAGTTGTTGCCCTGGCTGCTGGTAATACATCCCCACCTGGTCCTGCGCAATCGGCACTGTCAGAATGCGGTGCGTCACATCACCCAGTGTCTCTTTACGCTCGGAAAGACGAATTCCATTTTCTTTGGTTTCGTTTTTCGGCACTTCAAAGAATCCGCTGGTCGCTTCCCCACCATTACGGCGTGAGAAGGTCTGAACGAAATCGCTCGGTTCCACGTTGGAGTAGGTGACCGGCAGCGCGTTTTCACATGCCTGACCGGAACTGCATCCCGGTTGAATCGTCAGCTCTTTCGAGACCGGATCATAAGTGACTTTATCGCCCGGTAAACCCACCGCGCGCTTGATGTAATCAAGCTTTGGATCTTCCGGATATTTAAAGACCACGATATCGCCGCGTTTCGGATGACCGGTTTCGATCAGCGTTTTCTGGTAGATAGGATCTTTAATGCCATAAGCAAACTTCTCTACCAGAATAAAATCACCGATTAACAGAGTCGGCATCATCGAACCTGACGGGATCTGGAACGGTTCATAAATAAACGAACGCACAATCAATACGATAGCCAGCACCGGAAAAACAGAAGCACCGGTTTCCAGCCAGCCAGGCTTCGGCGCAACTTTCTTCAGCGTTGCTTTATCCAGTGAGTCACCGGCAGCCGCCTGCGCCGCTGCCTGACGTTCCCGCCGTTTAGGTGCGAAAAAGAATTTATCCACGCACCATAAAATGCCCGTCACCAGTGTGGCAATCACCAGAATCAGGGCAAACATATTCGCCATGCCAACTCCTAAGGGTTATTTGTTGTCTTTGCCGACGTGCAGAATGGCGAGGAACGCTTCCTGCGGCAGCTCGACGTTACCGATCTGCTTCATGCGTTTCTTACCTTCTTTCTGCTTCTGCAGCAGCTTTTTCTTACGGCTGATATCGCCGCCATAACATTTAGCCAGTACGTTTTTACGCAGCTGTTTCACGGTGGAGCGCGCAATGATGTGCGTACCAATCGCTGCCTGAATGGCGATATCAAACTGCTGGCGTGGGATCAGATCTTTCATCTTCTCCACCAGCTCGCGACCGCGGTTTTGCGAATTATCACGGTGGGTGATCAACGCCAGCGCATCAACACGATCACCGTTGATTAATACGTCTACACGTACCATGTCGGACGCCTGGAAGCGTTTGAAGTTGTAATCCAGAGACGCATAACCACGCGAGGTAGATTTCAGGCGATCGAAGAAATCGAGCACCACTTCCGCCATCGGGATCTCGTACGTCAGCGCCACCTGATTACCGTGGTAAACCATATTGGTCTGCACGCCGCGTTTTTCTACGCACAGTGTAATAACGTTGCCGAGATATGCCTGCGGCAGCAGCATGTGACACTCTGCAATCGGCTCGCGCAGTTCGTAGATGTTATTTACCGCTGGCAGCTTGGATGGGCTGTCGACGTAGATAACTTCTCTTGACGTGGTTTCAACTTCATACACTACGGTCGGCGCAGTGGTGATCAGATCCAGATCGTATTCACGTTCCAGACGTTCCTGGATGATCTCCATGTGCAGCAGGCCGAGGAAGCCGCAGCGGAAACCAAAGCCCAGCGCGCTGGAGCTTTCCGGCTCATAGAACAGTGAAGCATCGTTCAGGCTGAGTTTGCCCAGCGCGTCACGGAAGGCTTCATAGTCGTCGGAACTTACCGGGAACAGACCGGCGTATACCTGCGGTTTGACTTTCTTAAAGCCAGGCAGCGCCTTTTCTGCCGGATTACGCGCCAGCGTTAAGGTATCGCCTACTGGAGCGCCGTGGATATCTTTAATCGCACATACCAGCCAACCTACTTCGCCACATTTCAGTTCAGTGCGGTCAACCTGTTTTGGCGTGAAGATACCCAGACGGTCGGCGTTATAGGTCTGCCCGGTACTCATGACTTTCACTTTGTCGCCCTTACGCAGGGTGCCGTTTTTAATACGGATAAGTGAAACAACGCCCAGGTAGTTGTCGAACCAGGAGTCGATAATGAGTGCCTGCAACGGGCCTTCCGGATCGCCTTCCGGCGGCGGAATGTCGCGCACCAGACGTTCGAGAACGTCCTGCACGCCAACGCCGGTTTTCGCTGAACAGCGCACCGCGTCGGTGGCGTCGATGCCGACAATATCTTCAATTTCTTCCGCCACGCGTTCAGGATCGGCTGCCGGCAGGTCAATCTTGTTCAGTACCGGCACCACTTCGAGATCCATTTCCATGGCGGTGTAGCAGTTTGCCAGGGTTTGCGCTTCTACGCCCTGCCCGGCGTCGACCACCAGCAATGCACCTTCACAGGCAGCCAGCGAACGAGAAACTTCATAAGAGAAGTCAACGTGGCCCGGGGTGTCGATAAAGTTAAGCTGATAGGTTTCGCCGTCAGACGCTTTGTAGTCCAGCGTCACGCTTTGCGCTTTGATGGTAATGCCACGCTCACGCTCAAGATCCATGGAATCGAGAACCTGCGCCTCCATTTCACGGTCAGACAGGCCACCGCAGATCTGGATAATACGGTCAGACAGCGTCGATTTACCGTGGTCAATGTGAGCTATGATCGAAAAGTTACGTATATTCTTCATAAAGTATGATTATTGTGCCTTAATGCCCGGTTAACCAGGCTTTTAGAAGTCGCTGTTCTGAGCTTAACGTCTGTATTAATAGAAACGCCGCATTCTACACTACAACATTGAGGCGAGGAAATGTTCATACCGTATGGATTGTGGTATCTGGAAACGTCCTCGCATTTGTTATGCAAAATGCAACAAAGCCAGTGAAATCACTGGCTCGCGTCTTCCGAAGATGTTTCAAATCGCACAAGGCCAGGCGGCAATGCCACGCTTAAGATGATCGGTTGCCATTCAGACCGGGCAGCAAACTTTCGAGAGCAGCCACGTGCAATCAGGAATCCACCAACGCCACCGAGAATCGCACCGCATAATGCTGCAATATCTGAAGCAAAGAGTAGCTGAAATAGTGAAGCGATGAGGAATAGTCCCATCAACGGCGACATATAAACCAGTAATGCGGAGCTAAGCAGGCTGCCTTCGGCGATTCCTAATTCTACTTTTTGCCCCGGCACTAACGGCTCATCACAGGGTACGACAATGGTATGCGTGGTTTGCGGGCCAAGTTTATTCAACACGCGGCTACCGCAACCGGCACGTGAAGCGCAGCTGCTGCATGAGGCTTTAACATCACAACTGACCAGCGCCTGCCCGTTTTCCCAGGAGACGACGGTAGCCCACTCTTTGATCATTGCGCTGCCCCGAACTTAATATTCTCGGCAATGCGTTTCGCCGTTTGCGGCGGCAGTTCACCGACAATGGTGATTTCGGCGTTATCACGTACGCTTGTACTGACGGTTCTGCGTCCGGTGCGCAACATCTGATCGGTGCTCGATGGCGTAGCGCGGTTAACGTTTACCGAAAAGCTGAATAATCCGTCGGAATAGAGACGTGATTCGATAGGCATGTTGTCCATCGTCGGTAGCGGACGTCGGCTACTGGAAACTTCGCTAAAACCCTGTGGCAACCAGGTTGGCGTCCAGCTGAATTTAGCTTTTTCACCTACAGGAACAGAAAGCAACGGCGGCAAATTTGCCTTCGCCAGCGTCTGCATACTGCTGCTGATATCCTGATTGACATTAAAAGCAATCACGCGAAATTGTTCCAGCGTTTCACCATCGCGATCAAGGAGATCAACCCTCATCGGTAATTTCGATTCGGTGTCCATCCACACGATGTAGCTGTAGCGTGTACCATCTCGGGCAACCACGCGAATAACTTCGCAAAGACGATCAGCAATACGCGTGCGCCCGACGGAGATAAAGTCGTAGTAAGGAGAAAGGCGTTTGAAATCGGTATAGATGAGCGATGGCAGAGAATCAACAATGTAATCGCCATTAAGCGTGAACGGTTCAAGTCCCGGTTCAAAATAGCTGATTTCATTGCCGCGCTGTACCACTTCCCGGCGCGGGCCATCCATTTGCAACAATTGTGCAAGAGGACGGTTATCGAGGCGTGCATGTCGATAACGCAGAGACTCAACACCCTGTTTATTGATGCTGATGAATGACAGCTCGTAATTCAGTGACTGACTGGCCAGGTTCATCTGCTGTAATAACGCCCCGGACGCGGGAGTGGCCGAGGCGTTAGCAGAGAATAACAGGCTACCTGTCACTAATGACATGGCAAACCAAAGTTGCTTCATTACTGCGATTGCGTTCCTAAAGTTTGAATTCCTGGCACCTGTACAGCGGCTTGCTGGGTTTGCGCCTGCTCAAACTGAAGCTGTTCAGAGTGGAGTCGGCGTTGCAGTTCGTAATCCTGCAACATTGCATTAATGCGACGACGCTGCTCCTGTACCTGCTGCTGTTGACCATTATTTGCGGTCGCTTCAGAAGGTACTCCCAGGCTAACCGGGCTGGCTTTACCCATCATCGGCAGTGTATTAAATACCGGCGTTTCGGGCTGCTGGGACGTTTCAGATTGTCCATTATAGTGCTGGACGCCAACGATAACTGCAAGCGATACGCATGCGGCTACGCCCATTTGGGTAAGCTGTGCCGCCCACGGACGTACTTTCTGCCAGAATGGCATTTTCTGCCATTGATGCGGCGCAGGCTGGGCTTCCGGGATCAATGTCGCCGGTTGACGTACTGGCTCTTCTTCAATGGCGGCCATCACGCGTGAAGAGATATCGAAATGGAGCACCTCGGGAGTATCACCCCGCATTGAGTCACGGATTAAGTGATAGCTTTCCCAGGTTTTCTGCATTTCTGGGTTATGAGCCAGTTCGTTAAGCAGCTCACTATCCAGCGTTTCGCCATCCATTAAAGCGGAAAGTTGTTCTTTCTGCATGCCTAATACCCTTATCCAGTATCCCGCTATCGTCAACGCCTGATAAGCGGTTGAACTTTGTTATCAATAGCTTCCCTCGCTCGGAAGATACGTGAACGCACCGTACCTACCGGACAATCCATGATAGCGGCTATCTCTTCATAGCTCAGGCCATCCAGCTCCCGCAAGGTTATTGCCATGCGTAAATCTTCCGGGAGGGACTCAATAGTTCGGAAAACTATCTGTCTCAGTTCTTCTGACAACATTAAGTTCTCAGGGTTCGAAATTTCTTTCAACGCGCCGCCACTTTCGAAGTTTTCAGCTTCAATGGCATCCACATCACTGGAAGGTGGACGACGCCCCTGAGCAACCAGGTAATTTTTCGCTGTATTTACAGCAATCCGATACAGCCATGTATAAAAAGCGCTATCTCCCCGGAACGAATCCAGCGCACGATAGGCTTTAATAAAAGCTTCTTGTACCACATCGGGAACATCACCCGACGGCACATAGCGGGAAACCAGACTCGCCACTTTATGCTGATAGCGCACTACCAGTAAGTTAAAGGCTTTCTGATCTCCCTTCTGGACCCGTTCAACCAGGACCTGGTCCGTTAACTGCTCGCTCATCCGAGGTAAAGTCTCCCCAAACCAAATTTCCACGCGCTATCGAAACGCCACTCCATTAGCTGCAATTTGAGCAAGCAAAGGGTTAGAGTGTCTCGTTTTTGTAAAGTTCCGTAACGCATCTGTTTTTGTTTGTCATGCTGTAGACGGATCATTATCTATCATTATAAGTCTACAGAATCTGAACATCGCATTATCTGTGTAGAAATGCCCATTTAACTGCCTGAAGAGTAACCCAACGGCCTTTTTATTTCACCACCTAATCCTCCACCAGCCAGTAACTTCTCTTTTTCTCGCCGCCCTGCGTCAGCGTGTTTAGCCACTGTAACAAATATTAAAATAGCAGGTGTTTAATCGCACAACATGATGCTATGCTGACCAAACCGTGTTTAGTAAATTAAACAAAGAAAATGAATACTCTCCCTGATCATTCATGTGACGTGTTGATTATCGGTAGCGGCGCAGCCGGACTTTCACTGGCGCTGCGCCTGGCTGATCAGCATCAGGTCATCGTTCTAAGTAAAGGCCCGGTAACGGAAGGTTCAACATTTTATGCCCAGGGCGGTATTGCCGCCGTGTTTGATGAAACTGACAGCATTGACTCGCATGTGGAAGACACATTGATTGCCGGGGCTGGTATTTGCGATCGTCATGCAGTTGAATTTGTCGCCAGCAATGCACGATCCTGTGTGCAATGGCTAATCGACCAGGGGGTGTTGTTTGATACCCACATTCAGCCAAATGGCGCAGAAAGCTACCATCTGACCCGTGAAGGTGGACATAGTCACCGTCGTATTCTTCATGCCGCCGACGCCACCGGTAGAGAAGTAGAAACCACGCTGGTGAGCAAGGCGCTGAACCATCCGAATATTCGCGTGCTGGAGCGCAGCAACGCGGTTGATCTGATTATTTCTGACAAAATTGGCCTGCCGGGCACGCGACGGGTTGTTGGCGCGTGGGTATGGAACCGAAATAAAGAAACGGTGGAAACCTGCCACGCAAAAGCAGTGGTACTGGCAACCGGCGGTGCGTCGAAGGTTTATCAGTACACCACCAATCCAGATATTTCTTCTGGCGATGGCATTGCTATGGCGTGGCGCGCAGGCTGCCGGGTTGCCAATCTCGAATTTAATCAGTTCCACCCTAGCGCACTGTATCACCCACAGGCACGCAATTTCCTGTTAACAGAAGCACTGCGCGGCGAAGGCGCTTATCTCAAGCGCCCGGATGGCACGCGTTTTATGCCCGATTTCGATGAGCGCGGCGAACTGGCCCCGCGCGATATTGTCGCCCGCGCTATTGATCATGAAATGAAACGCCTCGGTGCGGATTGTATGTATCTCGACATCAGCCATAAGCCTGCCGATTTTATTCGCCAGCATTTCCCGATGATCTATGAAAAACTGCTCGGGCTGGGCATTGATCTCACAAAAGAACCGGTGCCGATTGTGCCTGCTGCACACTATACCTGCGGTGGTGTAATGGTTGATGATCATGGGCGTACGGACGTCGAGGGCTTGTATGCCATTGGCGAGGTGAGTTATACCGGCTTACACGGCGCTAACCGCATGGCCTCGAATTCATTGCTGGAGTGTCTGGTCTATGGCTGGTCGGCGGCAGAAGATATCACCAGACGTATGCCTTATGCCCACGGCGTCAGTACGTTACCGCCGTGGGATGAAAGCCGCGTTGAGAACCCTGACGAACGGGTAGTAATTCAGCATAACTGGCACGAGCTACGGCTGTTTATGTGGGATTACGTTGGCATTGTGCGCACAACGAAGCGCCTGGAACGCGCCCTGCGGCGGATAACCATGCTCCAACAAGAAATAGACGAATATTACGCCCATTTCCGCGTCTCAAATAATTTGCTGGAGCTGCGTAATCTGGTACAGGTTGCCGAGTTGATTGTTCGCTGTGCGATGATGCGCAAGGAGAGTCGGGGGTTGCATTTCACGCTGGATTATCCGGAACTACTCACGCATTCCGGTCCATCGATCCTTTCCCCCGGCAATCATTACATAAACAGATAAAAAGCCTGGGTCAGCGCCGTATACGCTTCGGAATAGTTCTGGTCTGGCCCACGAATGACTAAGCGATCGCTAAAGCATTCTCCTGCCTGCGGGGAGAATGCCAGCAGCACCCGATGCGGCAGTCGCGCTTCGTTTTCCGCCACATCCGTCCGCAAACGTAAATGCCAGCCCATACTTAATGCCAGTTCAGTAAAACCATTACCAATCTGCTCTGGCAGCACCACGCAGAAAAATCCCTCTTCGGTAATGCACTCCGCCGCACAGGTCAGCAACGATGGGTGATCAAGCGTAGTGGTATAGCGAGCCTGTTCCCGTTGAGGTGTCGAGCACTCTACTCCCTGCTGATAGTAAGGTGGGTTACTGATGATTAAATCGAAGCGTACTGTCTGCTGTGTGATCCACTGCTGAATATCCGCCGTATGGACGTTAATCCGCTCTGCCCACGGGGACTGGTTGATATTTTCCTGCGCCTGCGCGGCAGCTTCACTTTCCAGTTCAACTGCATCAATCATTACGCTGTCATCGGTTCGCTGCGCCAGCATTAATGCCAGCAACCCGCTACCCGCGCCGATATCAAGGCAACGTTTTACCCCAGCCACCGGTGCCCATGCGCCCAGCAAAATGCCATCCGTTCCAACTTTCATCGCACAACGATCGTGAGCAACAAAAAACTGTTTAAAAGTAAATCCATTACGACGAAGCACGGATGTAGACTGTGACATGAAAATAAAACCTTGCAGGAAAAACGGCGATAGCACCGGGTGAGAACAATACCCGAGAAGCGATATCCATACAAACAGATGAAGATTGCAGCCGTAACGTCTATAATCAGCGCCCCACACAGAGGTAGAACATGACTGTAACGACTTTTTCCGAACTTGAACTCGACGAAAGCCTGCTGGAAGCCCTCCAGGATAAAGGTTTCACTCGCCCGACCGCCATTCAGGCTGCCGCCATTCCGCCTGCGCTCGATGGCCGTGATGTACTCGGTTCTGCGCCGACAGGCACCGGTAAAACGGCGGCGTATCTGCTGCCAGCGTTGCAGCACCTGCTCGATTTCCCACGTAAGAAATCCGGTCCGCCGCGTATTTTGATCCTCACCCCAACTCGCGAGCTGGCGATGCAGGTAGCCGATCATGCCCGCGAACTGGCGAAACATACGCATCTGGATATTGCCACCATCACCGGCGGCGTAGCCTATATGAACCACGCGGAAGTGTTCAGCGAAAATCAGGACATCGTGGTCGCCACGACCGGACGTCTGCTGCAATACATAAAAGAAGAGAACTTCGATTGCCGCGCGGTTGAAACGCTGATCCTCGACGAAGCAGACCGTATGCTGGATATGGGCTTCGCTCAGGATATCGAACATATTGCTGGCGAAACGCGCTGGCGTAAACAGACCCTGCTCTTTTCGGCAACTCTGGAAGGCGATGCGATTCAGGACTTTGCCGAGCGTCTGCTGGAAGATCCGGTGGAGGTTTCTGCCAATCCGTCCACCCGTGAGCGCAAAAAAATTCATCAGTGGTATTACCGCGCCGATGACCTGGAACATAAAACCGCATTGCTGGTGCATCTGTTAAAACAGCCGGAAGCGACCCGCTCAATTGTGTTTGTGCGTAAGCGTGAGCGTGTGCATGAGCTGGCAAACTGGCTGCGCGAAGCGGGCATCAACAACTGCTATCTCGAAGGTGAGATGGTACAAGGCAAGCGTAACGAAGCGATCAAGCGTTTGACCGAAGGCCGCGTAAACGTACTGGTTGCCACCGATGTTGCTGCACGCGGTATCGACATTCCTGATGTCAGCCACGTCTTTAACTTCGATATGCCGCGCAGTGGTGATACTTATTTGCACCGTATCGGACGTACCGCGCGCGCCGGTCGTAAAGGCACCGCAATTTCGCTGGTGGAAGCCCATGACCATCTGCTGCTGGGCAAAGTTGGCCGTTATATTGAAGAGCCAATTAAAGCTCGCGTAATTGATGAGTTACGCCCGAAAACGCGTGCACCAAGCGAGAAGCAGACCGGCAAGCCATCGAAGAAAGTACTGGCTAAACGTGCCGAGAAGAAAAAAGCTAAAGAGAAAGAGAAGCCGCGGGTGAAAAAACGCCATCGCGACACCAAAAATATTGGTAAGCGCCGTAAACCAAGCGGAACGGGCGTGCCTCCGCAAACGACAGAAGAGTAATTTCAATGCCGGGTTTAAGCCCGGCATTATTTTTATCCCGGCAAAAAACACTCTTCAACACACTGAATAAAAGTGTGCATCGCCGGGCTAACCGCTTTTCCAGCATGGTGTGCGCACATTGCTGTAATCGTCTGCGACTGTTCGCCAAAAGGCAATTCGATTAACTCGCCGCTCGCCAATTCTTTTGCTACCGCAAAGCGCGGCAGGTAGCTGACCCCGATATTCGCCGCGACACAACGTTTGATACTTTCAATGCTTAACAGCTCAATGGTGTTTTCCACCGTGATCCGCCGCTGGCGCAGCGTGCTCTCAAATATCTGCCGGAATACACATTGCGGTTCGTTGATAATAAAGCTACAGGCGTTATGTCTTCCCGGCTCAGTAAAATCGACATCTGCAATTTGCGGTGAAGCTACCAGCACCAGCGATTGCTCACCCAATTCTCGTCGGTTTAGAGCATCATCATTCCCTACGCGGTAAAAGACGCCGACATCAGCCTCATCATTCAGTAGCGCATCACGGATCACGTAACAGTTCAGAGACTGCAACGATAAACGCACTTTTGGTGCGCGTTGCCGAAAACGCTGCAACACCTGCGGCATTCGGTAAGAAAGCAACGTTTCGCCTGAAACAACGCGTAGTTCCCCGTCCGGATCCGACTCTTTTTTGGCAGCCTCACGAAGGGTATCCATCACTCTGGTGAGTTCATAAATGTGCGGCAGCAGCTTTTTTCCTTCGCGGGTAAGGCACATTCGTCGACCAATTTTCTCAAATAACTGGACTGAGAACTCCTGCTCAAGCTGCTGAATATGAAAAGTCACCGTCGATTGTGTGCAGCACAATTTTTGCGAAGCTCGCAAAAAGGAACCCTCTTCCACCACGGTTTTAAGCGTAATAAAACGGCGCAGATCCATAACCCCAAACCTATCGAAAATATCGAATTTAGAATGTAAAAACATTCATTTTTTTAAATGTTCCGTGTCGGGTACTGTCTACCAAAACAGAGGAGATAACAAGTGACACCGACCCTTTTAAGTGCTTTTTGGACTTACACCCTGATTACCGCCATGACGCCAGGACCGAACAATATTCTCGCCCTTAGCTCAGCTACAACGCACGGATTTCGTCAGAGTACTCGCGTGCTGGCAGGGATGAGTCTGGGATTTTTAATCGTCATGTTGCTATGCGTGGGAATTTCGTTTTCACTGGCTGTTATCGACCCGGCAGCAGTGCATCTGTTGAGCTGGGCAGGAGCGGCATATATTGTCTGGCTGGCATGGAAAATCGCTACCAGTCCAACAAAGGAAGACGGACTTCAGGCAAAACCAATCAGCTTTTGGGCCAGCTTTGCTTTGCAGTTTGTGAACGTCAAAATCATTTTGTATGGCGTTACGGCACTGTCGACGTTTGTCCTGCCGCAAACGCAGGCGCTAAGCTGGGTAGTTGGCGTCAGCGTTTTGCTGTCGATGATTGGGACGTTTGGCAATGTGTGCTGGGCGCTGGCGGGGCATCTGTTTCAGCGATTGTTTCGCCAGTATGGTCGCCCGTTAAATATCGTGCTGGCGCTGTTGCTGGTCTATTGTGCGGTACGCATTTTCTATTGAAAGACAAAAAGAAAAGCGGAAGAGGTCACCCTCTTCCGCTTAATAACTTGCTACTTAAGCCTTACAGGCTTTCAGTAAAGGTACGAGCGATAACGTCGCGCTGCTGTTCCGGAGTCAGAGAGTTAAAGCGAACTGCATAACCGGATACACGGATGGTCAGCTGCGGATATTTTTCCGGATGCTTAACTGCATCTTCCAGAGTTTCACGACGCAGAACGTTAACGTTCAGGTGTTGACCACCTTCAACGCGAACTTCTGGTTTCACTTCTACTGGAACTTCACGGTATTCAATATCACCCAGTTTGCTTACTGCAACCACTTCGTCTTCTGCAAAACCTGCTTTCGCAACGATGCAACGCGCTTCGCCTTTTTCGCTGTCCAGCAGCCAGAAAGAGTTCAGCAGATCGTCGTTAGCGGCTTTAGTAATCTGGATACCTGTAATCATGTGATGCCTCCCCGGCAAAATTATTTGATTTGTTCAGCCTGTCGCGGCCAATTGGTAAAACCATTGTTGCTTGAGTGTATATATACTCCTCAAACACCCTTGAATCTTTGATTTAAATCAATAAAAACCACACATCAAGTATGGTTGCAAATGGATTTTATTGTTTTACATCAACTTATGCAGGTGTGAAATTTTACCAATTTACATTTTTTTGCACTCGTTTAAGTCTAAAAAATGAGCATGATTTTGTTCTGTAGAAAGAAGCAGTTAAGCTAGGCGGATTGAAGATTCGCGGGAGAGCGAGATGGCAAACGAATTAACCTGGCATGACGTGCTGGCTGAAGAGAAGCAACAACCCTATTTTCTTAATACCCTACAGACCGTCGCCAGCGAGCGGCAGTCCGGCGTCACTATCTATCCGCCACAAAAGGATGTCTTTAACGCGTTCCGCTTTACAGAGTTGGGTGACGTTAAAGTGGTGATTCTCGGCCAGGATCCTTATCACGGACCGGGACAGGCGCATGGTCTGGCATTTTCCGTTCGCCCCGGCATTGCGACACCGCCGTCACTGCTGAATATGTATAAAGAGCTGGAAAATACTATTCCCGGTTTCACCCGCCCTAATCATGGTTATCTTGAAAGCTGGGCGCGTCAGGGCGTTCTGCTACTCAATACTGTGTTGACGGTTCGCGCAGGTCAGGCGCATTCCCACGCCAGCCTCGGCTGGGAGACCTTCACCGATAAAGTCATCAGCCTGATTAACCAGCATCGCGAAGGCGTGGTGTTTTTGTTGTGGGGCTCACATGCGCAAAAGAAAGGGGCGATTATTGATAAGCAACGCCATCACGTACTGAAAGCGCCGCATCCATCACCGCTTTCTGCGCATCGTGGGTTCTTTGGCTGCAACCATTTTGTGCTGGCAAATCAGTGGCTGGAACAACGTGGCGAGAAACCGATTGACTGGATGCCAGTATTACCGGCAGAGAGTGAGTAAATTTGCAGGAAAACGCCGGATGGCAGCGTTGCCACCCGGCTGATTTATCAGGCTTTATTCTGACGCCACCATTCACCAAGCAAAACGCCAGTTGCGACAGAGATATTTAGCCCGGCAACGTTGCCAGTACCGTCAATCTTCACGCGCAGATCGTTTGGATCGCGTGCGGCATCCGGTAACCCTTCATATTCCTGACCCAGCACCAGTACCATTTTCGCTGGCAGACTGGTTTTGAACAGCGGTTTCCCCTGCTCGCTGGAAGTGGTCACTACGGTGTAACCTGCCTGACGGAAATCATCCAGCACGTTAACAATGTTGTCGCCAGTAATCGGCTGAACGTGCTCTGCGCCGCCTTCTGCGGTACGGATAGCCGCCCCCGACTCCAGCAGTGCCTCATCCTGCACCACAACGCCTTTCACGCCGAAGTGCGCACAGCTGCGCATCATGCCACCCAGGTTATGCGGGTTAGATTCGTTTTCCAGTGCCAGAACGCAATCCTGCGCGCCTGCCTGGCTTACCCACTGCTGCACGGTTGTACCGTTACGCTTTTTGATCAGGAAGCAAACGCCGCCGTGATGTTCCGTGCCTGACGCTTTTGTCAGTTCCGCTTCATCTACCACATGGTACGCTTTGCGGTTTGCTGCCATCCAGCGCAAGGCTTCTTTAAAACGCGGCGTTACACTCTGGATAAACCAGGCGCGAACAATCGCTTCCGGACGGCTCTGGAACAGTGCCTGACAGGCATTTTCGCCGTAGACGCGGGTTTCTTCCGCACGCTGACGACGCAAAACTTCCGGATCAATAAAACTTTTACCACTGATGCCACCGTGATCGGCCTTTTCCGGCGTCTCATCACCCGGCGCGCGGGAAACCGTGCGCCACGGCGAATCTTCCCACTTGCGGTCACGGGGGTGACTCTGTTTGTCATCGCGGGCGGGGCGACGGCCACCGTCAGCACGAGATTTTCCTGGACGCCCGCCCCCTTTCCCGGTACGCGGGTTGTGGGTACGTTTATCAGAATCATCATCACTGCGGACATACATCACTTTGACCTTGCCGCTTTTACCTTTCATTTCATCGTTCATGCTTTTCTCCACCAGCGCTGCGCGAAGCGCGCAGATTACCCGAAGTCCGCGCGGTTCGCCATGATTTCGTACCAAAGCCTGCGACTATCATACCTATTGAATAAAACAGATTGTTGTCTGGAACAATGTCCCCGATAATATGTAACATATTAGAAACATACCGGCGTCGTTGCCGATAAGTCTCCTTACTCATCCCGAGGTTAGTTATGAATACCGTTTGTACCCATTGTCAGGCCATCAATCGCATTCCCGACGATCGGATCGAAGATGCGGCAAAATGCGGACGCTGCGGTCACGACTTGTTTGACGGAGAGGTGATTAATGCGACCGGTGAAACGCTCGACAAATTGCTGAAAGATGATCTACCTGTGGTGATCGACTTCTGGGCACCGTGGTGCGGCCCCTGCCGTAATTTCGCACCAATTTTTGAAGATGTCGCGCAAGAGCGTAGCGGTAAAGTGCGCTTTGTGAAAGTGAATACCGAAGCTGAACGTGAATTGAGCAGTCGCTTTGGAATTCGTAGTATACCGACGATCATGATTTTCAAAAACGGTCAGGTTGTCGACATGCTTAATGGCGCAGTACCGAAAGCGCCGTTTGATAGCTGGCTGAACGAATCTCTTTAATCTTACCGGGGCGCATCTTGTGCCCCGTTTTCTCCTCTGCGACAATGGCGTTTTTTCGACGCTCTCTTATGACCGAAAACGCTGTTCTCCAGTTACGCGCCGAGCGTATTGCGCGCGCAACACGTCCTTTTCTTGCCCGCGGTAATCGCGTTCGTCGCTGCCAACGCTGTCTTTTGCCAGAGAAATTATGTCTCTGTTCGACAATTACCCCAGCACAAGCAAAAAGTCGCTTCTGTTTGCTGATGTTCGACACCGAGCCAATGAAGCCCAGTAATACCGGGCGTCTGATTGCTGATATTTTGCCTGATACCGTTGCGTTTCAATGGTCGCGTACCGAACCCTCGCTAGATTTGCTGGATCTGGTACAAAACCCGGACTATCAGCCAATGGTGGTCTTTCCCGCCTCGTATGCTGATGAGCAACGGGAAGTGATCTTCACACCACCTGCCGGTAAGCCTCCGCTATTTATCATGCTCGATGGTACCTGGCCTGAAGCTCGCAAGATGTTTCGTAAAAGTCCGTATCTGGATAATCTTCCCGTCATTTCCGTCGATCTTTCCCGGCTTTCTGCCTATCGCCTGCGTGAAGCCCAGGCTGAAGGCCAATATTGTACTGCCGAGGTAGCCATCGCACTGTTAGATATGGCCGGCGATACCGGGGCGGCGGCAGGGTTAGGCGAGCATTTTACCCGCTTTAAAACACGCTATCTGGCAGGAAAAACGCAACATCTGGGTAGCATCACAGCAGAACAGTTAGAAAGCGTTTAAAATCATTCGGTCACTTCTGCGGGAGACCGGTATGAGTCAGCGAGGACTGGAAGCACTACTGCGACCAAAATCGATTGCGGTAATTGGCGCATCGATGAAACCCAATCGCGCAGGTTACCTGATGATGCGTAACCTGCTGGCGGGAGGCTTTAACGGACCGGTACTCCCGGTGACGCCTGCCTGGAAAGCGGTGTTGGGTGTGTTGGCCTGGCCGGATATTGCCAGCTTGCCCTTTACACCCGACCTTGCGGTTTTATGTACCAATGCCAGCCGTAATCTTGCTCTTCTGGAAGAGCTCGGCGAGAAAGGCTGTAAAACCTGCATTATTCTTTCCGCCCCGGCATCGCAACACGAAGATCTCCGCGCCTGCGCCCTGCGCCATAACATGCGCCTGCTAGGACCAAACAGTCTGGGTTTACTGGCTCCCTGGCAAGGTCTAAATGCCAGCTTTTCACCTGTGCCGATTAAACGCGGCAAACTGGCGTTTATTTCGCAATCGGCTGCCGTCTCCAACACCATCCTCGACTGGGCGCAACAGCGTGAGATGGGCTTTTCCTACTTTATTGCGCTCGGCGACAGCCTGGATATCGACGTTGATGAATTGCTCGACTATCTGGCGCGCGACAGTAAAACCAGCGCCATCCTGCTCTATCTCGAACAGTTAAGCGACGCGCGACGCTTTGTTTCGGCGGCCCGTAGTGCCTCTCGCAATAAACCGATTCTGGTGATTAAAAGCGGACGTAGCCCGGCGGCTCAACGTCTGTTGAACACCACGGCAGGAATGGATCCGGCGTGGGATGCGGCTATTCAGCGTGCCGGTTTGTTGCGGGTACAGGATACTCACGAGCTGTTTTCGGCAGTGGAAACCCTCAGCCATATGCGCCCACTGCGTGGCGACCGGCTGATGATTATCAGCAACGGTGCTGCGCCTGCCGCGCTGGCGCTGGATGCCTTATGGTCACGCAATGGCAAGCTGGCAACGCTAAGCGAAGAAACCTGCCAGAAACTGCGCGATGCACTGCCAGAACATGTGGCAATCTCTAACCCGCTCGATCTACGCGATGACGCCAGCAGCGAGCATTATGTCAAAACGCTGGACATTCTGCTCCACAGCCAGGATTTTGATGCGCTGATGGTTATTCATTCGCCCAGCGCCGCTGCTCCCGCAACAGAAAGCGCGCAAGTATTAATTGAAGCGGTAAAGCATCATCCCCGCAGCAAGTATGTTTCTCTGCTGACGAACTGGTGTGGCGAACATTCCTCGCAAGAGGCACGACGATTATTCAGCGAAGCCGGGCTGCCGACCTACCGTACCCCGGAAGGAACCATCACTGCTTTTATGCATATGGTGGAGTACCGGCGTAATCAGAAGCAACTACGCGAAACGCCGGCGTTGCCCAGCAATCTGACCTCCAATACCGCAGAAGCGCATCTTCTGTTGCAACAGGCGATTGCCGAAGGAGCAACGTCACTCGATACCCATGAAGTTCAGCCCATCCTGCAAGCATATGGCATGAACACGCTCCCCACCTGGATTGCCAGCGATAGCACCGAAGCGGTGCATATTGCCGAACAGATTGGTTATCCGGTGGCGCTGAAATTGCGTTCGCCGGATATTCCACATAAATCGGAAGTTCAGGGCGTAATGCTCTACCTGCGTACAGCTAATGAAGTCCAGCAAGCGGCAAACGCTATTTTCGATCGCGTAAAAATGGCCTGGCCGCAGGCGCGGATCCACGGCCTGTTGGTGCAAAGTATGGCTAACCGTGCTGGCGCTCAGGAGTTGCGGGTTGTGGTTGAGCACGATCCGGTTTTCGGGCCGTTGATCATGCTGGGCGAAGGCGGTGTGGAGTGGCGTCCTGAAGATCAAGCCGTCGTCGCACTACCGCCGCTGAACATGAACCTGGCCCGCTATCTGGTTATTCAGGGGATCAAAAGTAAAAAGATTCGTGCGCGCAGTGCGCTACGCCCATTAGATGTTGCAGGCTTGAGCCAGCTTCTGGTGCAGGTTTCTAACTTGATTGTCGATTGCCCGGAAATTCAGCGTCTGGATATTCATCCTTTGCTGGCTTCTGGCAGTGAATTTACCGCGCTGGATGTCACGCTGGATATCGCGCCGTTTGAAGGCGATAACGAGAGTCG
The DNA here is from genome assembly GCF_046486065.1 of Escherichia sp. WS547. Lineage (NCBI taxonomy): Bacteria > Pseudomonadati > Pseudomonadota > Gammaproteobacteria > Enterobacterales > Enterobacteriaceae > Escherichia > Escherichia sp. WS547. Next base: position 4,069 of record NZ_JBJQMA010000012.1, on the reverse strand, counting down.
GCTGGCAGTGCGCCCTTATCCGCATCAGCTGGAAGAATGGGTAGAATTGAAAAACGGTGAACGCTGCTTGTTCCGCCCGATTTTGCCAGAAGATGAGCCACAACTTCAGCAATTCATTTCGCGAGTCACCAAAGAAGATCTTTATTACCGCTACTTTAGCGAGATCAACGAATTTACCCATGAAGATTTAGCCAACATGACGCAGATCGACTACGATCGGGAAATGGCATTTGTAGCGGTACGACGTATTGATCAAACGGAAGAGATCCTTGGCGTCACGCGTGCGATCTCCGACCCTGATAACATCGATGCCGAATTTGCCGTGCTGGTTCGCTCGGATCTCAAAGGGTTAGGCTTAGGTCGACGCTTAATGGAAAAGTTGATTACCTATACGCGAGATCACGGACTGCAACGTCTGAATGGTATTACGATGCCAAACAATCGTGGCATGGTGGCGCTGGCCCGCAAGCTCGGGTTTAACGTTGATATCCAGCTCGAAGAGGGGATCGTTGGGCTTACGCTAAATCTTGCCCAGCGCGAGGAATCATGAGTAAGGTACTGGAAATGTTGACCACTTAATCGGGACTGGTGTTATTATTGCCCGCTTATGTCGTCTGCATTGCACAGAGGACCCTTCAATGAACAGAGAAGAAATGCACTGTGATGTTGTCAAAATTTAAGCGTAATAAACATCAACAACACCTTGCCCAACTACCCAAGATTTCTCAATCAGTTGATGATGTCGATTTCTTTTACGCTCCCGCCGACTTCCGGGAGACGCTGCTGGAAAAAATAGCCAGCGCGAAGCAGCGCATTTGCATTGTCGCCCTGTATCTCGAACAGGATGACGGTGGCAAAGGCATTCTGAACGCGTTGTATGAGGCTAAAAGGCAGCGTCCGGAACTGGATGTGCGGGTGCTGGTCGACTGGCATCGTGCACAACGTGGACGCATTGGCGCTGCGGCATCTAACACTAACGCTGACTGGTACTGCCGCATGGCGCAGGAAAATCCGGGCGTAGATGTTCCGGTTTATGGCGTTCCAATCAATACCCGTGAAGCCCTTGGTGTTCTGCACTTTAAAGGCTTTATCATCGACGATAGCGTACTTTATAGCGGTGCCAGCCTGAACGATGTTTACCTGCATCAGCACGATAAATATCGCTACGACCGTTATCATCTTATCCGTAACCGTAAGATGTCAGACATTATGTTTGAATGGGTTACACAGAATATTATGAATGGCCGCGGCGTTAATCGTCTGGATGATGTTAATCGGCCAAAAAGCCCGGAAATCAAGAACGATATTCGTCTGTTCCGCCAGGAGCTGCGTGATGCCGCTTATCATTTCCAGGGCGATGCCGACAACGATCAGCTTTCCGTAACGCCGTTGGTAGGTCTGGGGAAATCGAGTCTGTTGAACAAGACCATTTTCCATCTTATGCCTTGTGCCGAGCAGAAACTAACCATCTGCACACCTTACTTCAACCTGCCAGCAATCCTTGTGCGCAATATTATCCAGTTGCTGCGCGAAGGGAAAAAGGTCGAAATTATTGTTGGTGATAAAACCGCGAATGACTTCTACATTCCGGAAGATGAACCTTTCAAGATAATTGGCGCATTGCCTTATCTCTATGAGATCAATCTGCGTCGTTTCCTGAGCCGTTTGCAGTATTACGTCAACACTGACCAGTTAGTGGTTCGGTTATGGAAAGATGACGACAACACCTATCACCTGAAAGGGATGTGGGTTGATGATAAGTGGATGTTGATCACTGGTAATAACCTGAACCCGCGCGCCTGGCGTCTGGATCTGGAAAACGCTATTTTGATCCACGATCCGCAACTGGAGCTTGCGCCACAGCGAGAGAAAGAACTGGAGCTGATCCGCGAGCATACCACCATCGTTAAGCACTATCGCGACCTGCAAAGTATTGCCGATTATCCGGTGAAGGTTCGTAAACTCATCCGTCGTTTGCGCCGTATCCGCATCGACCGATTAATTAGCCGCATCCTGTAATCACAACCCCGTCCTGTACGGGGGTTGTTTTTTGGAGGCCACGTTTTGCGTATTCTTTTTGTCTGTTCGCTATTATTACTTTCTGGATGCAGCCATATGGCTAACGATAGCTGGAGCGGGCAGGATAAAGCTCAACACTTTATCGCCTCGGCGATGCTTTCCGCCGCCGGAAATGAATATGCACAGCATCAGGGGATGAGTCGCGATCGCAGTGCCACTTTCGGGCTGATGTTCTCTGTTGGGCTGGGGGCGTCAAAAGAACTTTGGGATAGCCGCCCCGAGGGGAGCGGCTGGAGCTGGAAAGATTTTACCTGGGATGTCGCCGGTGCAACTACTGGCTATACCGTCTGGCAACTGACCCGTCACTAAAGACGCATCCCCTTCCCTTTGCGATGTAGCATCAAAGAAACCAGAAACGCCACCACGGCCATCAAGGTCACATACCAGAAGAAGGCTGTTTCCATTCCTATTGATTTCAGCGACAACGCTACGTACTCCGCCGAACCACCAAATATAGCATTGGCGACCGCATATGACAGACCAACACCTAATGCACGAACCTGTGCCGGGAACATCTCAGCCTTCAGTATTCCACTGATTGAAGTATAAAAACTCACGATCAGCAGGGCACACATCACCAGACCAAAAGCGGCATAAGGCGAGGAAACGTTTTGCAATGCTGAGAGAATAGGAACGGTAAAAATGGCTGCCAGAGAACCGAAACATAACATTGAGGTACGACGACCAATCTTATCCGACAGCGCGCCAATGAGTGGTTGAATAAGCATGAATACAAACAATGCGGCAGTCATAATGCCACTCGCCACGTTGGCATGCATTCCCGCAGTATTTACCAGATACTTCTGCATATAAGTGGTGAAGGTATAGAAACAAAGGGAGCCCGCAGCGGTAAAACCGAGAACCATGATGAATGCACGGCGATTGCGCCATAATCCTTTCAGAGATCCAGCTTCTTTTAAAGCGCGTGTTTCTTGTTGTGAAGTTTCATCTAACTGACGACGTAACCACAACGCCACAACAGCTAACACAGCTCCTAACGCGAAAGGAATACGCCATCCCCACTCTCTGAGTGCAGCGTCTTCCATGGTGTGTTGTAAAACCACGACAACCAGTAGAGCTAGCAGTTGCCCGCCGATCAACGTCACATACTGAAATGATGCGTAAAAACCTTTGCGCCCTTCAACGGCAACTTCACTCATATAGGTGGCGCTGGTGCCATATTCTCCGCCAACGGATAATCCCTGGAATAAACGAGCAAGAAGCAATAATGCCGGAGCCCAGGTACCGATTGTTTCGTAGCCTGGCAAACAGGCGATAACCAGTGAGCCGAAACACATCATACACACCGATAACAGCATCGATTTTTTGCGACCATGTTTATCGGCTATGCGGCCAAATAGCCAACCGCCTATTGGGCGCATCAGAAATCCCGCAGCAAAAACACCTGCTGTTTGCAGTAGTTGAGTCGTCGTGTTCCCGGAAGGGAAGAAGATGTGAGCGAAGTAGAGTGAACAGAACGAGTAGACATAGAAATCGAACCACTCGACCAGATTACCTGAAGAGGCCCCCACAATTGCCCAAATGCGGCGACGAGTATCACTACTTGTCAGTTTGCTGTCTGCCGTTACAGTACTTTCAGCCATGCCATTATGTCTCCTGCCGTAATCCGATGCTTTTGTCGGTCGCTTTTGTTTATTTCTTTTGGTAAAGAAAATGTTATACATTTGTTGCATATCATCATGCAACCTTAACCACGAATTTAGTTAGCAGGAAAATGGTTATTGAGGAGCTTAAGGATAAATTTCTGGTAAGGAGGACACGTATGGAGGTGGGCAAGTTGGGGAAGCCGTATTCGCTGGCGTATGTGGAGGAATAAGCTGCCCCCTATCGTGCCTGCGTAAGCTGGATAAGACGCGCCATGAACTGAACCCCAAAACCTGGACAGTTTCAGTTAACCGGCTTTTTGATACTCAGTCCGGTATTCTACCGGGCTGAGTCCCCCAAGACTGAGTTTTATTCTTTTTTGATT
>NZ_JBJQMA010000011.1:0-149670 GCF_046486065.1 Escherichia sp. WS547 | reverse complement strand
GTCTAAATAGGCTGATTCAAGGCATTTACGGGAGAAAAAATCGGCTCAAACATGAAGAAATGAAATGACTGAGTCAGCCGAGAAGTATTTCCCCGCTTATTCGCACCTTCCAAAGAAGTGATGGTGCAGTTGATGAATCAGGGAAACCGTTCTTCGCTGCTGCAGGCGTGGATTGATGATGGCGATACGTCGTTACCACCAGAAAAAATTCAGGTTCCTTTCATGTTAACGCCACCAGTGGCAAAAATAGGGGCAAATTCCGGGCAGCAAGTAAAAATCAAAATTATGCCGAATAAACTGCCCACTAATAAAGAGAGCATTTTTTATCTGAATGTTCTGGATATTCCACCAAATAGTCCAGAGCAAGAGGGCAAGAATGCACTGAAATTTGCAATGCAAAACAGAATTAAATTGTTTTACCGGCCTGCGGGTATTGCGCCAGTAAATAAAGCGACATTTAAAAAGTTACTGGTAAATCGCAGTGGCAATGGATTGGTGATAAAAAATGACTCAGCAAATTGGGTAACGATTTCGGATGTCAAAGCTAATAATGTCAAAGTCAATTATGAAACTATTATGATTGCCCCCTTAGAAAGTCAGAGTATTAATGTCAAAAGTAATAATGCGAATAACTGGTATCTGACCATTATCGATGACCATGGCAACTATATTAGTGACAAAATTTAATTGCAGGAGCTGCCTATGTTGAGAATGACCCCACTTGCATCAGCAATCGTAGCGTTATTGCTCGGCATTGAAGCTTATGCAGCTGAAGAAACCTTTGATACCCATTTTATGATAGGTGGAATGAAAGACCAGCAGGTTGCAAATATTCGTCTTGATGATAATCAACCCTTGCCGGGGCAGTATGACATCGATATTTATGTCAATAAGCAATGGCGCGGGAAATATGAGATCATTGTTAAAGACAACCCGCAAGAAACATGTATATCAAGGGAAATTATCAAGCGGTTAGGCATTAATACCGATAACTTTGCCAGCGGTAAGCAATGTTTAACATTTGAGCAACTTGTTCAGGGTGGGAGCTATACCTGGGATATCGGAGTTTTTCGTCTCGATTTCAGTGTCCCGCAGGCGTGGGTGGAAGAACTGGAAAGTGGCTATGTTCCACCGGAAAACTGGGAGCGGGGTATTAATGCGTTTTATACCTCTTATTATGTGAGTCAGTATTACAGCGACTATAAAGCGTCGGGTAATAGCAAGAGTACATATGTACGTTTTAACAGCGGGTTAAACTTACTGGGGTGGCAACTGCATTCTGATGCCAGTTTCAGTAAAACAAATAGCAATCCAGGGGGGTGGAAAAGCAATACCCTGTATCTGGAACGTGGATTTGCCCAACTTCTCGGCACGCTTCGCGTGGGTGATATGTACACATCAAGCGATATTTTTGATTCTGTTCGCTTCAGCGGTGTGCGGTTGTTTCGTGATATGCAGATGTTGCCTAACTCGAAACAGAATTTTACTCCACGGGTGCAGGGGATTGCTCAGAGTAACGCGCTGGTAACTATTGAACAGAACGGTTTTGTGGTTTATCAGAAAGAGGTTCCTCCTGGCCCGTTTGCGATTACAGATTTGCAGTTGGCCGGTGGTGGAGCAGATCTTGATGTCAGCGTGAAAGAGGCGGACGGTTCGGTAACCACCTATCTGGTGCCTTATGCAGCGGTGCCGAATATGCTGCAACCTGGCGTGTCGAAATATGATTTTGCGGCGGGTCGTAGCCATATTGAAGGGGCGAGCAAACAAAGTGATTTTGTCCAGGCGGGTTATCAGTATGGTTTTAATAACTTATTGACGCTGTATGGCGGATCGATGGTCGCGAATAATTATTACGCGTTCACTTTGGGGACTGGCTGGAATACACGCATTGGTGCCATTTCCGTCGATGCCACGAAGTCGCATAGTAAACAAGACAACGGCGATGTGTTTGACGGGCAAAGTTATCAAATTGCCTACAACAAATTTGTGAGCCAAACGTCGACGCGTTTTGGTCTGGCGGCCTGGCGTTATTCGTCGCGTGATTACCGGACATTTAACGATCATGTTTGGGCAAACAATAAAGATAATTATCGCCGTGATGAAAACGATATCTATGACATTGCCGATTATTACCAGAACGATTTTGGCCGTAAAAATAGCTTTTCTGCCAATATGAGCCAGTCATTGCCAGAAGGCTGGGGTTCTGTGTCCTTAAGTACGTTATGGCGAGATTACTGGGGGCGTAGCGGCAGCAGTAAGGATTATCAGTTGAGTTATTCCAACAACCTGCGACGGATAAGCTATACCCTCGCGGCAAGCCAGGCTTATGACGAGAATCATCATGAAGAGAAACGTTTTAATATTTTTATATCGATTCCCTTTGATTGGGGTGATGACGTTACGACGCCTCGTCGGCAAATATATATGTCTAACTCAACGACGTTTGATGATCAGGGTTTTGCCTCAAATAATACGGGATTATCGGGAACCGTTGGAAGCCGGGATCAATTTAACTATGGGGTCAACCTGAGTCATCAGCATCAGGGAAATGAAACGACAGCTGGAGCGAATTTAACCTGGAACGCGCCGGTTGCGACAGTGAATGGCAGTTATAGTCAGTCGAGTACTTATCTACAGGCTGGAGCCAGTGTTTCAGGGGGCATTGTCGCCTGGTCGGAGGGCGTTAATCTGGCGAACCGTCTTTCCGAAACGTTTGCAGTGATGAATGCGCCAGGAATTAAAGATGCTTATGTCAATGGGCAAAAATATCGCACAACAAACCGTAATGGAGTGGTGGTATACGACGGAATGACACCTTATCGGGAAAATCACCTGATGCTGGATGTGTCGCAAAGCGATAGCGAAGCAGAATTGCGCGGTAACCGGAAAATTGCCGCACCTTATCGCGGCGCGGTTGTACTGGTTAATTTTGATACCGATCAGCGCAAGCCCTGGTTTATAAAAGCGTTAAGAACGGATGGGCAACCATTAACGTTTGGTTATGAAGTCAATGATATCCATGGTCATAATATTGGCGTTGTCGGCCAGGGAAGCCAGTTATTTATTCGCACCAATGAAGTACCGCCGTCGGTTAATGTGGCAATTAATAAGCAACAAGGACTTTCATGCACAATCACCTTCGGTAAAGAGATTGATGAAAGTAGAAATTATATTTGCCAGTAATAGTCAGGTGGTTCTATGAAAATTCGCATAATGCTATTTATATTAATGATGATGGTTATGCCAGTGAGCTATGCAGCATGTTATAGTGAGTTATCTGTTCAGCACAATTTGGTTGTTCAGGGGGATTTTGCACTTACTCAAACACAAATGGCGACCTATGAGCATAATTTTAATGATTCGTCATGCGTGAGTACAAATACTATCACCCCTATGAGCCCGTCGGATATTATTGTTGGACTTTATAACGATACCATTAAATTAAATTTACATTTTGAATGGACCAATAAAAATAACATCACGTTGTCAAATAATCAGACCAGTTTCACCAATGGTTATTCGGTAACGGTGACACCTGCAGCCAGTAATGCAAAAGTGAATGTTTCTGCGGGGGGCGGCGGTTCAGTGATGATTAATGGAGTTGCGACATTATCCAGTGCTTCATCATCGACACGCGGGAGTGCCGCAGTACAATTTCTACTGTGTTTATTAGGTGGCAAGTCATGGGATGCATGTGTAAATAGCTACAGAAATGCATTGGCACAAAATGCAGGTGTCTATTCCTTTAATCTGGCATTGTCATATAACCCGATAACAACGACCTGCAAACCGGACGATTTATTAATTACTTTAGAGAGTACTCCCGTTTCACAATTACCAGCCACAGGTAACAAAGCAACAATAAATAGTAAAAAAGGAGATATTATTCTGCGTTGTAAAAATTTATTAGGTCAACAAAATCAAACATCACGAAAAATGCAGGTGTATTTATCAAGTTCTGATTTGTGGGGCAGTAGTAACACGATCCTGAAAGGTGCGGAAGATAATGGCGTAGGGTTTATTCTTGAAAGTAATGGTTCGCCAGTCACACTTTTAAATATCACTAACAGCAGTAAAGGATATACAAATTTAAGGAAGGTGCGAACAAGTTCCTGATATGAGATCATCATATTCATCCGGAGCGCATCCCAGAGGGACATCATGAGCCATCAACTCACCTTCGCCGATAGTGAATTCAGCACTAAGCGCCGTCAGACCCGAAAAGAGATTTTCCTCTCCCGCATGGAGCAGATTCTGCCATGGCAGAATATGACCGCTGTCATCGAGCCGTTTTATCCCAAGGCGGGCAATGGCCGACGGCCCTATCCGCTGGAGACCATGCTGCGTATTCACTGCATGCAGCATTGGTACAACCTGAGCGACGGTGCCATGGAAGATGCCCTGTACGAAATCGCCTCCATGCGCCTGTTTGCCCGATTATCCCTGGATAGCGCCCTGCCGGATCGCACCACCATCATGAATTTCCGCCACCTGCTCGAGCAGCATCAACTGGCCCGTCAATTGTTCAAGACCATCAATCGCTGGCTGGCCGAAGCAGGCGTCATGATGACCCAAGGCACTTTGGTGGATGCCACCATCATTGAGGCACCCAGCTCTACCAAGAACAAAGAGCAGCAACGCGATCCGGAGATGCATCAGACCAAGAAAGGCAATCAGTGGCACTTTGGCATGAAGGCCCACATTGGTGTCGATGCCAAGAGTGGCCTGACCCACAGCCTGGTCACCACCGCGGCCAACGAGCATGACCTCAATCAGCTGGGTAATCTGCTTCATGGAGAGGAGCAATTTGTCTCAGCCGATGCCGGCTACCAAGGAGCGCCACAGCGCGAGGAGCTGGCCGAGGTGGATGTGGACTGGCTGATCGCCGAACGTCCCGGCAAGGTAAAAACCTTGAAGCAGCATCCGCGCAAGAACAAAACGGCCATCAACATCGAATGCATGAAAGCCAGCATCCGTGCCAGGGTGGAGCACCCGTTTCGCATCATCAAGCGGCAGTTCGGCTTCGTGAAAGCCAGATACAAGGGGCTGCTGAAAAACGATAACCAACTGGCGATGTTATTCACCCTGGCCAACCTGTTTCGGGTGGACCAAATGATACGTCAGTGGGAGAGATCTCAGTAAAAACCGGAAATAACGCCAGAAATTGTGGAAAAAATAGCCTAAATAGGCTGATTCGATGTGTTTGCGGGAAAAAAATCGGCCCAGATCCGCGAAATTTTAATCAGCGAGTCAACTTGGGAAGAAATGACCTGCTTATTCGCACCTTCCTTAAAGGAAGTTGCTGCGAAGTCAAAACTTACAGATACAACGGTTTCAATTCCGATAACTGCCAGTTACTACGTCTACGATACAAACAAAGTTAAATCTGGCGCACTGGAGGCAACCGCATTAATCAACGTGAAATACGACTAATAACAAGCAAGACGAGCAAGTGGCTAATAATAAAAAATAACAAGGTGTCTGCATTTCCCCCTCATGATGAGGGGGCTTTTTTTAGCGATGATAAAAAATCTCACCGTCGTAGGCTTTAATGATTTTACCGTCGGTGTCGCTGATCAACACGTACGCGCCACCCATATAGGTCCAGTGCGTCCCGGCATCAGGCGCGGGCAGGTTACGTAACTGCCACTGCTTAATGTTGTACTCATCGGTGCGGTACATCTCTGGGACGGTATCGCCTGGTTTGAAATGCTTAAAGTCAGCAATGAAACTGCTTAACTCATACTTAGAAATTCCCGAGGTATTGGTCGAACCCGCGGTGGCTGGTGCGGCCCAGGCGGCACTGGTAACCAGCAAAAGCGCACCCAGCAACATCTTATTTTTAATGGTCATAAACTCTCCACTTTGGGGATCTGTAATATCAGTCGCATATCTTTCCTGCCATACAATATAACTGGCAAGCGATATTTTGTTAGTGATCCCATGATTTCGTAAAAAGTGTAAATGAAAGGATGCCCTAAAAGCATCCTTAGCGAGCAGAGAGTCAGCGGAAATAGCTGATTTAAGAATCATCCTGGGCTGAAGATAACATGCAAGCCTAAAGGATTGAGTTATCGCATTATGCCCATGAAGCCATGTACGCCCATATACACACCAACTAAGCCAATCAACAGACTGGAAAAATAGGGGGCGCGTTTAGCGAGAGTGTTAAATCCGCTCCAGCGTTTTGCGACCTGCTGAACGCTGATTGCTGCGCCAACGCCTACGGTGACAAGCGTTAACGCCAGGCCAATGCTGAAACTGACGACCAGTGTTGCGCCCAGTGTCAGGGCTTTCAACTGAATGCATATCAACAGCACGGTAATTGCTGCCGGGCAGGGGATAAGGCCACCGGTTAAGCCAAATAGCAAAATTTGCCAGTTGGTGACCTCTCTACCATCAAAGCGTCGTTTAATGTCATTGGCATGGGCTCGTGCATGGGCATCCTGATACTCGCCATGTTCGTGATGGTGATGATGTCCATGGTTGTGGTGATCTTCGTGATCGTGGTGATGATGCTCATGATCATGCTCGTGCATATTCTCCAGCCAGTTTCGTTCGCCGCGCCAGGTACGCCAGAACATCCAGAACGCGGTGCCAATAATGATCACTGCGGAAATCAACTGGAGCCACGGTTCTGCTGATTGAGCAGTAAAGCGCTTGCTGATCACCATCCCGCCAAAGGCAATCAACCAGACCACTGCGGTATGCGAAATGGTTGCTGCCAGTCCGAGCATCACCGCCTGTTTAATGGTGCCTTTGATGGCGATGATAAACGCCGCCATCATCGTTTTTGAGTGCCCTGGTTCCAGGCCATGAAGCGCACCAAGTAAGATGGCGCTGGGGATGAAGAACCAGGCGTTTCCTTGCTGAAGAAGAGTTGTAAATTCGGTCATGATAATAATTCTTAGTATTAATTCGGCAATCTGATTCTACTCCCCCCCAGTACCTGATACTACCCCCCAGTAGATTAATAGTGCTATGATTTTTCATATTCTTATTAACCAGGTGTTGCCATGTCTCATACCATCCGTGATAAACAGAAACTGAAAGCGCGTGCCAGTAAGATTCAGGGCCAGGTCGTGGCGCTCAAGAAAATGCTCGACGAGCCGCACGAATGCGCTGCAGTTTTACAACAGATTGCTGCTATCCGTGGCGCGGTAAACGGTCTGATGCGGGAAGTGATTAAAGGTCATCTGACGGAACACATCGTTCACCAGGGGGATGAGCTAAAACGTGAAGAAGATCTGGATGTCGTTCTGAAGGTGCTGGATTCTTATATCAAATAATTTATTAACGCGATTGTAAAACTGCGGTTTTTACTCGTTTACAACGCGTGCGCTGGACATTACCATCCTCCTCTGCGATTTATCATCGCAATCAAACGACTCGGGGTGCCCTTCTGCGTGAAGGCTGAGAAATACCCGTATCACCTGATCTGGATAATGCCAGCGTAGGGAAGTCACGGACCACCAGGTCATTGCTTCTTCACGTTATGGCAGGAGCAAACTATGCAAGTCGACCTGCTGAGTTCCGCGCAATCTGCGCACGCGTTACATCTTTTTCACCAACATTCCCCTCTTGTGCACTGCATGACCAACGATGTGGTGCAAACCTTTACTGCCAATACCTTGCTGGCGCTCGGTGCATCCCCAGCGATGGTTATCGAAACCGAAGAGGCCAGTCAGTTTGCGGCTATCGCCAGTGCGTTGCTGATTAACGTTGGCACGCTGACGCAGCCACGCGCACAGGCGATGCGTGCCGCCATTGAACAGGCAAAACGCTCTCAAACACCCTGGACGCTTGATCCAGTAGCGGTGGGTGCACTCGATTATCGCCGCCGTTTTTGTCTGGAACTTCTGTCTCATAAGCCAACCGCCATACGTGGTAATGCTTCGGAAATCATGGCATTAGCTGGCGTTGCTAATGGTGGACGGGGAGTGGATACCACTGACGCCGCAGCTAATGCGATACCCGCTGCACAAACACTGGCACGGGAAACTGGCGCAATCGTCGTGGTCACTGGCGAGATGGATTATGTTACCGATGGACATCGTATCATTGGTATTCACGGTGGCGATCCGTTAATGACCAAAGTGGTAGGAACTGGCTGTGCATTATCGGCGGTTGTCGCTGCCTGTTGTGCGCTACCAGGCGATACGCTGGAAAATATCGCATCTGCCTGTCACTGGATGAAACAAGCCGGAGAACGCGCAGTCGCCAGTAGCGAGGGGCCAGGCAGTTTTGTTCCACATTTCCTTGATGCGCTCTGGCAATTGACGCCGGAGGTGCAGGCATGAAACGAATTAACGCTCTGACGATTGCCGGTACTGATCCGAGTGGTGGTGCGGGGATTCAGGCCGATCTTAAAACCTTCTCGGCACTTGGCGCTTATGGTTGCTCAGTGATTACTGCACTGGTGGCGCAAAATACCCGTGGCGTACAGTCGGTGTATCGCATTGAGCCTGATTTTGTCGCCGCCCAGCTCGATTCGGTGTTCAGCGATGTGCGAATCGACACCACTAAAATCGGTATGTTGGCGGAAACCGATATTGTTGAAGCGGTGGCAGAACGGTTGCAACGTTATCAGATCCAAAACGTGGTACTCGACACCGTTATGCTGGCAAAAAGCGGCGACCCGCTGCTTTCACCTTCGGCGGTTGCTACGCTGCGCAGTCGATTATTGCCACAGGTTTCATTAATAACGCCAAACTTGCCCGAAGCTGCTGCCTTGCTCGACGCGCCACACGCGCGCACCGAACAGGAAATGCTGGAACAAGGGCGATCGCTGTTGGCGATGGGCTGTGGCGCAGTGCTAATGAAAGGTGGTCATCTGGATGATGAGCAAAGCCCTGACTGGCTGTTTACTCGTGAGGGGGAACAACGATTTACTGCACCGCGCATTATGACCCAAAACACCCACGGCACTGGTTGTACGCTCTCTGCGGCGTTGGCTGCACTACGCCCGCGCCATACAAACTGGGCTGACACCGTACAGGAGGCAAAAAGCTGGCTTTCATCGGCGTTAGCCCAGGCCGACACGCTGGAAGTTGGTCACGGTATTGGTCCGGTTCACCACTTCCACGCCTGGTGGTGAGCACCGTACTATAGCTGCTTTGGTTATTGTCAGCCTTTGGCACTGACATTCAGGGATGAAACCAATGCAGCTAAGAATCACCAGTCGAAAAAAACTCACCGCTTTATTATGCGCTCTTGGGCTAATTTCCATCGTTGCGATTCATCCGCGTCAGACGGTGAATTTTTTCTATTCGACAGCAATTCAGATTAAAGACTACATCCACTTCTACGGTTATCGCCCGGTTAAATCTTTCGCTATTCGCATTCCTGCCAGTTACACCATTCACGGAATAGATGTTTCGCGCTGGCAGGAGCGAATCGACTGGCAGCGGGTGGCAAAAATGCGCGATAACGGTATTCGCTTGCAATTTGCCTTTATCAAGGCGACGGAAGGCGAAAAGCTGGTGGACCCCTATTTTTCGCGTAACTGGCAACTAAGCCGCGAAAATGGCCTGCTGCGCGGGGCGTATCATTATTTTTCCCCGTCGGTATCCGCTTCAGTTCAGGCGAGATTATTTCTGCAAACGGTGGATTTCTCACAAGGCGATTTCCCTGCCGTGCTGGACGTAGAAGAACGGGGAAAATTATCGGCAAAAGAATTACGCAAGCGGGTAAGTCAGTGGCTAAAAATGGTCGAAAAAAGTACGGGGAAAAAGCCGATTATTTACTCAGGAGCCGTTTTTTATCACACGAATCTGGCGGGCTATTTCAATGAATATCCGTGGTGGGTGGCTCATTACTATCAACGTCGTCCGGACAATGACGGAATGGCCTGGCGCTTCTGGCAGCATTCCGACCGTGGACAGGTAGATGGCATCAATGGTCCGGTGGATTTTAATGTATTTAATGGCACGGTGGAGGAGTTGCAGGCATTCGTTGATGGGATTAAAGAAACGCCTTAAATAAGAAGCAGTGATATACTCCCACCAGACTCCCTGGCAGGAAAAAGACAAATGGAACAAGCGCATACCCAGCTGATTGCCCAACTGAACGAACGTATTTTAGCGGCGGATAACACGCCGCTTTATATTAAGTTTGCCGAAACGGTAAAAAATGCCGTGCGCAGCGGGGTGCTGGAGCATGGCAATATTTTGCCCGGTGAGCGTGATTTAAGTCAGTTAACCGGCGTTTCGCGCATTACGGTGCGCAAGGCGATGCAGGCGCTGGAAGAAGAGGGCGTGGTGACGCGTTCGCGTGGTTACGGTACGCAGATCAACAACATCTTCGAATACTCGTTGAAAGAAGCGCGAGGTTTTTCTCAGCAGGTGGTATTGCGCGGGAAAAAGCCCGATACACTATGGGTTAACAAGCGTGTCGTGAAATGTCCCGAAGAAGTCGCGCAGCAGCTAGCGGTCGAAGCAGGAAGTAATGTCTTTTTGCTTAAGCGTATTCGCTATGTCGATGAAGAAGCGGTATCAATTGAGGAATCGTGGGTTCCTGCGCATTTAATTCATGATGTTGATGCCATCGGAATTTCTCTTTATGACTACTTCCGCAGCCAGCACATTTACCCACAACGTACGCGTTCCCGCGTTAGCGCCCGGATGCCGGATGCCGAGTTTCAGTCACATATTCAGTTAGATAGCAAAATACCGGTGCTGGTGATCAAGCAAGTGGCGCTTGACCAACAGCAACGGCCTATTGAGTACAGCATCAGCCACTGTCGCAGCGATCTATACGTTTTTGTGTGCGAGGAGTAGTTCCTCGCGCGTTGGCGCACAATCACCGCCCCGATGCCCGACAACCCACGACGCCACTGCATTGCCCAGTAATACGGCATCCGCCAGTGGCAGACCAGAGGCTAGCCCGGCAAGTACGCCACCTGCATGACTGTCGCCCGCCCCAATGGTGTCTACTACTTGCGTTGGAAATGCCGGAATGCAGCCAGAAGCGTCGTTGCTGAAATACCATGCGCCCTCTTTATCGAGACGAATGATCAACGGCGCGGCAAATTTCTCCTGCCATTGCTTGCCAAGTGTTGTTATCTCTGCGGATAAAGCAAAACGTTCGGCGGCAATCTCAGCCTCCTGACGATTGAGTGACACTAAAGGTCGACAGGCCATGATCCGCGCCAGCAATGCATCCGGGATATCGCCAATACGTGGGCCAAAATCGATAAACGGCGTCACGTCTTGCAGCTTTTCCAGCCATTCCACTAATAATTCGCCGCAGGGCGAGGCCAGTTGATAACCGGAAAAATAGAGCAGGCTGCCAGGCGCAACGGTTAATCGCGCCAGCCACTGGCGATTCCACTGATTTTCCACACCGCTGAATGACATAAAAGTGCGTTCGCCATCCGGCTCAACCAGCGCCAGACACCAGCCGTTATCACCTTCGGCGTTATCGATCAGGCTGATTAAGCCCTCTTTTGCCATCCGGTTGCGAATAATCTCCGCCCACACGCCCTGACCGAGCGGCAAGGCGTTACCCGCTTCGATGCCGAGGCGCTTTAACGCCACGGCAATATTCAGTGCGCAGCCGCCAACGTTAACGCTCTGCTGTTTCAGTTCGATATCGCACCCACGCCAGGGGAGGGCATAAGCGTCGGCGATCACGTCAATGACCGCCGCGCCGACGACCATCACCGACTGACGCGTGGTTAATTCAGGCAGCAGCGTGTGTAATCGAGCGCCGCTCATACCGCCTCCCGTTGTTGACGATATTTCGCCAGCGCTGTGGCATAGCGGTTGAAATCAAGCTGATTTACCGCATCCAGCTCCACCTTTAACGCAGGATCGATAGCGTTAATGCCATGCAACGCGCCGCAGATTGCCGTCGCCATAGCACCGATGGTGTCTGTATCGCCGCCAAGGTTAGCGCAGAGGACGGCGCAACGGTTCGGGTCGGTTTGTGCCAGTTCAACCAGCGCAATGGCGCACGGAACGGACTCAATAGTGCTGGTACCTGCGCCAACGACCTGGTAAAGCTGTTCGCTGGCGGATTCAGTGCCGTCGGCATTGCGCACAATTTTCAGCGCAATCTCCAGGCGCGCCGCCAGTGAGGCGCTGAAGGTGGTGATGCGTTTTTGCTGTGCATGTCGCGCAATCGAGGGTAGTGAATCAACAATCGCTGACCAGCTTTCTCCGTCAATGGCACGGGAAATCGCCCATGCGATGACTACCGCACCTGCAACCGCCAGATCGGATTTATGGGTCGGGCTGGACGCCAGCGCCACATCATCAATAAAGGAATCAACATCACGCGCCGGAAGCAAACAACCTAATGGCGAGACGCGCATCGCTGCGCCGTTGGTCACGCCGTTGTTTTCCAGTTCAGCAACGGGTTTACCGTCGCGAATGGCGTTGAGAGCAATCTTCGAGGTCGGACCTAGTACGTTTTTGTTAAAGGCGTCGAAACGCAGCGCCCAGTCGAGAATATTACGCCCAATCAGATCCGGATCGATCTTGCCTTTACGTTCCAGTAACGCATCCGCCAGACACAGCGCCATCGAGGTATCGTCGGTGAATTCGGCGCGGTTAAAATAACAGGCCGCGTTATTCTCCTTTGGTCCAGGCAGAAAACGGTCAATCCAGCCAAAGTGTGCTTTAACGCGGCTGCGTGGCCAAAGCTCGGAGGGCATCCCCATCGCATCCCCTAACGCCTGCCCATAAAGAGCACCGAGAATACGTTCTGTTTTCATTTAACTTCCCCTTGTGTCAACGCAATATCGCGATCATCGACCTTGATAGCCGTAATTTCGTTGTCGGATTCGCGGAAAAAAATCATGAACAGCACGGCGATAATGGCAATCATCACCGCGCCGAAAGTCCACATCCCGGACCAGTTGAAAGTCAGTCCGTTTACCGGTTCCTGATAAGCGAACATCTTTTCCATCATCACACCGCCAAGACGATAGCCGAGCAAACTGCCGAAGCCCTGGCAGCAGAGCGTGATCAGCCCCTGCGCAGCGGTACGCATATGCACGGGGGCTTTTTTATCGACATAGATGTAAGCGGTAACGTAGTAAAAATCGTAACTTACTCCATGCAGCAAAATGCCGAGGAACAGTAACGCGTAGGTGAAATATTCATCCGCACTACCGTAAATAAAGAAGCCATAGCGGATCGCAGCGGTGACCAGACCAAGTAATAATACCTTTTTGATACCAAAGCGTTTGGTAAAAAACGGCAATGCCAGCATAAAGAAGATTTCAGAGAACTGGCCGAGCGTCATCCAGCCGGTGGCGTTTTTCATGCCGACTTCTGTCAGATAACCGTTGGCAAAGATGTAATAGAACGCCAGTGGCATCGCAAACAGGAATGAACAGAAGAAAAAGACGAGGAAGTTTTTATCGCGCAGCAGGATCAGCGCATCCAGGCCGAGCATGACTTTAATGTCCATTTTGCCGGTGCTTTTTGGCGGCGTGTCGGGCAGGAAAAACGCAAACACACCGAGCAGAGCAGAACTTCCGGCGGTAATCAGTAGCGGGATGTTAGTCGGAGAGATATCGGCATAACCCAGCATTTGCGGCAAAAATCCACATGCCAGACCGGAGGCAATCCAGCCGATAGTGCCCATCACACGAATGCGTGGGAAATCACGCTCCACATCCGGCACGTTGGCAAAAGCGATACTGTTAGTCAGCGCAATGGTCGGCATATAGGTTAGCGAGGTAGGCCAGCAGTAACGGGAAGAACCCGGCAAAAGTGGTCTGTTGCGCAGCGAAATACATCAGCGCCGCACCAGCGAACATCAATACCGCCAGCACTTTCTGCGCCGAGAAAAAGCGGTCAGTGATGGAGCCAACCAGAATTGGCGACAGGATCGCCGCAATGGCGGTACAGGCATACGACCAGCCAATTTCTCCGGCACTAAAACCGCTTTTACTTAACCACAACCACAATGGCACAAACCACGCGCCCCAGATAAACCATTCAACAAACATCATGAACGACAGCTTTGCTGTTGTTTTCATCTTTTAATTCCTTCATGACAGGTAATGTAAGGTACGCGATGACAATACCATTTAATAATACCTTTTAAATACCTTTGCGGTGAAAACTTGACCGCGGTAACATTTTTTCTGATGAATCGAGCCAACAGAAAACGCTGAAAAAACATCCAAAAGATGGAAAAACTCGCCTGTAACGACCAGGATTATGATTGCCCGCAAAAGGCGGGCCAGGACAATCCATAGCCGATATCCAATCGGAATTTACGGGAGCATAGTAATGACAGATATTGCGCAGTTGCTTGGCAAAGACGCCGACAACCTTTTACAGCACCGTTGTATGACTATTCCTTCTGACCAGCTTTATCTCCCCGGGCATGACTACGTAGACCGCGTGATGATTGACAATAATCGCCCGCCAGCGGTGTTACGTAATATGCAGACGTTGTACAACACTGGGCGTCTGGCTGGCACAGGATATCTTTCTATTCTGCCGGTTGACCAGGGCGTTGAGCACTCTGCCGGAGCTTCATTTGCCGCTAACCCGCTCTACTTTGACCCGAAAAACATTGTTGAACTGGCGATCGAAGCGGGCTGTAACTGTGTGGCGTCAACTTACGGTGTGCTGGCATCGGTATCGCGGCGTTACGCGCATCGCATTCCATTCCTCGTCAAACTTAATCACAACGAGACGCTAAGTTACCCGAATACCTACGATCAAACGCTGTATGCCAGCGTGGAGCAGGCCTTCAACATGGGCGCGGTGGCGGTTGGTGCGACTATCTATTTTGGTTCGGAAGAGTCACGTCGCCAGATTGAAGAAATTTCTGCGGCTTTTGAACGTGCGCACGAGCTGGGCATGGTGACAGTGCTGTGGGCCTATTTGCGTAACTCCGCCTTTAAGAAAGATGGCGTTGATTACCATGTTTCCGCCGACCTGACCGGTCAGGCAAACCATCTGGCGGCGACCATAGGTGCAGATATCGTTAAACAAAAAATGGCGGAAAATAACGGCGGCTATAAAGCGATTAATTACGGTTATACCGACGATCGCGTGTACAGCAAGTTAACCAGCGAAAACCCGATTGATCTGGTGCGTTATCAGTTAGCTAACTGCTATATGGGCCGGGCAGGGTTGATAAACTCCGGCGGTGCTGCAGGCGGTGAAACTGACCTCAGCGATGCAGTGCGTACTGCGGTCATCAACAAACGCGCTGGCGGAATGGGGCTGATTCTTGGACGTAAGGCGTTCAAGAAATCGATGGCTGACGGCGTGAAACTGATTAACGCCGTGCAGGACGTTTATCTCGATAGCAAAATTACTATCGCCTGATGTGCTTTGTACGACCAGCACTGCCACGTATGACGGATAAGGCGTTTACACTGCATCCGGCATAAAATAACGCGCACTTTGCTACGGCTTCCCTATCGGGAGGCCGTTTTTTTGCCTTTCACTCCTCGAACAATTTTCATATTGTCGTTTTTGTGATCGTTATCTCGACATTTAAAAACAAATAATTTCATTATATTTTGAAATCGAAAACAAACGACAGGATATGAAAATGTACGTGGTATCGACAAAGCAGATGCTGAACAACGCACAGCGCGGCGGTTATGCGGTTCCGGCATTCAATATTCACAATCTCGAAACGATGCAAGTGGTGGTAGAAACCGCTGCCAACCTGCATGCGCCGGTCATCATCGCCGGAACGCCTGGCACATTTACTCATGCCGGTACAGAAAATTTGTTGGCGCTGGTCAGCGCGATGGCGAAGCAATATCACCATCCACTGGCGATTCATCTCGACCATCACACGAAATTTGACGATATCGCTCAGAAGGTTCGTTCTGGCGTGCGCTCAGTCATGATTGACGCCTCGCATTTGCCTTTTGCGCAAAATATTTCACGGGTCAAAGAGGTGGTGGATTTTTGCCATCGCTTTGATGTCAGCGTCGAAGCGGAGCTGGGGCAACTTGGCGGCCAGGAAGATGATGTGCAAGTCAATGAAGCCGATGCTTTTTATACCAACCCCGCTCAGGCGCGTGAATTTGCCGAGGCAACCGGAATTGATTCCCTGGCGGTCGCCATCGGCACGGCTCATGGTATGTATGCCAGCGCACCGGTGCTTGATTTTTCTCGACTGGAGAACATTCGCCAGTGGGTGAACTTACCGCTGGTGCTGCATGGCGCGTCAGGGTTATCGACTAAGGATATTCAGCAAACCATCAAACTGGGGATATGCAAAATCAACGTTGCAACGGAGCTGAAAAATGCCTTCTCGCAGGCGTTAAAAAATTACCTGACCGAGCACCCCGAAGCGACCGATCCCCGGGATTATTTGCAGTCGGCTAAATCCGCAATGCGCGATGTGGTGAGCAAAGTGATTGCCGATTGTGGCTGCGAGGGCAGGGCATAACGCACCTGCCATTTAACAAGGAAAAAACATGAAAACGTTAATTGCCCGGCATAAAGCTGGTGAACATATCGGCATATGTTCAGTCTGTTCTGTCCATCCGTTGGTTATCGAAGCGGCGCTGGCATTTGATCGCAACAGCACGCGCAAAGTGCTGATTGAAGCAACGTCAAACCAGGTCAATCAATTTGGCGGTTATACCGGAATGACACCGGCAGACTTTCGCGAATTTGTTTTTACGATTGCCGATAAAGTCGGATTTGCTCGTGAGCGTATTATTCTCGGCGGCGACCATCTGGGGCCAAACTGCTGGCAGCAAGAAAATGCGGATGCGGCGATGGAAAAATCCGTCGAGCTGGTAAAGGCATATGTTCGTGCTGGCTTCAGTAAAATTCATCTTGATGCGTCAATGTCCTGCGCGGGGGATCCTATACCGTTAGCACCAGAAACGGTTGCGGAACGAGCTGCTGTGCTTTGCTTTGCTGCGGAAAGTGTGGCGACAGATTGCCAGCGTGAGCAACTGAGCTATGTCATTGGCACCGAAGTTCCGGTTCCGGGCGGTGAGGCCAGCGCCATTCAGTCAGTACACATTACCCGGGTTGAAGATGCCGCCAATACTTTACGTACGCATCAAAAGGCCTTTATTGCCCGTGGGCTGGCAGAGGCGTTAACACGCGTGATTGCCATTGTGGTGCAGCCAGGCGTGGAATTTGATCACAGCAATATTATCCATTATCAGCCGCAGGAAGCACAGCCGCTGGCGCAATGGATAGAAAACACCCGAATGGTTTATGAAGCACATTCTACCGATTACCAGACCCGGACGGCTTATTGGGAATTAGTCCGCGATCACTTTGCAATATTGAAAGTCGGTCCCGCATTAACCTTTGCTTTACGTGAGGCGATATTTGCGCTGGCGCAAATTGAGCAGGAACTTATCGCCCCAGAAAATCGCAGCGGTTGCCTGGCGGTAATTGAAGAAGTGATGTTTGACGAACCGCAATACTGGAAAAAATATTATCGTACGGGTTTTAACGATTCATTACTGGATATTCGTTACAGCCTGTCGGATCGTATTCGTTATTACTGGCCGCATAGTCGGATTAAAAATAGCGTCGAAACGATGATGGTGAATCTGGAAGGCATGGAAATCCCTCTGGGCATGATTAGTCAGTATCTTCCTAAACAATTTGAACGCATTCAGTCCGGGGAATTATCAGCAATACCGCATCAGTTGATTATGGATAAAATTTATGATGTTTTGCGCGCCTATCGCTACGGCTGTGCGGAATAAGGACGGTATATGACTAACCTGTTTGTTCGTAGCGGAATTTCTTTTGTCGATCGTAGCGAAGTTTTAACCCATATCGGTAATGAGATGCTCGCGAAAGGTGTGGTTCATGATACCTGGCCACAGGCATTAATTGCCAGAGAAGCAGAATTCCCTACCGGGATAATGCTTGAGCAGCACGCCATTGCAATACCGCATTGTGAGGCGATTCATGCTAAGTCGTCAGCCATTTATCTGTTAAGGCCAACAAATAAAGTTCATTTTCAGCAAGCGGATGATGATAACGACGTGGCGGTATCGTTGGTTATTGCGTTAATTGTGGAAAATCCGCAGCAGCAATTGAAACTTTTACGCTGTTTATTTGGCAAGTTACAACAGCCCGAGATCGTCGAGACACTAATCACTCTTCCTGAAACCCAGTTAAAGGAATACTTCACAAAGTATGTTTTAGATTCAGACGAATAAATCCCTCTGTAACAATAAAAAGGACTATTTATGAAACGCAAGATTATTGTCGCTTGCGGAGGCGCGGTTGCGACCTCCACGATGGCGGCGGAAGAAATTAAAGAGTTGTGTCAGAGTCATAATATTCCTGTTGAATTAATCCAGTGTCGGGTTAATGAAATAGAAACCTATATGGATGGCGTGCATTTGATATGTACTACCGCCAAAGTTGACCGTAGTTTTGGCGATATTCCGTTAGTTCACGGCATGCCTTTTGTTTCTGGTGTCGGTATCGAAGCATTACAAAATAAAATTCTGACTATCTTACAGGGGTGACCTATGTTTTCAGAAGTCATGCGTTATATTCTCGACCTCGGCCCTACGGTGATGCTGCCGATTGTCATCATTATTTTTTCTAAAATATTAGGCATGAAGGCAGGCGATTGCTTTAAAGCGGGTCTGCATATCGGGATTGGCTTTGTTGGCATTGGCCTTGTGATTGGCTTAATGCTGGATTCCATTGGCCCGGCGGCGAAAGCGATGGCGGAAAATTTCGACCTGAATCTGCATGTGGTCGATGTCGGTTGGCCGGGCTCTTCACCAATGACCTGGGCGTCGCAAATTGCGCTGGTGGCGATTCCGATTGCGATTCTGGTTAACGTGGCGATGCTACTGACCCGTATGACGCGGGTGGTAAATGTTGATATCTGGAATATCTGGCATATGACCTTCACCGGCGCATTGCTGCATCTGGCAACCGGTTCATGGATGATAGGGATGGCGGGTGTGGTAATTCACGCGGCGTTTGTTTATAAGCTCGGCGACTGGTTTGCCCGCGATACCCGAAATTTCTTTGAGCTGGAAGGCATTGCCATTCCGCACGGTACGTCGGCGTATCTGGGGCCAATTGCGGTGCTGGTGGATGCTATCATCGAGAAAATCCCAGGCGTTAACCGTATTAAATTTAGCGCCGACGATATTCAGCGCAAATTTGGCCCATTTGGCGAGCCTGTCACCGTGGGTTTTGTGATGGGGCTAATTATCGGCATCCTCGCGGGTTACGATGTCAAAGGTGTATTGCAGCTGGCGGTAAAAACGGCGGCAGTTATGCTGCTGATGCCACGGGTGATTAAACCCATCATGGATGGTTTAACGCCCATCGCTAAGCAGGCCCGTAGTCGTTTACAGGCGAAGTTCGGCGGTCAGGAGTTCCTGATTGGCCTTGATCCGGCGTTGCTGCTGGGGCATACGGCGGTGGTATCGGCAAGCCTGATTTTTATTCCACTCACCATTTTAATTGCTGTTTGTGTGCCGGGTAATCAGGTGCTGCCGTTTGGCGATCTTGCAACTATCGGCTTCTTCGTGGCGATGGCGGTCGCCGTGCATCGTGGAAATCTGTTCCGCACCTTAATCTCGGGTGTCATCATTATGAGCATCACCCTGTGGATCGCGACGCAAACTATTGGTTTGCACACCCAACTGGCGGCCAATGCTGGGGCGTTAAAAGCCGGAGGTATGGTGGCTTCAATGGATCAGGGCGGTTCTCCCATTACCTGGTTACTGATTCAGGTTTTCTCCCCGCAAAATATTCCCGGTTTCATTATTATCGGCGCAATTTATCTGACCGGTATTTTCATGACCTGGCGTAGAGCGCGTGGTTTTATTAAACAAGAGAAAGCCGTTCTCGCAGAATAATTTTTACCTGAGGGGGAGGTAATCCCCCTTAACAATCAGGAGTTTTTATGAAATCAGTGGTGAATGATACTGATGGTATCGTGCGCATTGCAGAAAGCGTCATTCCTGAAATTAAACATCAGGATCAGGTGCGGGTAAAAATTGCCAGCTCGGGCTTATGTGGTTCCGATTTACCCAGGATATTTAAAAATGGTGCACATTATTATCCAATAACGTTAGGCCATGAATTTAGCGGCTATATTGATGCGGTGGGATCCGGTGTTGATGATTTACACCCTGGCGATGCGGTTGCCTGTGTGCCGTTATTACCCTGTTTTACTTGTCCAGAGTGTTTGAAAGGGTTTTATTCCCAGTGCGCAAAATATGATTTTATTGGCTCGCGGCGTGATGGTGGATTTGCTGAATATATTGTCGTTAAGCGAAAAAATGTCTTTGCTCTACCCACGGATATGTCTATTGAGGATGGGGCTTTTATTGAGCCGATTACCGTTGGCCTGCATGCTTTTCATTTAGCGCAAGGTTGTGAGAATAAAAACGTTATTATTATTGGTGCCGGAACCATTGGCCTGCTGGCAATTGTGCGCTGTCGCGCTGGGAGCAAAGAGTGTGACGGCTATCGACATTAGCTCAGAAAAACTGGCTCTGGCAAAATCTTTCGGGGCGATGCTAACATTTAACAGCCTTGAAATGAGCGCGCCGCAAATGCAGGGCGTTTTACGCGAGCTGCGCTTTAATCAGCTTATCCTCGAGACGGCTGGTGTCCCGAAAACCGTCGAACTGGCGGTAGAGATTGCCGGGCCTCATGCCCAGCTGGCGCTGGTGGGCACGTTGCATCAGGATCTGCATTTAACATCGACAACGTTTGGCAAAATATTACGTAAAGAGCTGACGGTTATCGGCAGCTGGATGAACTACTCCAGCCCTTGGCCGGGGCAGGAGTGGGAAACGGCGAGCCGGTTGCTGACAGAACGTAAGTTAAGCCTGGAGCCATTAATCGCTCACCGTGGAAGCTTTGAAAGCTTCGCCCAGGCGGTGCGTGACATCGCTCGTAATGCTATGCCGGGCAAAGTGTTGCTCATTCCCTGAAACCGCGGGCCAGCGTGATGCTGGCCCGGTATTGTGCAAAACAGATCATTCACCAATGGTCCCCCTTCGTTTACACTAGCCACAATTGAATATGGGTAAATGACGATGAATTCATTCGAGCGAAGGAATAAGATCATCCAATTAGTGAATGAACAGGGAACCGTGCTTGTTCAGGATCTGGCGGGAGTATTTGCTGCCTCGGAAGCGACAATCCGTGCCGATTTGCGCTTTCTCGAACAAAAAGGCGTGGTTACGCGCTTTCATGGCGGTGCGGCGAAAATAATGTCCGGTAATAGTGAAACCGAGACCCAGGAAGTTGGGTTTAAAGAGCGATTTCAGCTCGCCAGCGCGCCAAAAAACAGAATAGCGCAGGCGGCAGTCAAAATGATCCACGAAGGGATGACCGTTATTCTCGACAGCGGAAGTACGACAATGCTTATCGCCGAAGGATTAATGACCGCCAAAAATATCACGGTGATTACCAACAGTCTCCCGGCAGCATTTGCCCTTTCCGAAAATAAAGACATTACTCTGGTCGTCTGTGGTGGGACCGTCCGCCATAAAACACGCTCGATGCATGGTTCCATTGCCGAGCGTTCATTGCAGGATATTAATGCCGATTTAATGTTTGTCGGTGCTGATGGTATTGATGCGGTTAATGGTATTACGACCTTTAATGAAGGTTATTCGATTAGCGGGGCGATGGTTACAGCCGCAAATAAAGTGATTGCCGTTCTCGATTCATCGAAATTTAATCGTCGCGGTTTTAATCAGGTACTGCCAATCGAAAAAATTGACATTATTATTACCGATGATGCCGTGTCAGAGGTGGATAAACTGGCATTGCAGAAGACACGGGTGAAATTAATTACGGTGTAGTATTGCTCTGTATGCCGGATAAAGTTTTTACACCGCATCCGGCATTACGGATTCTCCCTGGTTCAAGAGAGAATAGTGTGATTAACGCAACAATGGGCAATCTGGTGGTAATCGACAACGCAACGCCGCCGGAAGTATTTCAATATGAAAGTTTTGTCCGCTCAACGGTTCGCCATCAAGATTAAAAGTGATTTCGTGTGGGGCTTGTATATCAAACCACGACGAAGCGCCTTCGATAATATTCGGGTTATCTTCGTCAGATTTTAATGTTGATACGAGAGCCGGAAGAATTTCATCGCCGGTAAAAATGCGCAGTTGCAGCAAGCCATCGTTAATTAACGCGTTCGGGCACAATTGCTGACCGCCACCGGCCTGACGCCCGTTACCAATACCAATGACCAGGGCGTCACCTTGCCAGTGAAAGTTTTCACCGCGGATCTCACAACGGTCCGGTTGCAGAGTATCCATGCGCATTAAGCCATGAATGATGTAAGAGACGCCACCCAGCGCGGCTTTTAATTTTTCCGGCGTTTCTGTGGTAATACGCGTCCCAAATCCGCCTGTCGCCATATTAATAAAACAGGTTTGTTTGTTGACCTGCGCCATATCTATCGCAATGGCGTCACCGGCAATTGCCAGTTTCAGCGCCTTATCCAGTGCCTCAGGAATCCTTACACTGGTGGCAAAATCATTGGCGGTTCCTAATGGCAAAATTCCTAGCGCGGGTATGTCATCCCCCTCACACTGAATCAACGCCGTAGAAACTTCATTAATGGTGCCATCGCCACCACCGGCAATCACCGTTGCGACGCCCAACTTCCGGGCCTCCTCTACATATCGTGCGGCATCGCCTTTCTCCCAGGTGACCCGCACATGGATCGTCATTCCTTCCTCACGCAACAGCATAATTGCTTCGCGCAATGGTAAATTGTCAGTACTTTTGCCATTAAGAATCAGTAAGCTGGCGGGAAATTCTGCCATGATCGTATGTGCCTTTATGATTGGTCTGTAGATAGTGTAGAGCAGAAAAGAAAAGGTGGAGTCAGAACAGGATGAAAGTCGGAGGATAAAAAATCAGTTCAAGTATGGAGGATTCAGTGGTTACCACCAGGAGCTTGCAATGGGGACAGTGAATGTTAACGGTAGCCACCGGTAAATTTCAAAAAAGAGCATATACCTAATATTCAACTAAACAGTGGCATCTTCACTATCTTATTCTAAATATATTAAAGCCCTCATGGGGATACCTGGGCAGGGCTTCATGTTTGTAATTCCTACTTATGTAGGAAATGTTGTACAGAACATTTATTATAATCCTATTCAATTATAATAATCATGCCATTATTATATTTTAACACCAGAGCGTGTCGTTGGTATTTAATGGGGGAAGGTAAGATGAAAAAGATAGCTGCTATATCATTAATTAGTGTTTTTCTTATGTCTGGGTGTGCTGTACATAATGATGAGACAAGTATCGGTAAATTTGGTCTTGCATATAAAAGTAATATTCAGCGTAAACTCGATAACCAATACTACACCGAAGCCGAAGCTTCTTTAGCCAGGGGCAGAATATCTGGTGCAGAAAATATAGTAAAAAATGATGCAGCTCATTTCTGTGTTACTCAGGGCAAAAAAATGCAGATAGTTGACCTGAAGACAGAAGGTGCAGGATTACATGGCGTCGCTCGTCTGACATTCGAATGTGGAGAGTGAGAATATTTTTTGGTAAGCGTCAAACATGCGCGTTCTGGTTGTGCTTAGCCGGAACCTGTGCGAGCACGATGCCGTTACGTGAAAGGCATCGTGCTATGAAGGGAGATTCTATCGATGTGGTCAATGGAAGACGGTCACCTGGGATCAATCCGTCTCTATGGTTTATGCACAAAAAATAAGCCCGTGTAAGGGAGATTACACAGGCTAAGGAGGTGGTTCCTGGTACAGCTAGCATTTTATGGGTTATGTTTTTCAGCGAAACAGATGATAACCTTAATAAATGCAGCTGTATGTGATCGGTTTCTAAGAATTTTCCATCCGGGAAAAATAATCGAAATTAATCACTTACCGTGGGGGTTACGCGTGGTTTCCCCGGAGAAATTACGCATCAGCAGCGCGTAATTTAGCTCAAGATCCTGCGGCACCGGGATCCACACAGTATAACCATCGCCCGGTGCGACCGGCATTGCTTCGCCTTTGGCGTTTTCCATGTGCTCAAGGGTAAAGTTAATGTTCCCTTGCGGCGTCATCAGCTCAAGGCTGTCGCCAACGGAGAATTTATTTTTCACCGCTACCGCCGCGAGGTCGCCCTTGCGCTCACTGGTAAACTCACCAACAAACTGCTGGCGGTCAGAAACTGAATAACCGTATTCGTAGTTCTGATAATCGTCGTGAGTATGACGACGCAGGAAACCTTCGGTATAGCCACGATGCGCCAGACCTTCCAGGGTTTCCAGCAGGCTGGTATCGAATGGTTTTCCCGCAGCTGCGTCATCGATAGCTTTACGGTAAACCTGCGCGGTGCGTGCGCAATAGTAGAAAGATTTGGTACGGCCTTCGATTTTCAGCGAATGCACGCCCATTTTGGTCAGGCGTTCAACATGGGCGATGGCGCGCAGATCTTTCGAGTTCATGATGTAAGTGCCGTGCTCATCTTCAAACGCGGTCATATACTCGCCCGGACGCTGGGCTTCTTCGATCATAAACACTTTGTCGGTTGGTGCGCCGATCCCCAGCGTCGGTTCAACGTTTTGCACCGGAATCGGTTCGTACTTGTGTACGATGTTGCCGACGTCATCTTCTTTCCCTTCCTGGACGTTATACTCCCAGCGGCAGGCGTTGGTGCAGGTGCCCTGGTTCGGATCGCGCTTGTTGATATAGCCAGAGAGCAGGCAGCGACCGGAGTAGGCCATGCACAGCGCGCCGTGAACGAAGATTTCGATCTCCATATCTGGCACCTGATTGCGGATCTCTTCAATCTCTTCCAGTGACAGTTCGCGAGAGAGGATCACGCGGGTCAGACCCATTTGCTGCCAGAATTTCACCGTCGCCCAGTTCACGGCGTTAGCCTGTACTGAGAGATGGATCGGCATTTCAGGGAAGTGCTCGCGCACCAGCATAATCAGCCCTGGATCAGACATAATCAGCGCATCCGGCCCCATTTCCACCACCGGTTTCAGGTCACGGATAAAGGTTTTCAGCTTGGCGTTGTGCGGTGCAATGTTGACCACGACATAAAACTTTTTCCCCAGCGCGTGGGCTTCATTGATGCCGAGCTGAAGATTTTCGTGGTTAAATTCGTTGTTGCGCACACGCAGGGAGTAACGCGGCTGGCCCGCATAAACAGCATCTGCGCCATAAGCGAAAGCGTAACGCATATTTTTCAGCGTTCCCGCCGGGGAAAGGAGTTCCGGTTTAAACATAATTCTCTCGTTCTGATGACAGGTCAGATCCGCTTCACCTGATGAAGCGGCCAGGGGAGTGCCCCCACTTTAAGGGCGGGCATTGTAGCGCTGTAGGGGGGAGCTGGTAAAGCGCCGGACGCCAACAACCCACGCCCGGCATCGTAATTACGTATTGTCTTTCACCGTCTGGCTTGTGCCATTGGCTTTAACGGAGGCAATTCCGGTTTCACGAGATTGCGCGGTGGCGTACATCTGGCTGGAGCCGATAATTTGATGATTAGCGGCTTTCAGATTGAAATAGAATTTGCCGTTGCTTGCCGTTTTTTTCTCATAGCGTTCTTCTTGCGGGCTGTTGCTACGCACCGACGCGATGCCCTTTTCCGCAGAGGCTTTTGAGGTATACAGCTCGCTGGTAAGGATAGTCTCACCATTGCCCGCTTTTAGCACAAACCGAAATTGATTATCACTGCTTTTACTGAGTTCAAACCAACCAGCCATAATGACTCCTTGATTGAAATTGCGTATCGAAAACAGCATCTAAAAGGACTGTTTACCGATTAAAGTATGAGCGATTTTCTGGTGCCTGCCAGGGCGGAGAGATAATGTCAGTTTGCTGACCATGCGTGGGATTATGTTGCCGGATGCGGCGTGAATGCCTTCTCCGGCAGGTAAAAATGTTAAACGATGCGGCAGGCGTCGGCTTCCCAGCGGTAACCGACGCCGTAAACGGCACGGATAAAGGACTGTTCGGCGTCGAGAGATTCCAGCTTGCGGCGCAGGTTTTTAATGTGGCTGTCGATGGTGCGGTCGGTTACTACGCGGTAGTCGTCATAAAGATGATTGAGCAATTGCTCGCGGGAGAACACTTTTCCTGGTTCATGAGAGAGCGTTTTCAGCAGACGAAATTCCGCAGGCGTCAGGTCAAGCATTTTACCGCGCCATGAAGCCTGAAAACGACCTTCGTCGATAATCAACGGGCTTTCAGCATCCTGTTGCTGCAACTCACGCTGCGGTTTGCAACGGCGCAAAATGGTTTTGACGCGCGCTACCACTTCCCGTGGGCTGTACGGCTTACAGATATAATCATCTGCGCCAATCTCCAGTCCGAGCAGGCGGTCGATCTCTTCTATTTTTGCCGTCACCATCACGATAGGAATGTCAGAAAAACGACGAATTTCCCGGCACAGCGTCAAGCCATCGGTGCCAGGGAGCATCAGATCCAACAGGATCAGATCCGGTGGTGTCTGGCGCACATACGGCAGTACCTGATCGCCGTGGCTGATAAGCGTCGGCGCATAGCTCGCAGCACGCAGATAATCAATGAGCAACTGTCCCAGCTTCGGTTCATCTTCCACGATCAAAATACGCGGTGTGTTTTCGTCGATTGGTAACTCGGTCATACTTCTCTCTGTAAATCCCGTTCCAGCGGTAACTCTACTGTAATGCTTACCCCGCCAAAAGGCGAATGGGCAGCAATAATGCGACCATTATGTGCTTCAACAATGTTCAGGCAAATCGCCAGCCCCAGCCCGGAACCGCCGCTGGCTCGGTTGCGGGAACCTTCGGTGCGATAAAAACGTTCAAACAATTTTTGTAGCTGATCGTCACTGACGCCCGGCGCGCTGTCGGCAAAGGTCAGTCGCACCGTTTTGTCGTGCTGCCCGGCAGAGATTTTCAGGCTACCGCCGCTGTCAGTGTAGCGCAGGCTGTTTTCCAGTAAGTTATTGAATAACTGCATTAAACGGTCGCGATCGCCAAATACGGTAATACTGTCTGGCAGGGAAAATTGCAGTTTCAGGCCACGGCTGGCGAATCGTTCGCGAAATGCGCCGCCCGCCACTTCCAGCAGTGGGATCAAATCTACCGGTGCTTTTTGATAGGCGAGAGCGCCTTCATCAGACATCGACAACTGATGGAGATCGTCAACCAGTTTGGTCAGTGTACCGACCTCCGCCTGTAAAGACGCCACCGTCTCCGGCGTGAATTTACGCACGCCATCCTGAATGGCTTCCAGTTCACCGCGCAGCACCGCTAATGGCGTACGCAGTTCGTGAGAAATATCGGCCATAAAATCGCGCCGCATTTGCTGGTTTTTCTCCAGCGTGCTGGCAAGCTGGTTGAAGTCTTGCGCCAGTTTGCCCAGTTCATCTTCACTGGTGGGCGTTACGCGGGTAGTGAAATCGCCCGCCGCCAGTTTGTGCGTGCCGTCCACCAGCCGTTTTACCGGTGCCAGCAAACCACGCGCCAGCAGAAAGGTAGCGAGTGCCGCGAGTAACGTTGCCAGAGCAACAATCAGCCAGCTGGTTTGCCGCTGTTGTTTATCGAAATTGATATCAGTATTGCGGGTCAGTCGCTCAACAGGGGAGGCAATCACCGCACCCACTTCCGCACCGTTGACCAGAATGGGTCGCCGTGTACCGTCAGGTGGAATCGGCGCTCGCGGACCAACCAGCACTTTGTTGTTTTGATCGACCACCCAGAACTGGGTACGCCAGCCGTGCGGCGGCATACCCGGGCCGGGTTTATCTTCCGAATTATCGTGTTCAAATGAACGCAAGATCTGAAAGACAAAGCGATCATTGTTGCGCAGGAAGCGCCAGTTGCCATGCTGCGCATACTGCTCGCCAAGCGCATCACTTAACAGTTGTAATCGCTGTTCATTACCATGCTTGATGTAATCAATAAAGCCACGCTCAAAACTGATACGCACCGCCCAGTGCATACTGATCAGCAAGACAATGCAGGTGGCGAAAATCGCCAGAAACAGTTTGCCGGTAATACCGGGTCGCCAGAACTTCATTGCGCGCTCCTTTTTCGCCGCGAAATAGCTACATTTTGATGCGTATCGTTCGGCACTCTGGCAAAGATGAACGCCGGAAGGGCGATGATAAACGCCATGCTAAGCCAGGTGTACATAAAGACGGTTTGTGTGGTGCCGCTGTCGACGCTGACATGCTGCGAACCAAAAAGTCCCAGCAACAGCCCGGCGATGGTGACGCCGATACTCATCGACAATTGCATAATCATCGACAGCAGACTATTGCCGCTGCTCGCCAGATTGTCCGGGAGATCTTTCAGCGTCAGGGTGTTCATGGAGGAGAAACGGGTCGAGTTGACCATCCCTTGTAAAAACAGGACGAACGGCAAAACGTAGTACCAGCCCAACAGAGCGGTAGTCATAAACAACAGGGTGACCAGCGACAGACCCAGCGTGGTCGCTATCAGTACCCGACGATAACCAAAGCGATTCACCACCTGTACAACAATCCGCTTCATCCCCATGCTGCCAAGCACCATCGGGATCATCATCAGTCCGGCATGAAACGGTGAGAAGCCAAGGCCAATTTGCAGGAAAACCGGCGTCATAAAGGGCAACATACCACTGCCAATACGTCCGGCAAAGCTCCCCGCCAGGCCCAGCGAAAAGGTGCGAGTGCGGAACAGTTTCAGACTGAAAAGAGCGCGGTTGTTATTTCTGGCGTGCAGCAGATAAAGCACCAGTGCTACCACGCCAACAGCGACCAGGCCAGTAATCGCCAGCGGCGATAAACCTGTACCTTTACTGCCATCCAGCGCCAGGGTTAATACCGCCATGCCAACCGCCAGCAATAAAAAGCCGGAAAGATCAAAGCGCCGCGTCTGCATGGTGTAGTTCGGCATCAACATTAGTGTTGCGATCGCACCGATAATCCCCACCGGAATGTTGATCAAAAAGATCCAGTGCCACGATGCGTACTCCACCAGCAGACCGCCGAGCGCCGGACCCAGCAGCGGACCGACCTGACCGGGCACTGTGACAAAGGTCATCGCCGCCATATATTGCTCGCGCGGTACGATTTTCATCACCGTCAATCTGCCGACCGGCACCATCATCGCACCGCCAACGCCCTGTAACGCGCGTGCCAGCAACAGTTCGTTCAGCGTGCCGGAAAGCGCGCAAAACAGTGAACCGAGGGTAAACAGCACGATGGCGGTAAAGAAAATATTGCGCACGCCGACTTTGTCCGCCAGCCAGCCGCTGGCAGGCAACATCACCGCCACGGTCAGTACATAAGAGACAATGACCATGTGCATACGCAACGGACTTTCCCCGAGGCTTTGTGCCATTGAGGGAAGCGCGGTGTTGACGATGGTGGTGTCCAGCGACTGCATAAAGAAGCCGAAAGCCACAATCCACAATTGCCAGCGGGTGCTGTCGGGAAGATCTGTCATTTACTCGGTTACCGTTTGTTTAGGTTTACGCGAAAAACGCAGCCGCAGACGGTCGAAAAAGAGATACACCACCGGCGTGGTATACAGCGTCAGAAGCTGGCTCATTACCAGACCGCCGACAATGGTGATCCCCAGGGGTTGGCGCAGCTCCGAGCCGTCACCGCCCGACAACACCAGCGGCAGCGCGCCAAACAGCGCCGCCAGGGTAGTCATCATAATCGGGCGAAAACGCAGCAGACAGGCCTGGAAAATAGCTTCCTGCGGCGTCAGGTTACCGTGCCGTTGGGCTTCAAGCGCAAAATCGACCATCATGATGGCGTTTTTCTTTACGATGCCGATTAATAGCATGATCCCTATCAGGGCGATTAGGCTGAACGGGGCATTGAACAGTTCCAGCGCCAGCAGCGCTCCAACGCCCGCCGAGGGCAGGGTGGAGAGAATCGTCAGCGGATGTACGTAACTCTCGTAAAGGATACCCAGCACGATATACACCGTGGCGATGGCGGCGATAATCAGGATCACCTGCGAGTTCATCGTCTCCTGGAACACCTGCGCCGTGCCGGCAAAACTACCGCGCACCGTCGAAGGCACACCAAGCTGGGTCATTGCGCGATCGATCGCTGCACTGGCGTCCGAGAGCGATTTCCCGGTCGGCAGGTTGAACGAGATGGTCGAGGCTGCCGATAATCCCTGATGATTCACCGACAGCGGAGCATTCGCCGGTTGCCATTTAGCGAAATACGACAGCGGGATCGCTTTTCCTTCGTTATTGATAACGAACATTTTTTCCAGCGCGCTGATGTCCTGGGTATAGCGCGGATCCACTTCCATCACCACTTTATACTGGTTCATCGGCTGGTAAATGGTCGAGATTTGCCGCTGACCGAAGGCGTTATTTAACAGACTGTTGGCGGCTTGCACGTCGATTCCCAGCCGTGCCATGGTGTCGCGGTCGTAAACCAGATTCATCTCCGCGCCGTTATCCTGCTGGTCGGAGTTCACGTCCGCCAGTTCCGGCAATGTCGCCAGTTTTTTGCGGATTTTCGGTTCCCATTCGCGCAGTGCCGCCAGGTCGTCGGACAGTAACGTGTACTGATAGCTGGCGTTCGACTGACGTCCGCCAACGCGAATATCCTGTACCGCCATCAGGAACAGATTCGCCCCCGGTTCTTTCGCCAGCTTCACGCGCAGACGGTCGATAATTTGCTGCGCCGTTTCGCTGCGTTCGCCGCGTGGCTTGAGGGTGATAAACATCATCCCGCTGTTCACCCGCGAACCGCCGGTAAATCCGGTGACATTATCCACTGCTGGATCGTCACGGATAATTTTCATGAAATCCTGCAACTTACCGCGCATCGCCTGAAACGAAATACTCTGATCCGCCTGTATCCCGCCCATCAACACGCC
Organism: Escherichia sp. WS547; assembly: GCF_046486065.1. Taxonomy (NCBI): domain Bacteria; kingdom Pseudomonadati; phylum Pseudomonadota; class Gammaproteobacteria; order Enterobacterales; family Enterobacteriaceae; genus Escherichia; species Escherichia sp. WS547. The sequence goes on along the minus strand of NZ_JBJQMA010000011.1, from coordinate 118,875 downwards.
GGTGTCCTGCTCCGGGAAGAAGGTTTTCGGGATCGAGATATACAGCCAGATATTCAGTGCAATGGTGCCAAGCAGCACCACGCCCACCAGACGGGTATGATTGAGCACCCATTTCAGTGACTTGCCGTAGCCTTGTTGCAGGGCTACCAACATGCGACCAAAACCACGTAGTCGCTTTTGCTCGCGCGGCTTGCTGGCTTTCAGCATCCAGCCACACATCATCGGCGTTAGCGTCAGGGAAACCAGCAACGAAATACCAATGGCGACAGAAAGCGTCACGGCAAACTCGCGTAACAGTCGGCCCGGCAATCCGCCCATCAACAGCAGCGGCAGGAACACCGCCACCAGTGACAGACTCATCGACAGCACCGTAAAACCGACTTCGCGAGTACCTTGCAGTGCGGCTTGCAACGGTTTCATTCCCGCTTCCAGATGACGTGCAATGTTTTCCAGCACCACGATGGCGTCATCCACCACGAAACCAGTAGCAATGGTGAGCGCCATTAACGAAAGATTATTGAGACTGAAACCGCACAGGTACATCGCCGCAAACGTACCAATCAGCGAAACCGGCACCGCAACGGCGGGAATAATAGTGGCGCGACCCGAGCGCAGGAATAAAAAGACCACCAGAATCACCAGCGCCACCGAGATAATCAGCGTTTGCTCGACTTCTTCCAGCGAGGCGCGAATGGTGGGGGAGCGATCCTGGGCAATTTGCAGATCAATCGCCGCCGGAATGGTCTCCTGCAACTCCGGTAATTTTGCCCGGATGCTGTCAACCGTCTGGATAATATTGGCTTCCGGCAGCTTGCGGATCATCAGCAAAATAGCCGGTTTGGCGTTGGTCATCCCGGCGTTGCGCACATCCTGCACTGAGTCGGTCACCGTCGCCACATCGCCCAGACGAACCGCGCCGCCGTTGTTGTAATGAATAATCAACGGCTGATATTCAGCGGCGGTTTTTAGCTCATCATTGGTCTGGATCTGCCAGCGGTGAGTGCCATCTTCCAGCACCCCCTGCGGTTTACGCACGTTGGCATTGCTGATGGCAGTGCGTACGTCGTCCAGCGACACGCCCTGATTAAACAGCGCCTGCGGGTTCAGCCCGACGCGCACGGCGGGCAGCGAGCTGCCGCCAACATCGACATCACCGACGCCGTCGATTTGCGAAATCGTCGGAGCCAGCTGCGTCGAGGCGAAATCGTACAGTTCACCCTGCGAATAAGTATCGGAGGTTAGCGTCAGGATCATAATTGGCGCATCCGACGGGTTCGCTTTGCGATAAGTCGGGCGGCTGGGCATCCCACTGGGCAGCAGACTTTGTGCGGCGTTGATCGCCGCCTGCACATCACGCGCCGCACCGTTGATATCCCGGTCAAAATCAAACTGCAAAATAATACGCGTGCTGCCGAGCGAACTGCTGGAGGTCATTTCACTGACCCCGGCAATGCGCCCAAGTGAGCGTTCCAGCGGCGTGGCAACGGAAGACGCCATTGTCTCCGGCGACGCACCGGGCAGCGAGGCGCTAACCATAATCACCGGAAAATCGACCTGCGGCAGCGGGGCGACCGGCAGCATACGGAAACCCAGTATGCCGCATAGGGTAATGGCGACCGACAGTAAAATCGTCGCCACCGGGCGGTAAATGAAGAGGGCAAAAAACTTCACTTACGCCTCCTCTTCATGGCGAGCAAAGCGACTTTTGGTCCACAATGCCAGGCGGTCGAACAGCAGATAAATCACCGGCGTGGTGAACAGCGTCAGCACCTGGCTGACAATCAGGCCGCCGACCATGCCGATGCCTAACGGACGACGCAGTTCTGCGCCGACCCCGGTACTTAACATCAGCGGCAGCGCGCCAAGCAGAGCCGCCAGGGTGGTCATCAGGATCGGACGAAAACGCAACAGACAAGCCTGGTAGATTGCATCGCGCGGCGACATGCCTTGCTCGCGCTCAGCAGCCAGCGCGAAGTCGATCATCATGATGGCGTTCTTCTTCACGATACCGATCAGCAAAATAATGCCGATAATTGCAATCACATCCAGTTCGCTACCGGCAATCATTAACGCCAGCAGTGCGCCAACACCTGCCGTGGGTAGCGTCGAGAGAATGGTGATCGGGTGAATAAAGCTCTCGTACAGAATGCCGAGCACGATATACATCGCCACCACCGCCGCGACAATCAGCCAGACAGTGCTGCCCAGCGCCGACTGGAAAGCGAGGGTGCTGCCCTGGAACTGCGTGGTGATATCCACCGGCAGATTCAGCGTCTTTTCGGTGTCCATAATCGCCTGCACCGCATCGCCCAGCGAATAGTTATCCGGCACGTTAAAGGAGATAGTCGTTACCGGGAACTGATCCAGATGGTTGATGGAGAGCGGCGCAAAACGCTGCTCAATTTTGGCAATTGAGCTTAGCGGCACCACGCCGCCGTCGCTGCTGGTCAGGCGAATGGTATCCAGCGCCGCGAGGCCTGGGGTATTTTCAGTGTTGTGTTCCAGCACCACGCGATACTGGTTAGCCTGAGTATAAATAGTGGAAATCAGCCGCTGACCAAACGCGTTGTACAGGGCGTTATCGACGTCCGCCATGCTGATCCCCAGACGGCTGGCGCTGTCGCGATCAACATTGACATACGCCACCAGCCCTTGATCCTGCCAGTCGCTGGAGACATCAGAAAGCTGTGGCAGTTGCTGGAGTTTTTCCATCAACTGTGGCACCCAGGTACTGAGCGCATCCAGTGACGTGGCCTGCAAGGTAAACTGGTACTGGGTGCGGCTGACCTGAGTATCGATGGTCAGGTCCTGCGTTGGTTGCAGGAAGAGATCGACGCCCGGCACTTTATCCACCGCCGTTTGCAGACGGGCGATGACTTTTTGCACCCGATCATCACGTTCATCCAACGGTTTGAGGTTGATCTGCAAACGCGCACTGTTCAGCGACGGGTTAGTGCCATCAACGCCAACAAATGAGGTCAGGCTTTGCACTGCCGGATCCTGCAAAATCACATCCGCGACCTGGCGTTGCCGCTGGGCCATATTGGCAAAGGAGCTGGATTGCGGTGCCTGCAAAGTGCCCTGAATAATGCCGTTGTCCTGTACCGGGAAGAAACCTTTCGGAATGAATACCCACAAGAGAACACTAAGCAGCAGCGTGCTGAGTGCCACGCTTAAGGTCAGCCACGGATGATTCAGCACTTTCGCCAGTCCACGACCATAGGCGGCGATTATCCTGTCGAACATTTTCTCCGAGGCTCGGGAGAAGCGATTCTGTTTACGCAGCGACTCCTGGCTGAGCATCCGCGCGCACATCATCGGCGTCAGAGTCAGCGACACCACGGCTGAGATCAAAATCGCGACTGCCAGAGTAATAGCAAATTCGCGGAACAGTCGCCCGACGATATCGCCCATAAATAGCAGTGGGATCAACACTGCAATCAGTGAGAAGGTCAGCGAGATAATGGTAAAGCCGATTTCACCCGCGCCTTTGAGCGCCGCCGCCAACGGTTTTTCGCCTTTTTCGATATAGCGGGAAATGTTTTCGATCACCACGATGGCGTCATCGACCACAAATCCGGTGGCGATAGTTAACGCCATCAGCGTCAGGTTATTGATTGAAAAATCGAGAAACACCATGACCGCGAAGGTGCCGATTAACGACAGCGGCACTGCGACGCCGGGAATGATAGTCGCCGGAATATTACGCAAAAACAGGTAGATAATCATGACTACCAGCGCGATAGCCATCATCAATTCAAACTGAGTATCATCGACGGATGCGCGAATATTGGTGGTACGGTCAGAAAGTACCGTCACTTTTACCGATTTCGGCAAACTCTCGGTGAGTTGTGGCAGCATCTGCCGGATGCTGTCGGCGGTGGAGATAATGTTAGCACCGGGCTGGCGCTGAACATTCATCACGATGGCCTGTTCTTTGTTCGCCCACGCGCCGAGCCAGCTGTTTTCTGCGCCTTGTTCTACGGTTGCGACATCGCCAAGACGAATCGGCGCGCCGTTCTGGTAGGCGATGATCAGCTGGCGATACTCTTCGGCGGATTGCATCTGGTCGTTCGCGGAAAGCGTGACCGCACGGGAAGGGCCGTCGAGGCTACCTTTTGCCGAGTTAACGTTAGCGCCGGTAATAGCGGTGCGCACGGTTTCGCTGGTCAGGCCGAGGGCGGCAATCGCCTGAGCGTTAAGTTTGACACGAACAGCCGGACGCTGGCCGCCGGAAAGCGTCACCAGGCCGACACCGGAAATCTGCGAGATTTTCTGCGCGACGCGGGTTTCCACCATATCTTCCACTTGCGTCATTGGCATGGCGGTTGAGGTGACGGCGAGCGTCATGATTGGTGGATCTGCCGGGTTCACTTTGCTGTAAACCGGCGGGTTAGGCAGATCGCTCGGCAACAAGTTGGTCGCAGCGTTAATCGCGGCCTGCACTTCCTGCTCGGCGACATCCAGCGGTAATGTTAGCTGGAACTGTAAGGTGATAACTGACGCACCGCCGGAACTTTGCGACGACATCTGTTTCAGGCCAGACATCTGCCCAAACTGGCGTTCAAGCGGCGCGGTAACGGCAGAGGTCATGACATCCGGGCTCGCACCTGGGTAGAGCGTGACTACCTGAATGGTCGGATAGTCCACTTCCGGCAGCGCCGAAACGGGCAGGGCTCTATAACCGATAATCCCAGCGAGTAAGATCGCCACCATCAGCAGCGTGGTGGCGACAGGACGCATAATAAACAGGCGCGACGGGCCGCCTGTGCTGCTCGGGGGTAACACCTGCATCAGGAGCGTGCTCCTTTTTTCGCGTATTCGCGGCTGGTGGCTTTCTCTTCCGGAGTGGTGGCGCTCTGGGCTTCCACTACTTCCACTTTCGCCCCTTCGGTCAGGCGATCAATGCCGTCTGTCACTACGCGGTCGCCCGCAGAAATACCTGCGCGGATCACCACTTTCTGACTGTCCTGAATGCCCGGCGTCACCAGATGTTTGCTGACCTTGTTTTCGCTATTCAGCACCCAGACAAAATGGCCTTCGTTGCCCATTTGCAGAGCGGCGGTGGGGATCACCACGGCGTTTTGTTCGGTGTCGACTAACATACGCGCGTTAACAAACTGATTGGGAAACAGCGCATCATCCTGATTATTAAAGCGTGCTTTCACTTTAATCGTACCGGTAGTGGCATCGATTTGGTTATCGAGGCTTAACAGCGTGCCTTCACTTAATTTCTTCGAGTTGGTGCGATCCCAGGCTTCTACCACCAGCGGTTTTCCGGTTTTTTGCGCCTGTACTACGGTAGCGATATCGCTTTCCGGCAGGGTAAAGAGCAAATCGATAGGATGCGTCTGGGTGATCACCACAATCCCGGTGGTATCACCACTGGAGATTTGGTTACCAACATCAACCTGCTTGAGACCAACGCGACCATCAACTGGCGCGGTGATGCGGCTCCAGTCGAGTTGCAGCTGTGCGCTGGCGACGCTTGCTTCATCAGCCTTAATGGTGCCTTCGGTTTCACTGACCAGCGCTTGTTGGGCATCCAGTTCCTGACGAGATACGAGATTGGTTTTTACCAGTTGTTGATAACGCGCCAGGTCACGGCGGGCGTTGGCAAGCGTGGCTTTATCTTTTGCCAGTTGGCCCTGGGCTTGTGCTAATGCAACTTTGAACTGGCTGGGGTCAATTTCTGCCAATAAATCGCCTGCTTTGACCTGCTGGCCTTCCTGGAAATGCAACGCCATCAGTTGACCGTCCACGCGGCTGCGCACCGTAACAGTATTAGCGGCGGTAATGGTGCCAAGCCCGGTGAGGTAACGCGGAACTGCCTGTTCTACGGCGGTCGCCGCCTGAACCGGGGCTAATGGGCCGGAACGCATACCACGGCGACCACCCGCTGGCGATTGCTGCGCTTGTTTCGTCGCCCCTGGGGCTGCACTCTGGGAGTCATTGCGGCCTTGCCAGAACCAGAATGCAGCGATGGCGGCGATAACCACCACGATTACGATTACCCAACGGGATTTATAACTACCTTTCATCGTTAAGAGTTTCTCTTCCTGAAACGTTTCGCGGAATGATACTAGTGTAGCCAGCCAATAAGGGAGAAAAATGGAGGAATTATGAAACACTATCGGGAATCGTCTGAATGGCGGGCACATTTGCGAGCACGCATCCAGTAATAACACATGAAACTATTTTATCTACGCGTTAGCGATAGACTACGTGCATGGCGAAAGGAGGTAAGCCGATGATTTCAGCGGGACGCTGAAACGGGAAAGCCCCTCCCGAGGAAGGGGCCTTAAATAAGGAAAGGGTCATGATGAAGTGGATCATCATCGTGGTGCTCTTAGTGATTAGCTACCCAGCATACTAAGACTACCAGGGCGGGGGAAACCCCGCTCTACCCTCACTCCTGAAAGTATGCCTTCACGATAAGATTGTCAATCTGCAGGCTTTGCAGTCTGCGATCCTGCCAGCAAATATTCTTTGCGAGACGTTACGCAATAATCACACTGGAAACTATTTTATCCGCAAGTCAGCGATAGACTGCATACAGGGCGAAAGGAGGTAAGTCGACGATTTCAGCGGGACGCTGAAACGGGAAAGCCCCTCCCGAGGAAGGGGCCTTAAATAAGGAAAGGGTCATGATGAAGCTACTCATCATCGTGGTGCTCTTAGTCATAAGCTTCCCCGCTTACTAAGACTACCAGGGCGGGGGAAACCCCGCTCTACCCTCACTCCTGAAATTATGCCTTCACGATAAGATTGTCAATCTGCAGGCTTTGCAGTCTGCGATCCTGCCAGCAAATATTCTTTGCGAGTCGTTACGCAATAATCACAGAGGAAACTATTTTGTTCACGCGTTAGCGATAGACTGCATTCAGGGCGAAAGGAGGTAAGCCGACGATTTCAGCGGGACGCTGAAACGGGAAACCCTCTCCCGGAGAAGAGGGCTTTTAATAAGGAAAGGGTTATGATGAAGCACGTCATCATACTGGTGATACTCTTAGTGATTAGCTTCCAGGCTTACTAAGAACACCAGGGGGAGGGGGAAACCTCTCCCTAACCCTCACTCCTGAAATTATGTCACTCCGCCCTTAGTGTCAATCGACGGCTCTCCGTTCTTGCGAGGCGAATAGCAAAATTTTCTGCGCCGCCGGGCCTAATTCTGAAAGTTGCTTTGCCTGCTCATATTTCATTGTTGCAGTCGGTATGATACCGGACCTCAATAATTCTCTAAGAAAGGATTTCTTATGAGCGAACAAATCACGTTTGCCACCAGCGATTTTGCCAGTAACCCGGAACCACGTTGCCCCTGCATTTTGCTGCTGGATGTTTCTGGTTCTATGAACGGTAGACCCATTAATGAACTTAACGCCGGATTGGTTACCTTTCGCGATGAGCTGCTTGCCGATTCGCTGGCCTTAAAAAGAGTGGAACTCGGTATTGTGACGTTCGGCCCGGTGCATGTGGAACAACCCTTTACCAGCGCCGCTAATTTTTTCCCGCCCATCCTGTTTGCCCAGGGCGATACACCAATGGGGGCCGCCATTACCAAAGCCCTGGATATGGTTGAGGAGCGCAAACGTGAGTATCGCGCCAATGGTATTTCCTATTATCGCCCGTGGATTTTCCTGATCACCGATGGCGCTCCAACCGATGAGTGGCAGGCTGCCGCCAACAAAGTGTTTCAGGGGGAAGAAGATAAGAAGTTTGCCTTCTTTTCCATCGGTGTTCAGGGGGCGGATATGAAGACTTTGGCACAAATCAGCGTTCGTCAGCCTTTGCCACTGCAGGGATTACAATTCCGTGAACTGTTTAGCTGGTTATCCAGTTCGCTGCGTTCGGTTTCCCACTCCACGCCGGGAACGGAAGTTGTGCTGGAAGCGCCAAAAGGCTGGACGTCAGTGTGAGCTGGCGTCTGGTCTATGCATCAACCGTTGGAACGTCGCACATCAGCGCGGACTTGCCTTGCCAGGATGCCTGCCAGATGCAGGTTGCCTGGTTAAATGACCAGCAGCCATTATTGTCGGTATTTGTCGCTGATGGCGCAGGCAGTGTCTCGCAGGGTGGCGAAGGCGCGATGCTCGCCGTCAATGAAGCGATGGCTTATATGTCGCAAAAAGTGCAGGGCGGGGAATTGGGGCTTAATGATGTCCTCGCCACGGATATTGTGCTGACCATTCGTCAGCGACTTTTTGCCGAGGCAGAGGCAAAAGAATTAGAGGTTCGCGATTTTGCCTGCACATTTCTGGGACTGATTTCATCGCCTGACGGCACCTTGATTATGCAGATTGGCGATGGCGGCATGGTGGTAGATTTGGGGCACGGTCTGCAACTGCCGCTCACGCCGATGGTGGGTGAATATGCCAACATGACGCACTTCATTACCGATGAAGATGCGGTTTCCAGACTGGAAACTTTCACCAGCACTGAGCGTGCGCACAAAGTTGCAGCATTTACGGATGGTATCCAGCGGCTGGCGTTAAATATGCTGGATAATTCTCCCCATGTGCCTTTCTTTACCCCGTTTTTCAATGGGCTGGCGTCAGCAACGCAGGAACAACTCGATTTATTACCTGAATTGTTAAAGCAGTTTTTGTCCGGCCCGGCGGTAAACGAGCGTACCGATGATGATAAAACGTTGGCACTGGCGCTGTGGACAGAATGAACATCGCATGGCGGTTGAAGACAACAGTTCAACCGCCAGTTTAAGCAATTAATATAATGGCTGGTTAGCGAACTAATTTTGCTCTTAGCTCGTCGGCTTCTTCTTTTGGATAGGTGACCAATAAAGGATCAATGGTATAACCGCCGTAAATTTTATCCCCGCGCGTATACATCCAGTCTGAAATATCTTCTTTCTTGATTTTCCACTCCTGACCATATTCTACGTTTGTAACAATACCAGGGTCATTGCTTATTACGCCAATAAACATGCCGTTAGAATAAGTGACATCCGTAAGCCAGAAATGCTCTGTTCTTCCGTGATCGGTTATCGGGGCTTTGACCGCGAAAGTATCGGCATCTTTTTTATTCATAACCTCGATGAATTTATCAGTTTCTTTCCGCGCATGTTGAATGGCGTCAGACATCGCTTGTTTATCATAACCTCCCGTCACTAACGTATCCGAAACTTCACTAAAGCCCGCGGTAGTAAAAAATAGCAGACTCAACATAAGTAATATCTTTTTCATTTTTTCTCCAGAATCTCTGTGTAGTAAAAGTTAGCAAAACCTGTGGAAGTTAATCATTATCAGGTTGGAATTGAATTGTATCCTGATGAAATTACATTATCATTTTTATTCTTGAGTGGACTCTTCCCATATAGAAATAATTATAATGGGCAGTGTTATTATTCATTGAAATATAATATGACTGCCCTTGAAACATTATGAAGAAAAATATAAAAGTATTTACATCGACAGATGAATTGACCACTCTCGGGCGTGAACTGGGCAAAGGTGGTGAAGGTGCGGTTTATGATATCGAGGAGTTTGTCGATAGCGTCGCCAAGATTTATCACACGCCGCCACCCGCCTTAAAACAGGACAAACTTGCCTTTATGGCTGCGACAGCTGACGCACAGTTGCTGAATTATGTCGCCTGGCCGCAGGCAACGCTTCACGGTGGACGAGGCGGAAAGGTTATCGGTTTTATGATGCCAAAAGTTTCTGGTAAAGAACCGATTCATATGATCTATAGCCCGGCACATCGTCGTCAACGTTACCCTCATTGTGCGTGGGATTTTCTACTCTATGTTGCACGCAATATTGCTTCATCTTTTGCTACGGTTCACGAGCACGGGCACGTCGTGGGTGACGTAAACCAGAACAGCTTTATGGTAGGCCGTGACAGCAAAGTGGTGTTGATTGATAGCGACTCCTTTCAGATTAACGCCAATGGCACACTGCATTTATGCGAAGTCGGCGTGTCGCATTTTACGCCGCCAGAGCTACAAACCTTGCCATCATTTGTCGGCTTTGAACGCACCGCGAATCACGATAATTTTGGCCTTGCGTTGCTGATTTTTCATGTCTTGTTTGGTGGGCGGCATCCTTATTCCGGTGTACCGCTTATCTCTGATGCGGGTAATGCACTGGAGACGGATATTGCCCATTTCCGTTATGCCTACGCGTCAGATAATCAGCGACGTGGTTTAAAACCGCCGCCACGATCTATTCCGCTGTCGATGTTACCGGGTGATGTTGAAGCCATGTTTCAGCAGGCATTCACGGAAAGTGGCGTGGCAACCGGGCGTCCGACGGCAAAAGCGTGGGTAGCGGCACTTGATTTACTACGCCAACAGTTAAAGAAATGTACCGTTTCGGCAATGCATGTTTACCCCGGTCATTTGACTGACTGCCCGTGGTGTGCGCTGGATAATCAAGGCGTTATCTATTTTATTGATCTCGGCGAAGAGGTCATTACCACCAGCGGTGATTTTGTGCTGGCGAAAGTCTGGGCGATGGTGATGGCGTCAGTAGCACCGCCAGCATTGCAATTGCCATTACCCGATCATTTCCAGGCTGCTGGCAGGCCGCTTCCTTTAGGCCTGTTACGGCGCGAATACATCATTCTGATTGAGATCGCACTGTCAGCGTTATCGCTGTTGCTTTGCGGCCTTCAGGCAGAACCGCGTTATATCATTTTGGTTCCTGTGCTGGCGGCTATCTGGATTATTGGCAGTCTGACAAGCAAAGCTTATAAAGCAGAAATCCAGCAACGCCGTGAGGCATTTAATCGCGCGAAAATGGACTATGACCATTTAGTCAGCCAGATCCAACAGTTGGGCGGGCTGGAAGGTTTTATCGCCAAACGGGCGATGCTCGAAAAAATGAAGGACGAAATTCTCGGGTTACCGGAAGAAGAGAAACGCGCTCTGGCAGCACTTCAGGACACCGCAAGGGAACGGCAGAAGCAGAAGTTTCTGGAGGGATTTTTTATTGATGTTGCCTCTATTCCCGGCGTTGGCCCTGCGCGTAAAGCGGCGTTACGGTCCTTTGGTATTGAAACGGCGGCAGACGTTACCCGACGGAGCGTTAAGCAAGTGAAAGGTTTTGGTGATCATCTGACCCAGGCGGTTATCGACTGGAAAGCGAGTTGCGAACGCCGTTTTGTTTTCAGGCCGAACGAAGCGGTAACGCCTGCAGACAGACAAGCGGTAATGGCAAAAATGGCCGCCAAACGACATCGGCTGGAATCGGCGCTGACTGTCGGTGCGACAGAGTTGCAGCGATTCCGCCTTCATGCTCCAGCACGGACCATGCCGTTGATGGAACCGTTACGTCAGGCGGCAGAAAAACTGGCTCAGGCGCAGGCTGATTTAAGCCGTTGCTGAGCCAGTTTTCAATTAACGAAACACCACTTCCGCCCAGCGTGCCAGCCCGGCGGTGACGGAGCCAAAGTCATCGCCACCTGCAATCGGAATGCCCGGCAACTGTTCTGTCAGCGCTTTTTTAATCAGCGGTGAACGGGCGCTACCGCCGGTCAGATAGATAACATCCGGTTTTTCTTGGGCGTTATCCAGCGCCAGTTGCACCTGTTCCAGAATCCGCGCCAGTGGCTGGTTGAGGGCGCTTTCCAGCCCTTGCTGGCTAATCAGCGTAGCCAGTTCATCGCTGATAAACGGCAGTGAGGCGCGGGTTTCCGCTACGCTTGAAAGCGCAATTTTGCTCTCTTCTGCGCTACGTACCAGGCGATAGCTTAAACGCTGACGCCAGACTTTCTGTAACAGGGCCACTTTTTCCGGTTCGCGGGCATCGCGTACCAGATCGTTAAGCAGACGACCGTTGGCACTACTGTAGAAATCACTTTGCGCAGGTACGTCGTTGATGGCAACCGCATTCCACCACGGCAGAATCGGCAGGGCGATGCCTTTTTCGGTTTCGCCACCCATGCCCAGTAACGGCATCAGGTTTTTAAACGCCAGTGCGATATCCAGATCGTTACCGCCAATACGGCAACCACTGTGACCCAGCAGGCTGGCTTCACGATCGAGACGCGAACGCCACTGCGGCCCCATCAGCAGCAATGAACAGTCAGTCGTACCACCGCCGATATCCACCACCAGCACCCGTTTTTCTTCCTGCAAGGTGGCTTCGTAATCCAGCCCAGCCGCGACCGGCTCGTACTGGAATACCACATCCTTAAACCCGGCACGCTTCGCCGCGCGTTCCAGAATCCCCTGCGCCTGGGTGTTTGCTTCATCGCCGCCCAGCCCCTGGAAGTTGATAGGGCGACCAATCACCGCCTGAGTAATCGCTTCTGGCAGCTGTGCCTGCGCCTGCTGGCGAATGTGCAACATCATTGCGCAGACCAGATCCTCAAACAGCGCTACCTGCTGCGGTTTTAAGCCGCTGGCACCGAGGAACGATTTTGGTGATTTCACAAACCACACTTCTTCTGGATCATCAATGTACTGTGCCAGTGAGGAAAGACCGAACTGCACGCTTTTCGCCGTAACATCGATATCTTCTTCGCGGTTATAACGAATCGCCCGACGCAACAGCGCCTGCGTTTCATCGTCGTCTGCCGAAACATCATGATGGCGGTACAGCCATTCGCTTACCGCTTCACGCGTTGGCGCGCAAAGCATTGAAGGCAGCAGCGTGCTGTCGTTTTCCATTTTCAGTAATTGCGGCTTACCGTCGCGCATGACCGCCACTGAACAGTTTGCTGTACCGTAATCAAAACCAATAAACACGAAATAATCCCCATGCCGGTGAAGAAGGGGCGTGACTTTAGCGAAATGTTGCCGTCGCGACAACCGGAATATGAAAGCAAAGCGTAGCGTCTGAATAACGTTTATGCTGAAAGCGGATTAACAAGGAGATGCGATGTATACCTTGAACTGGCAGCCGCCGTATGACTGGTCGTGGATGTTGGGATTTCTCGCCGCCCGTGCGGTGAACGGTGTGGAAACGGTCGCTGACGATTATTATGCCCGTAGTCTGGCGGTGGGCGAATGTCGCGGCGTGGTGACTGCTATTCCGGATATAGCCCGCCATACTCTGCACATAAATTTAAGTGCAGGTTTAGAACCTGTTGCCGCAGAGTGTCTGGCGAAAATGAGCCGCCTGTTTGATCTGCAATGTAACCCGCAGATTGTTAACGGTGCGTTGGGCAAGTTAGGCGCGGCGCGGCCCGGATTGCGTTTACCTGGTTGTGTTGATGCTTTTGAGCAGGGCGTGCGGGCGATTTTAGGCCAACTGGTGAGCGTGGCGATGGCGGCAAAATTGACCGCCAGAGTGGCACAGCTTTATGGCGAACGGCTGGATGATTTTCCGGATTATGTCTGCTTCCCCACGCCTCAGCGGCTGGCAGCAGCCGACCCGCAGGCATTAAAAGCGTTAGGTATGCCGTTGAAACGGGCAGAGGCACTGATTCATCTGGCAAATGCGGCGCTGGAGGGCACCTTATCAATGACAATTCCGGGCGATGTGGAGCAGGCGATGAAAATGCTGCAAACTTTTCCGGGTATCGGGCGCTGGACGGCGAATTATTTCGCCTTACGTGGCTGGCAGGCGAAAGATGTTTTCCTGCCGGATGATTATCTGATTAAACAGCGATTTCCGGGAATGACACCGGCACAAATCCGCCGTTATGCCGAACGCTGGAAGCCCTGGCGTTCTTATGCGCTGTTGCATATCTGGTATACGGAAGGCTGGCAACCAGACGGAACGGACGAATTGTAGGCCTGATACGCCGCATCAGGCGATGGGGAAGCACGCCTTAGTTAATCGCGAAATAACTGCTATTCACCAGCAAATCCAGCGGTTGGGCATCGGCAATCACATCGCCATAAATCAGATCGACGCCGATGCCAGAAAGCGTATCCATCACCAGGGGTAAAACTACTGGCCCGGCGATGGTCTTCATCCCGAGCCGCTGAGCGTGCCCCTGAATGATCGTAATCAGCATCTCATCCATCAAATTTCCCTGCACGTTGGCGCATAACTCACCATCAAGTAGCAGGTAATCTGCCATATTTGCTTTCAGCGAGTTGAAGATTTGCAGATCGCGGCCCACCTGACTGAATACGATCCGACATCCCGCCAGCCGCAGTTTTTGCACGCTTTCTGCGTGATCTAAAATCGCGTCTGCCGGAATAATCAGATGTAATAACCGTGGTGGTAGAGGGCTATTTTCCAGCTGCTCAATTAGTTCATTCACCAGCGTGGCGCTACTCAAACCGGCAACGGAAAGGGGGAGGGCGATACTTAAGCCTTTACTGGCAATAGCTTTTGCGGCCTGCTGGAAAAAATCGTGGAATACCCGTCGGTCAAGAGCATGGCTAAGTGCCGGATCGCTGAAGCTACGACGAAATGTTTGTTCATCAATAATCTCGCCTTCGCAACTCCAGAGCTTAAGTGAAATCAGCCACAAATTACGTGCTTCCGGGATCCGCGGCGAAGCGACACCGTGGGCGATCATCATCAACTGATTTTCTTTAATCATCCGCCACTGTTCATCAAGCGATATCGCCGCCCGTTCGCTATGTGTGGCAGCTTGCTGCGGTTCGTAAATCGTCACCCGGCCCCGTCCACCATTTTTGGAGGCATAACAGGCGATATCAGCCTGCGACATCACTTCAGCTGCCTGATGATTGTTGTCATCAATCAAGGTAATCCCGGCACTGGCACCTACCCGATGTACTCGTCCTTCCCAGATAAAGTGATAGTCATTAACGGCGCTGATAATGCGTGTAGCGATAAAACGCGCACTTTCGACATTACAGTCTGGCAGCAGCAGACCAAATTCATCGCCACCGAGTCGCGCCAGCACGTCGCTGGAGCGCAGCATACTCAGCATCAATGACGCCAGTTCGCGCAACAAAGCGTCGCCAGCGGCGTGCCCGGCGCTGTCATTCACCGCTTTAAAGCGATCAAGATCGATAAACACCAGTGCATGTCGCTGATGTGTATTGTTTACCGTTTGCAGCAGGATACGCAGTTGCTTCTCAAAACTGGCGCGATTGGCGAGATGCGTCAGTGCATCATGGGAGGCGCTGTAGCTCAGCTGGCGCAGCATTTTGCGTGATTCGGTGACGTCCTGAATCACCAGAACCGAGCCTATATTGCTGCCGTCCAGAGTACTTAACGGCGTAATACTATAATGCACGTCGTAGCTGCCGCCGCTCCGACAGTGCAACACCACATCTTGTTCAATCGCGGAACGTGAGGTGTCGGCACTGTAAATGTTCTCCATTAATGGTCCGTTGTCGCCAAAAGTAATATGCAACACCGTCAGGAGCGGAACACCTAATGCTTCTTCCTGCGTCCAGCCGCTCATCTTCTCCGCCACCGGATTCATAAAGGTAATTTTCATCGCCATATCAATACAGACCACGGCTTCACCGATGGAGTCCAGCGTAATGTGCAGGCGCTCTTTTTCCTGAAACAATGCCTCGTTAAGCTGTTTCACTTCGGTCATATCCATATTAATGCCGAGCAGGCGTTCGACTTCGCCTTCTTTATTCAGTACCCGGTTAGCGAGGGCGCGGATATGGCGAATGCCGTCTTTCACGGTAATGCGAAATTCCAGTTTAAAGGGAGAGCGTGATTGCAATGAATCGCGAATCACTTTTTCGGCGTGCTGGCGATCTTCCGGCAGCACGCACTCGTACCACACCTGCCAGTTCGGTTTGATATGCGGAGGAATTTCATACAGCTCGAACATCCGCTTATCCCAGCTAAAAATATTCGGCTTTAGCTCCCACTCCCAGATGCCAATCCCGCCCGCTTCGTTAGCCAGCGTGATGCGCTCCATCAGTTGCTGATTCACCTGTTCGGTGCGTTTTAGCTCGTTAATGTCTTCAATCTGAGCGATAAAATAGAGCGGCGTGCCATCCGTGTGGCGTACCAGTGAGACGGCAAGCAACGCCCAGACAACATCGCCATTGCGGTTGTAGTAGCGTTTTTCCATTGAATAGGTGTTTATTTCACCGCTGATCAGCTTTTCAACCTGTTGCAGATCTTTATTGAGATCCTCCGGCCAGGTCAGTTGCTGAAAGGTGAGTCCGCGCAGTTCTTCCTGACTGTAACCGAGAAACTGGCAGAGTGCTTTGTTGGATTGCAGCCATTGCCCTTCGGTGCCCACTAATGCCATGCCGATGGCGGAATATTCCATCGCGTTACGAAAACGGGTTTCGCTTTCGGAAATGTGTTTGCGTTCCGCACGAAAGGCATACATCACCATGGTCATGATGTTGGCGGGCAGCAGGATCAGCAAAAACGGTAGCCACGGCATATGGCTCATCAGGTATGTACGCGGCGTAGCAAGCAGGGAGGGATCAGCGGCCATCATCAGTGACACCATCATCACCGTGGTAAGGAAGATCAAAAAGGCTTCCATTCGTGGCAGGCGCACGGCGCTCCACATCAACAGCACAATAATGAAAGTAAAAGGCCACGGCAGATACAGCATCGAAAGCCAGCTTAACGTCAGTGTGATGGCTAACGTGAGCAGCGACTCAAAAAGCAACCGTGGGTTGCGATGGCGCAGCAGATAGTGTGGTTTAAATAACAACCCCAGCGGCACCAGTGCCAGTGCGCCGATGGATTCTGAAAGTACCCATATCAAAAATGCCCTGAGAGGATCGTCTCCGGGCGTCAGCAGGACAACCAGAACACCCCCCAACAGAGGCGGAACAATGGCGCTGCCGAGTGCCAGACGCAGCCAGTCAGCCAGATTTTGCAATGGGTTATACCACGGCAGCAATTTACGCAGTAGCACTGCCCCGACCACGGCTTCAACAATATTGATGGTCGTCCAGGTCATGTTCAGCGAGCTGGTGGAAAAAAGCAGGATGGATGCGGCGATATTTCCCAGCGAGCAGCTCAGCGCAATCCCCGGCCACATGCGCCCGGCATGGCGATAAAACGCCACCATCATGATGGACGTCGGGAACCACAATGGGGCGAGTTGGGTGCCAAACTGCGAAAGCTCAAGCGAGAAAAGGGTAAAGATAAACGAGACTAAACCTAAACTGACCAGGTGAAGCAGCGGGTGGGGCAGGGCAATTAATACATGCTGTGATTGTTTGCTCATTACCGCTTTATCCGCAAGACCAGGTCGCCAGTATTCGTTTCTGTGTTTATGCTAGTACAAAAGTTTTACATTTTATATGCGAATTGCTCATAAAGTGACGTAAAGGCGGATAATTTGCGCAACTTCGTATAACAATTTTTACCTTGCATTAAAACTGAACAACGTAATTTGCCACCGGGAATTATTCGTCAACAATTACTCTGAGCGCGCGGCAACGCTATTCGACTGGTATCAGGCGGATGAAATCCCTATAATTGCCGCGTTTGGCGCTTCGTCGCCCCCTTCCTAACATCCAGGTTAATCAGGTCGCTAAATATATGACTGATCAGTCTCATCAGTGCGTCATTATCGGTATCGCTGGCGCATCGGCTTCCGGCAAGAGTCTTATTGCCAGTACCCTTTATCGTGAATTACGTGAGCAAGTCGGTGATGAACACATCGGCGTAATTCCCGAAGACTGCTATTACAAAGATCAAAGCCATCTGTCGATGGAAGAACGCGTTAAGACCAACTACGACCATCCCAGCGCGATGGATCACAGCCTGCTGCTTGAGCATTTACAAGCATTGAAACGCGGCTCGGCCATTGACCTGCCGGTTTACAGCTATGTTGAACATACGCGTATGAAAGAAACGGTGACGGTTGAGCCGAAGAAAGTCATCATTCTCGAAGGCATTTTGCTGCTGACGGATGCGCGTTTGCGTGATGAACTTAACTTCTCAATTTTCGTTGATACCCCGCTGGATATCTGCCTGATGCGCCGCATCAAGCGTGACGTTAACGAGCGTGGGCGTTCAATGGATTCAGTGATGGCGCAATATCAAAAAACCGTGCGCCCGATGTTCCTGCAATTCATTGAGCCTTCTAAACAATATGCGGACATTATCGTGCCGCGCGGCGGGAAAAACCGCATCGCCATCGATATATTGAAAGCGAAAATAAGTCAGTTCTTTGAATAAGCTTGATAAATTGTGTACCGTTCAGTGATAACCTGGTATGCCCTTGACGTAATTGGCGTTAAGGGAGTGATGCACGAAAGGAGAAAATGCCATGCGTCTGTGTGACCGAGATATTGAAGCCTGGCTTGATGAAGGCCGTTTGTCGATCAACCCACGTCCGCCAGTGGAGCGTATTAATGGCGCGACGGTGGATGTGCGCCTGGGCAATAAATTTCGTACCTTCCGTGGTCACACGGCAGCGTTTATCGATCTGAGCGGTCCCAAAGATGAAGTGAGCGCCGCGCTTGACCGCGTGATGAGCGATGAGATCGTACTCGATGAAAGCGAGGCGTTTTATCTTCACCCAGGAGAGCTGGCGCTGGCGGTGACGCTGGAGTCGGTGACGCTGCCAGCCGATCTGGTGGGATGGCTGGACGGTCGTTCCTCACTGGCGCGTCTGGGGCTTATGGTGCACGTCACCGCGCACCGTATCGATCCGGGCTGGTCTGGCTGTATTGTGCTGGAGTTCTACAACTCCGGTAAGCTGCCGCTGGCGCTGCGTCCGGGCATGTTAATTGGTGCGCTGAGCTTTGAGCCGCTTTCCGGCCCGGCGGCGCGACCTTACAACCGCCGTGAAGATGCGAAATATCGCAACCAGCAGGGCGCGGTAGCCAGCCGAATCGATAAAGACTAATTCAGGCCCATTGAGGATACCATGAGACGATTTCTGACGACGCTGATGATACTCCTGGTCGTGCTGGTGGCCGGGTTATCTGCGTTAGTGTTGCTGGTGAATCCGAATGATTTCCGCGACTATATGGTCAAGCAAGTTGCTGCACGTAGCGGTTATCAATTGCAGCTCGACGGGCCACTGCGTTGGCACGTCTGGCCGCAACTTAGTATCCTCTCCGGGCGAATGTCTCTCACCGCCCAGGGCGCGAGCCAGCCACTGGTTCGCGCAGACAACATGCGTCTGGACGTGGCGCTTTTACCACTGCTGAGTCATCAACTGAGCGTTAAGCAGGTGATGCTAAAAGGGGCAGTGATCCAACTGACGCCGCAGACGGAAGCGGTACGCAGTGAAGATGCCCCGGTTGCACCACGCGACAATACCTTGCCGGATCTGTCAGACGATCGCGGATGGTCGTTTGATATATCCAGTCTTAAGGTGGCGGACAGCGTGCTGGTGTTCCAGCATGAAGATGACGAGCAGGTGACAATCCGCAATATCCGCCTGCAAATGGAACAAGATCCCCAACATCGTGGCTCATTTGAGTTCTCCGGGCGGATTAATCGCGATCAGCGCGATCTCACGATATCCCTTAACGGTACGGTAGATGCTTCTGATTATCCGCATGATTTAACGGCGGCTATTGAACAAGTTAACTGGCAGTTGCAGGGTGCAGATTTACCAAAACAAGGTATTCAGGGGCAGGGGAGTTTCCAGGCCCAGTGGCAGGAGTCACATAAACGCCTTTCATTTAACCAAATTAGTTTGACCGCCAATGACAGTACGCTGAGCGGGCAAGCACAGGTCACGCTGACAGAGCAACCGGAATGGCAGCTGAGACTGCAATTTCCGCAACTGAATCTTGACAACCTCATCCCGCTTAATGAAACAGCGAACGGTGAAAACGGTACCGCGCAGCAAGGGCAGAGCCAATCAACGTTGCCGCGCCCGGTCATTTCTTCGCGTATTGATGAACCGGCCTATCAGGGACTGCAAGGCTTTACGGCTGATATTTTGTTGCAGGCCAGTAACGTGCGCTGGCGCGGAATGAATTTTACAGATGTTGCCACGCAAATGACCAACAAGTCGGGTCTGCTGGAAATTACTCAACTGCAGGGCAAACTTAACGGTGGACAGGTTTCACTGCCGGGCACGCTGGACGCGACATCAATAAATCCGCGGATAAACTTCCAGCCACGGCTGGAAAACGTTGAGATTGGTACCATTCTGAAGGCGTTTAACTATCCGATTTCGTTGACCGGAAAAATGTCACTGGCTGGTGATTTCTCCGGTGCTGACATAGATGCCGACGCATTCCGCCACAACTGGCAAGGACAGGCACATGTCGAAATGACCGACACGCGCATGGAAGGGATGAACTTCCAGCAGATGATTCAGCAAGCGGTAGAACGTAATGGTGGTGATGTGAAGGCCGCTGAAAACTTCGATAACGTAACGCGTCTTGACCGCTTTACCACCGATTTGACGTTGAAGGATGGCGTCGTGACGTTAAACGACATGCAAGGTCAATCGCCTGTGCTGGCGCTTACAGGGGAAGGTATGTTGAATCTGGCAGATCAAACCTGCGACACCCAGTTTGATATTCGGGTCGTGGGTGGCTGGAACGGGGAAAGCAAACTGATTGATTTCCTCAAAGAAACGCCAGTACCGCTGCGGGTTTATGGCAACTGGCAGCAACTCAATTACAGTCTGCAAGTGGATCAGTTACTGCGCAAACATCTACAGGACGAAGCGAAACGTCGCCTGAATGACTGGGCCGAGCGGAATAAAGATTCCCGCAATGGCAAAGATGTGAAGAAGTTGCTGGAGAAGATGTAGGTTACCAGGTGACCTGTCCTGTAGGCCTGATAAGACGCGTAAAGCGTCGCATCAGGCGTTCGTGGCGGCACCATTATATTCTGAATATGTAAGATCGAAGGCTGTTCCGTTCACTTGATGTTCCTCGTTACTATGGAACGCTCAAGCCGGTGAACGTGCCAGGGTGGCTCAATCGCCACCACCCTGGCAACCCGGGCTCCCGGCGATAAATCGCCGCTGGCGCGGTTCCCTCATCTTATTCCTTTCGGCTATCGGGTACGGGCGCGAGGTAACATCCCTGTAAAACGCGCCCTCAGCCCACATCCATGTGGGCTGCCCCGGCCTACAGGAAACGATTCGGCGATTTACAGCCGGACCCACACCCCCGCTGTGATGTCCATGTACCACAGACAACGCTTCATTGCTGAAGTTATAAGGCGTTACGCAGCATTGGGTAAAATGGCCGATACCATCACACCTCGTATTCCATCTCGCCATCCTTATGCAGCGGAATAATCTGCACCTTCTGCACGCGATGGCTTTCCACCTGCAACGTTTTAAGCAAATAATCCCCCACCTGAACTTCTTCGCCAGGTTTTGGAATACGCTGCAAATATTCCATCAATAGCCCGGCAATGGTGTGATATTCACGTTTTTCATCCAGCGGCAGCGGCACATATTGCACCAGATCCTCCAGCGGCATATGACCATTCGCCGTCCAGGAACCGTCCGCATTTTTCTGAATATCATGGCGGGCGTCGATCTCTTCCACTTCGTTCGGTAAGTTACCGGCAATGGTTTCAGTGACGTCACTTAATGTCACAATCCCTTCCACCGAGCCAAACTCATCCACTACAAAAGCAAAGTGCGTGCGGGCATTACGGAACTGCTCCAGGGCAGGTAACAACGGCAAGGTTTCCGGGAACACCAGCGGCTGGCGAATCAACACCCGCAGGTTGAGCGGTTCGCCGCGCAGAGACTGTTGTAGCAGGTCGATAACGTGAACAACACCGAGCAAATCTTCTGCGTCATCACCGTCGGTAACCACCACCCGCGTATGCTGATTTCGCTCCAGCAACTGGCGGATTTCTTCTTCCGGCGCGTTGAGATCGATATGCTCAATATCGTGGCGCGACGTCATAATGCTGCTGACGGTACGCTGATTAAGATTAAGTACCCGCTCAATCATCCGCCGTTCCTGCGGATTAAAGATCTGCTGGTTACCATGATCCACCAGCATGGACGCGGTTTCGGCGTCCAGTTCCGCATCTTCTTTTTGCCCGCTAAGCAGGCGCATTACCGCTTCGGTAGTCCGCTGGCGCAGTGTCTGGTTAGCGGAAAGAAAACGTCGACGGTTAAAGATAGCCAACTGATTGAGCGCCTCGATCATCACCGAGAAACCAATGGCAGCGTACAGGTAGCCTTTCGGAATGACGAAGCCGAAACCTTCTGCCACCAGGCTAAAGCCAATCATCAACAGGAAGCTTAAGCAGAGAATAACGATGGTCGGGTGACTGTTAACAAATTGCGTTAACGGCTTGCTGGCCATCAACATCAGGCTGATAGCGATAACCACGGCGGCCATCATGACCAGTAAATGGTCGACCATCCCGACGGCGGTAATCACCGAGTCGAGTGAGAAGATGGCGTCCAGTACCACAATTTGTGTCACCACCCCCCAGAACTTCGCACCTTTGCGTTGCGTGGGGTTATTGCTGTCTTTCCCCTCCAGCCGTTCGTTCAGCTCCATCGTGGCTTTGAACAGCAGGAAGAAACCACCAAACAGCATGATTAAGTCGCGGGCGCTAAAGGTAAACGAGCGAAAGCTGAATAGCGGTTGTGTCAGGGTGACCAGCCAGGAGATTGACGCCAGCAGTAACAGGCGCATTAACATCGCCAGCAGCAGCCCGGTAACCCGTGCGCGGTCGCGCTGCTTCGGCGGTAGTTTTTCGGCGAGGATGGCAATAAAGACCAGGTTATCAATGCCGAGGACCAGTTCGATCACAATCAGCGTGATTAACCCGGCCCAGATAGACGGATCGGCAATCCATTCCATAGTAAGTACAAAACCTATTCGTTGTATGACAAATGTCACAATTCGATCATGGATAAATCAGGGCAAAAATGCAATGTTGCGGCACTATTTATCTCACATTATTTGAGGTTTATAACCTCACATTATCCCTGAATTAAAAGTGGTAATAATAAAACATTATTTAAGAAATATCGCATGTGGAGACACTATATTAAATATTGTCAACCTAAAGAAACTCCTAAAAACCATATTGAATGACACTTAATATAATTCTTAAAAATAGCCAATTACCGAATTGTTACCTTGCCTGCTATTCCGTTAGCTGTAACACTTCCTCCTGCATTATTGGAGAGCCAATATTCAATTACCATAATGTCACCTTATATTCGGAAGTTAATTTCCGTAATAACCCTTTCTCATCAACGACTGCATGTTGAGAGGGTTTTAAAAATTAAACTAAATCAGTGTATTGGTAGCTAAAAAGCCAGGGGCGGTAGCGTGTCTGGATGCCTGAAAGACCAGTCTGAATTATTCTGTCAATAGCCTGCGGATGAAATCAATTTTTTTAGGACTGATGCCAGTTAAATTTTTATTCAATTAACTGCAAGGTAAATGTGCATGGCGACATTGCTATTAATAGTGCACAGGATAATTACTCTGCCAAAGTGATAAATAAACAATGATGAAATCCAAAATGAAATTGATGCCATTATTGGTGTCAGTAACCTTGATAAGCGGTTGCACAGTACTTCCGGGCAGCAATATGTCGACGATGGGTAAAGACGTCATCAAACAGCAGGACGCTGATTTCGATCTCGACAAAATGGTGAATGTTTATCCGTTGACCCCGCGCCTGATTGATCAATTACGCCCACGACCCAACGTAGCGCGCCCCAATATGACGCTGGAAAGTGAGATCGCGAATTACCAGTATCGCGTCGGGCCGGGGGACGTTCTTAATGTCACTGTCTGGGATCACCCGGAACTCACCACGCCAGCCGGTCAGTACCGCAGCTCCAGCGACACCGGCAACTGGGTACAGCCTGACGGCACTATGTTTTATCCGTATATCGGCAAAGTTCACGTGGTGGGGAAAACGCTCGCTGAAATCCGCAGTGATATTACCGGGCGCTTAGCGACGTACATCGCTGACCCGCAGGTGGACGTTAATATCGCCGCCTTCCGCTCGCAAAAAGCCTATATCTCCGGCCAGGTGAATAAATCCGGCCAACAGGCGATCACCAACGTGCCACTGACCATTCTCGACGCCATCAACGCCGCAGGTGGCCTGACCGACACCGCTGACTGGCGCAACGTGGTGTTAACACACAATGGTCGTGAAGAACGCATTTCATTGCAGGCGCTGATGCAAAACGGCGACCTCAATCAGAATCGACTGCTTTATCCTGGCGATATTCTCTACGTGCCGCGTAATGATGATCTGAAAGTGTTTGTGATGGGTGAAGTGAAGAAACAGAGCACCCTGAAAATGGACTTTAGCGGCATGACCCTGACTGAAGCCCTTGGTAATGCTGAAGGCATCGACATGACCACCTCCAACGCCAGCGGCATCTTTGTCATTCGTCCGCTGAAAGGCGAGGGTGGGCGTAACGGCAAGATTGCCAATATCTACCAGCTGGATATGTCCGATGCCACGTCGCTGGTGATGGCGACAGAATTCCGCCTGCAACCTTATGACGTGGTGTATGTCACCACCGCACCGGTTTCCCGCTGGAACCGTCTGATCAATCAGTTGCTGCCAACTATTAGCGGTGTCCGTTACATGACGGATACAGCCAGCGACATTCATAACTGGTAATCGTCATGTTTAACAACATTTTAGTTGTCTGTGTCGGCAATATTTGCCGTTCCCCGACGGCGGAACGCTTACTGCAACGTTATCACCCGGAGCTGAAAGTGGAGTCCGCTGGACTCGGCGCGCTGGTCGGTAAGGGCGCTGATCCTACCGCTATCAGCGTCGCCGCAGAACATCAACTGTCTCTGGAAGGTCACTGTGCACGGCAAATCAGCCGTCGCCTGTGTCGCAACTACGACCTGATTTTGACCATGGAAAAGCGCCATATCGAACGCTTATGCGAGATGGCACCTGAGATGCGCGGCAAAGTGATGCTGTTTGGTCACTGGGATAACGAATGTGAAATCCCCGATCCGTATCGCAAAAGCCGGGAAACGTTTGCAGCGGTGTACACATTACTTGAACGGTCTGCCCGCCAGTGGGCGCAGGCATTGAACGCAGAGCAGGTATAAGAATGACAGAAAAAGTAAAACAACATGCCGCTCCGGTAACGGGCAGTGATGAAATCGATATTGGTCGCCTGGTTGGCACCGTCATTGAGGCGCGCTGGTGGGTAATTGGCATCACTGCCGTATTCGCCCTCTGTGCCGTGGTTTACACCTTCTTCGCTACGCCGATATACAGCGCCGACGCACTGGTACAAATCGAACAAAGCAGCGGCAATTCGTTAGTGCAGGATATCGGATCGGCATTAGCCAACAAACCGCCTGCATCGGACGCCGAGATCCAGTTGATTCGTTCGCGCCTGGTGCTTGGTAAAACGGTGGACGATCTCGACCTCGATATTGCGGTGAGCAAAAACACGTTCCCGATTTTCGGTGCGGGCTGGGATCGCCTGATGGGACGCCAGAACGAGACGGTAAAAGTGACCACCTTTAACCGTCCTAAGGAGATGGCGGATCAGGTGTTTACGCTTAATGTGCTTGATGACAAAAACTACACTTTGAGCAGCGATGGCGGCTTTAGCGCCCGTGGGCAAGCGGGCCAGATGCTGAAAAAAGAAGGCGTCACGCTGATGGTTGAAGCTATTCACGCCAGCCCGGGGAGTGAGTTTACCGTCACCAAATACTCCACGCTGGGGATGATCAACCAACTGCAAAACAGCCTGACGGTAACGGAGAACGGCAAAGACGCAGGCGTACTGAGCCTGACTTATACCGGTGAAGATCGTGAACAGATCCGCGACATTCTTAACAGCATCGCTCGTAACTATCAGGAACAAAATATTGAGCGCAAATCGGCGGAAGCGTCGAAAAGCCTCGCTTTCCTCGCGCAACAGTTACCGGAAGTACGTAGCCGCCTTGATGTTGCCGAAAACAAACTGAATGCCTTCCGTCAGGATAAAGATTCTGTTGATCTGCCGCTGGAAGCGAAAGCGGTGCTCGATTCGATGGTGAACATCGACGCGCAATTGAACGAACTGACCTTTAAAGAGGCGGAAATCTCCAAGCTGTACACCAAAGTTCACCCGGCGTATCGCACGCTGCTGGAGAAACGGCAGGCGCTGGAAGAAGAGAAAGCCAAACTTAACGGTCGCGTAACGGCGATGCCGAAAACCCAGCAGGAAATTGTCCGTCTGACCCGCGATGTCGAGTCTGGGCAGCAGGTCTATATGCAACTGCTGAATAAAGAACAGGAGCTGAAAATCACCGAAGCCAGCACCGTCGGCGATGTGCGCATTGTTGACCCGGCAATCACCCAGCCTGGTGTGCTGAAACCGAAGAAAGGGCTGATTATCCTCGGGGCGATTATCCTCGGCCTGATGCTCTCTATCGTGGGTGTGCTGCTGCGCTCGTTGTTTAATCGTGGCATTGAAAGCCCGCAGGTGCTGGAAGAACACGGCATTAGCGTCTATGCCAGCATCCCGTTGTCGGAATGGCAGAAAGCGCGCGATAGCGTCAAAACCATCAAAGGGATTAAACGCTATAAACAGAGCCAGCTACTGGCGGTGGGGAATCCAACCGATCTGGCGATTGAAGCCATCCGCAGTCTGCGTACCAGTCTGCACTTCGCGATGATGCAGGCGCAGAACAATGTGTTGATGATGACCGGGGTTAGCCCGTCAATCGGTAAAACCTTTGTCTGCGCCAACCTGGCGGCGGTGATCAGTCAGACCAATAAACGGGTGTTGTTGATCGACTGCGATATGCGCAAAGGTTATACCCACGAGCTGTTGGGCACCAATAACGTTAATGGCCTGTCGGAAATTCTGATTGGTCAGGGCGATATTACTACCGCGGCTAAACCGACCTCTATTGCCAAATTTGACCTGATCCCGCGCGGTCAGGTACCGCCAAATCCTTCTGAACTGTTGATGAGCGAACGCTTTGCCGAACTGGTGAACTGGGCGAGTAAAAACTACGACCTGGTGTTGATTGATACGCCGCCGATTCTGGCAGTGACCGATGCCGCAATTGTTGGTCGTCATGTCGGAACCACGTTAATGGTGGCGCGTTATGCGGTCAACACATTGAAAGAAGTGGAAACCAGTCTGAGCCGCTTTGAGCAAAACGGTATTCCGGTGAAAGGGGTGATTCTGAACTCCATCTTCCGCCGCGCCAGCGCGTATCAGGATTATGGCTATTACGAATACGAATATAAGTCGGACGCGAAATAACGAGATCCGCTGTCGGATGCGATGCTGACGCATCTTATCCGACCTCCGTTCGCGCCGCATCCGGCAACAGAACCCGTAAACAAGCTTATAAACCGGCAGAACATCTCGACACTCCGGGAGAACAACCTATGAAAGACAATCCGCTGATCTCAATCTATATGCCGACCTGGAACCGCCAACAACTGGCGATTCGGGCGATAAAATCGGTCCTGCGCCAGGACTACAGTAACTGGGAGATGATCATCGTGGATGATTGCTCCACCTCCTGGGAACAGCTGCAACAGTACGTTACAGCCCTCAACGACCCGCGTATTACCTACATTCACAACGACATTAACAGCGGGGCGTGCGCGGTACGTAACCAGGCGATTATGCTGGCGCAAGGGGAATACATCACCGGGATCGATGATGATGATGAATGGACACCCAACCGCCTGAGCGTCTTCCTCGCCCATAAACAGCAACTGGTCACACACGCCTTTTTGTACGCTAACGACTACGTTTGCCAGGGCGAAGTCTATTCCCAACCGGCAAGTTTGCCGCTGTATCCCAAATCGCCGTATTCACGCCGCCTGTTCTACAAACGCAATATCATTGGCAATCAGGTCTTTACCTGGGCGTGGCGTTTCAAAGAGTGTTTGTTCGATACCGAACTGAAAGCGGCACAGGATTACGACATTTTCCTGCGGATGGTGGTGGAGTACGGCGAACCGTGGAAAGTGGAAGAGGCGACGCAGATCCTGCATATCAATCACGGTGAAATGCAGATCACCTCGTCACCGAAAAAATTCTCCGGATACTTCCACTTTTACCGCAAGCACAAAGACAAATTCGACCGTGCCAGCAAAAAATATCAGCTGTTTACCCTCTACCAGATCCGCAATAAACGCATGACCTGGCGGACGTTGTTGACGCTGCTATCGGTGCGTAACGGCAAACGTCTGGCTGAAGGAATACGGGGGCGTTAAGGATGCTGGAAGATCTGCGCGCCAACAGCTGGAGTTTACGCCCGTGCTGCATGGTGCTTGCCTATCGCGTCGCCCATTTTTGTTCAGTGTGGCGCAAAAAGAACGTTCTCAACAATCTGTGGGCGGCTCCGCTGCTGGTGCTGTATCGCATTATCACCGAAGGCTTTTTCGGTTATGAAATCCAGGCCGCTGCGACCATTGGCCGCCGTTTCACTATCCATCACGGTTACGCCGTAGTGATCAATAAAAACGTGGTAGCGGGGGATGATTTCACCATTCGCCACGGCGTCACTATCGGCAATCGGGGGGCCGATAACATGGCATGTCCACACATTGGTAACGGTGTCGAACTCGGTGCCAACGTCATTATTCTTGGTGATATCACGATTGGTAACAACGTCACCGTGGGCGCGGGCAGCGTGGTGCTCGACTCTGTCCCGGACAACGCGCTGGTGGTGGGAGAAAAAGCGCGAGTGAAGGTAATTAAATGAATATTTTGCAATTTAATGTGCGACTGGCGGAAGGCGGGGCGGCAGGTGTGGCGTTAGATCTCCACCAGCGTGCGCTGCAACAGGGGCTGGCGTCACATTTTGTCTACGGCTACGGCAAAGGCGGCAAAGAGAGCGTCAGCCATCAAAACTATCCGCAGGTCATCAAACATACGCCGCAGATGACCGCGATGGCGAACATTGCCCTGTTTCGTCTGTTTAATCGCGATCTGTTTGGCAATTTCAATGAGTTATATCGCACCATTACTCGCACACCGGGCCCGGTGGTTCTGCATTTTCATGTGCTGCACAGCTACTGGCTAAATCTTAAGAGCGTGGTGCGCTTTTGCGAAAAGGTGAAAAACCACAAACCGGATGTCACTCTGGTCTGGACGCTGCACGATCACTGGAGCGTTACCGGACGCTGCGCCTTTACCGACGGTTGCGAAGGCTGGAAAACGGGCTGCCAGAAATGCCCGACCTTAAATAATTATCCGCCGGTGAAGATTGATCGCGCACACCAGCTGGTGGCGGGCAAACGCCAGTTATTCCGTGAGATGCTGGCGCTGGGCTGTCAGTTTATTTCCCCCAGCCAGCATGTGGCTGATGCTTTCAATAGTCTGTACGGTCCAGGGCGTTGCCGGATTATCAATAATGGCATTGATATGGCAACCGAAGCGATTCTGGCGGACTTGCCTCCGGTGCGCGAAACTCAGGGCAAGCCGAAAATCGCGGTGGTAGCGCATGACCTGCGTTACGACGGCAAAACTAACCAGCAACTGGTACGCGAGATGATGGCGCTGGGCGACAAAATCGAACTGCATACCTTTGGTAAGTTCTCGCCGTTCACCGCTGGCAACGTGGTTAATCACGGCTTTGAAACTGACAAGCGCAAGTTGATGAGCGCGCTCAATCAGATGGATGCGCTGGTATTCAGTTCTCGCGTCGATAACTACCCGCTAATTTTGTGTGAGGCGCTATCGATTGGCGTGCCGGTGATTGCCACCCATAGCGACGCGGCGCGGGAAGTGCTGCAAAAATCCGGCGGTAAAACCGTCAGTGAAGAAGACGTGCTGCAACTGGTCCAGTTAAGCAAACCGGAAATCGCGCAGGCGGTATTTGGTACCACGCTGGCTGAGTTCAGCCAGCGCAGCCGTGCCGCCTACAGTGGACAACAGATGCTGGAGGAGTATGTCAACTTCTATCAGAATCTGTAGCTACCTGCTGCTGCCGCTGATCTACCTGCTGGTTAACGTCAAAATCGCCCAGCTTGGTGAAAGTTTCCCCATCACCATCGTCACTTTTTTACCTGTCTTGTTACTGCTGTTTTTAGAGCGCATCAGCGTTAAAAAATTAATGATTGCCCTGGGGATTGGCGCGGGACTCACGGCGTTTAACTACCTGTTTGGTCAGTCGTTGGATGCCAGTAAATACGTCACTTCAACCATGCTGTTTGTCTATATTGTGATCATTATTGGCATGGTGTGGAGTATTCGCTTTAAAACGATTTCGCCCCACAACCACCGCAAGATATTACGCTTTTTTTATCTGGTGGTCGGGTTGGTGGTGGCGCTGGCGGCGGTGGAGATGGCGCAAATTATCCTCACCGGCGGCAGCAGTATTATGGAATCGATTTCGAAATATCTGATTTACAGCAACAGCTATGTGCTGAATTTCATCAAATTCGGCGGCAAGCGCACGACAGCACTTTATTTCGAACCGGCATTTTTCGCTCTGGCATTAATCTCAATTTGGCTCAGCATCAAACAGTTTGGTATCAAAACGCCTAAAACCGATGCTATGATTCTCGCAGGGATAATATTATCCGGATCGTTTTCAGGGGTTATGACCTTTATCCTGTTTTATTTGCTGGAGTGGGCATTTCAATATCTGAATAAAGAGGCGATTAAGAAAAAGTTACCGTTAGCATTGATTTCTCTGGCTGTATTCCTGGTTGGTGTGGTAATTGCATTTCCTTATATTTCCACCCGTCTGGGTGATTTAGGCACGGAAGGATCGTCATCGTATTATCGTATTGTCGGTCCGCTGGTGATGGTCGGTTATTCTTTGACCCATATTGACGGTGTAGTCAGATTTGGCTCACTTTATGAATATGTCGCATCATTCGGAATATTTAACGGTGCGGATGTCGGAAAAACCATAGACAATGGTTTGTATCTGCTGATTATTTATTTTTCCTGGTTCGCAGTGTTTTTATCGCTGTGGTACATGGGGAAAGTGATAAAAATGATGATCAACGCTTTTGGTGATAACCGCAATTTTCGCGTGCAATTATATCTTTTTACTCCGGTATCGCTGTTTTTTACCGGTTCGATATTTAGCCCGGAATATGCATTTTTAATCGTCTGTCCGTTTATTTTGCGAAAAGCGTTAAATATTACGAGGTAAGAATAAGAACATGTTGCTTAGCATAATCACTGTCGCGTTTCGTAACCTCGCAGGGATAGTCAAAACACACGCCTCGCTGGCGCATCTGGCGCAGGCGGACGATATCAGCTTCGAATGGATTGTTGTCGATGGCGGTTCCAATGACGGCACCTGTGAGTACCTGGAAAATCTCAAGGGTATCTATAACCTACGCTTTGTCAGCGAGCCAGATAACGGTATCTACGACGCCATGAACAAAGGCATTGCGATGGCACAAGGCAAGTTCGCGTTGTTTCTCAACTCAGGTGATATTTTTCATCAGGATGCCGCAAATTTTGTCCGTAAGTTAAAAGTACAAAAAGATAACGTGATGATCACTGGCGATGCGCTGCTGGATTTTGGCGACGGGCATAAAATTAAACGTAGCGCCAAACCGGGCTGGTATATTTATCACAGCCTGCCCGCCAGTCATCAGGCGATATTTTTCCCGGTATCCGGCTTGAAAAAATGGCGTTATGACCTGGAATATAAAGTTTCGTCCGACTACGCGCTGGCGGCCAAAATGTATAAAGCCGGTTATGCATTTAAAAAACTCAATGGTCTGGTGTCTGAATTTTCCATGGGTGGGGTATCTACCACCAATAATATGGAATTGTGTGCTGACGCCAAAAAAGTCCAACGGCAGATATTGCACGTGCCTGGCTTTTGGGCTGAATTATCCTGGCATTTACGCCAACGTACTACCTCAAAGACGAAAGCCTTATATAACAAAAGCTGAATATAAGGGAAAACGATGCAGGATTTAAGTGGATTCTCGGTGCCGAAAGGGTTCCGGGGTGGCAACGCTATTAAAGTGCAATTGTGGTGGGCAGTACAGGCAACAATATTTGCCTGGTCGCCACAAGTATTGTATCGCTGGCGGGCATTTTTATTACGTTTATTCGGCGCAAAAATAGGAAAAAACGTAGTTATTCGTCCGTCAGTAAAAATTACCTATCCGTGGAAATTAACCTTAGGTGATTACGCGTGGGTCGGCGATGACGTCAATTTATATACCCTCGGTGAAATAACCATTGGCGCACATTCGGTGATATCGCAAAAAAGTTATTTATGCACCGGGAGCCACGACCATGCAAGTCAACATTTCACCATTAACGCCACGCCTATTGTGATTGGCGAGAAATGCTGGCTGGCGACAGATGTTTTTGTTGCCCCTGGCGTCACGATCGGCGACGGCACCGTCGTGGGTGCGCGAAGCAGTGTTTTTAAATCGCTTCCGGCAAATGTGGTTTGCCGGGGGAATCCCGCAGTGGTGATACGCGAACGCGTTGAAACTGAATAAATTCAAAAAATACAGAGGAATAAGACATGTCAAAAGTCGCTCTCATCACCGGTGTAACCGGACAAGACGGTTCTTACCTGGCAGAGTTTCTGCTGGAAAAAGGTTACGAGGTGCATGGTATTAAGCGTCGTGCATCGTCATTCAACACCGAGCGCGTGGATCACATTTATCAGGATCCGCACACCTGCAACCCGAAATTCCATCTGCATTATGGCGACCTGAGTGATACCTCCAACCTGACGCGTATTTTGCGTGAAGTGCAGCCGGATGAAGTGTACAACCTGGGCGCAATGAGCCACGTTGCGGTTTCTTTTGAGTCACCGGAATATACCGCAGACGTCGATGCGATGGGTACGCTACGCCTGCTGGAGGCGATCCGCTTCCTCGGTCTGGAAAAGAAAACCCGTTTCTATCAGGCTTCCACCTCTGAACTGTACGGTCTGGTGCAGGAAATTCCGCAGAAAGAGACCACGCCGTTCTACCCGCGATCTCCGTATGCGGTCGCCAAACTGTACGCCTACTGGATCACCGTTAACTACCGCGAATCCTACGGCATGTACGCCTGTAACGGTATTCTCTTCAACCATGAATCCCCGCGCCGCGGCGAAACCTTCGTTACCCGCAAAATCACCCGCGCAATCGCCAACATCGCCCAGGGGCTGGAGTCGTGCCTGTACCTCGGCAATATGGATTCCCTGCGTGACTGGGGCCATGCCAAAGACTACGTAAAAATGCAGTGGATGATGCTGCAACAGGAACAGCCGGAAGATTTCGTAATTGCTACCGGCGTTCAGTACTCCGTGCGTCAGTTCGTAGAAATGGCGGCGGCACAGTTGGGTATCAAACTGCGCTTTGAAGGCACGGGCGTTGAAGAGAAGGGCATTGTGGTTTCCGTCACCGGGCATGATGCGCCGGGCGTTAAACCGGGCGATGTGATTATCGCCGTTGACCCGCGTTACTTCCGCCCGGCAGAAGTTGAAACGCTGCTCGGCGACCCGACCAAAGCGCACGAAAAACTGGGCTGGAAACCGGAAATCACCCTCAGAGAGATGGTGTCTGAAATGGTGGCTAATGACCTCGAAGCGGCGAAAAAACACTCTCTGCTGAAATCTCACGGCTACGACGTGGCGATCGCGCTGGAGTCATAAACATGCGTAAACAACGAATCTTTATCGCTGGCCATCGTGGGATGGTTGGTTCCGCCATCAGGCGTCAGCTCGAACAGCGCGGTGATGTGGAACTGGTATTACGCACCCGCGACGAGCTGAACCTGCTGGACAGCCGCGCCGTGCATGATTTCTTTGCCAGCGAACGTATTGACCAGGTCTATCTGGCGGCGGCGAAAGTGGGCGGCATTGTTGCCAACAACACCTATCCGGCGGATTTCATCTACCAGAACATGATGATTGAGAGCAATATCATTCACGCTGCGCATCAGAACGACGTGAACAAACTGCTGTTTCTCGGATCGTCCTGCATCTACCCGAAACTGGCAAAACAGCCGATGGCAGAAAGCGAGTTGTTGCAGGGCACGCTGGAGCCGACCAACGAACCTTATGCCATTGCCAAAATCGCCGGGATCAAACTGTGCGAATCTTACAACCGCCAGTACGGACGCGATTACCGCTCGGTCATGCCGACCAACCTGTACGGGCCGCACGACAACTTCCATCCGAGTAACTCGCATGTGATCCCAGCATTGCTGCGTCGCTTCCACGAGGCGACGGCACAGAATGCGCCTGACGTGGTGGTGTGGGGGAGCGGTACACCGATGCGTGAATTTCTGCATGTCGATGATATGGCGGCGGCAAGCATTCATGTGATGGAGCTGGCGCACGAAGTCTGGCTGGAGAACACCCAGCCGATGCTGTCGCACATTAACGTCGGCACGGGCGTTGACTGCACTATCCGCGAGCTGGCGCAAACCATCGCCAAAGTGGTGGGTTACAAAGGTCGGGTGGTTTTTGATGCCAGTAAACCGGATGGTACGCCGCGCAAACTGCTGGATGTGACGCGCCTGCATCAGCTTGGCTGGTATCACGAAATCTCACTGGAAGCGGGGCTTGCCAGCACTTACCAGTGGTTCCTTGAGAATCAAGACCGCTTTCGGGGGTAATGATGTTTTTACGTCAGGAAGACTTTGCCACGGTAGTGCGCTCCACACCGCTTGTCTCTCTCGACTTTATTGTCGAGAACAGTCGCGGCGAGTTTCTGCTTGGCAAAAGAACCAACCGCCCGGCACAGGGTTACTGGTTTGTGCCGGGAGGGCGCGTGCAGAAAGACGAAATGCTGGAAGCCGCATTTGAGCGGCTGACGATGGCGGAACTGGGGCTGCGTCTACCGATAACAGTAGGCCAGTTTTACGGTGTCTGGCAGCACTTTTATGACGATAACTTCTCCGGCACGGATTTCACCACTCACTATGTGGTGCTCGGTTTTCGCTTCAGAGTCGCTGAAGAAGATCTGTTACTGCCGGATGAGCAGCATGACGATTACCGCTGGCTGACCCCGGACGCACTGCTCGCCAGTGACAATGTTCACGCTAACAGCCGCGCCTATTTTCTCGCTGAGAAGCGTGCCGGAGTACCCGGATTATGAAAATACTGGTCTACGGCATTAACTACTCGCCGGAGTTAACCGGTATCGGCAAATACACCGGAGAGATGGTGGAATGGCTGGCGGCACAAGGTCATGAGGTGCGGGTTATTACCGCACCGCCTTACTACCCGCAATGGCAGGTGGGCGAGAACTATTCCGCCTGGCGGTACAAACGAGAAGAGGGGGCCGCCACGGTGTGGCGCTGCCCGCTGTACGTGCCAAAACAGCCGAGCACCCTGAAACGCCTGTTGCATCTCGGCAGTTTTGCCGCCAGCAGTTTTTTCCCGTTGATGGCGCAACGTCGCTGGAAGCCGGATCGCATTATCGGCGTAGTGCCAACGCTGTTTTGCACGCCGGGAATGCGCCTGCTGGCGAAACTCTCTGGCGCGCGTACCGTGCTGCATATTCAGGATTACGAAGTGGACGCCATGCTGGGGCTGGGCCTTGCCGGAAAAGGCAAAGGCGGCAAAGTGGCACAGCTGGCAACGGCGTTCGAACGTAGCGGACTGCATAACGTCGATAACGTCTCCACGATTTCGCGTTCGATGATGAATAAAGCCATCGAAAAAGGCGTGGCGGCAGAAAACGTCATCTTCTTCCCCAACTGGTCAGAAATTGCCCGTTTTCAGCATGTCGCAGATGTCGATGTTGATGCCCTTCGTAACCAGCTTGGCCTGCCGGATAACAAAAAAATCATTCTTTACTCCGGCAATATTGGTGAAAAGCAGGGGCTGGAAAACGTTATTGAAGCTGCCGAACGCCTGCGTGATGAACCGCTGATTTTTGCCATTGTCGGGCAGGGCGGCGGCAAAGCGCGACTGGAAAAAATGGCGCAACAGCGTGGACTGCGCAACATGCAATTCTTCCCGCTGCAATCGTATGACGCTTTACCCGCACTGCTGAAGATGGGCGATTGCCATCTGGTGGTGCAAAAACGCGGCGCGGCGGATGCCGTATTGCCGTCGAAACTGACCAATATTCTGGCGGTAGGCGGCAACGCGGTGATTACCGCAGAAGCTCACACCGAACTGGGACAGCTTTGCGAAACCTTTCCGGGCATTGCGGTTTGCGTTGAACCGGAATCGGTCGAGGCGCTGGTGGCGGGGATTCGTCAGGCGCTCCTGCTGCCCAAACACAACACGGTGGCACGTGAATATGCCGAACGCACGCTCGATAAAGAGAACGTGTTACGTCAATTTATAAATGATATTCGGGGATAATTATGGCGCAGTCGAAACTCTATCCAGTTGTGATGGCAGGTGGCTCCGGTAGCCGCTTATGGCCGCTTTCCCGCGTACTTTACCCCAAGCAGTTTTTATGCCTGAAAGGCGATCTCACCATGCTGCAAACCACCATCTGCCGCCTGAACGGCGTGGAGTGCGAAAGCCCGGTGGTGATTTGCAATGAGCAGCACCGCTTTATTGTCGCGGAACAGCTGCGTCAACTGAACAAACTCACCGAGAATATTATTCTCGAACCGGCAGGGCGTAACACTGCACCGGCCATTGCGCTGGCGGCGCTGGCGGCAAAACGTCATAGCCCGGAGAACGACCCATTAATGCTGGTGCTGGCGGCGGATCATGTGATTGCCGATGAAGACGCGTTCCGTGCCGCCGTGCGTAACGCTATGCCGTATGCCGAAGCGGGCAAGCTGGTGACCTTTGGCATTGTGCCGGATCTACCAGAAACCGGTTATGGCTATATTCGTCGCGGTGAAGTGTCTGCGGGTGAGCAGGATATGGTGGCCTTTGAAGTGGCGCAGTTTGTCGAAAAACCGAATCTGGAAACCGCTCAGGCCTATGTGGCAAGCGGCGAATATTACTGGAACAGCGGTATGTTTCTGTTCCGCGCCGGACGCTATCTCGAAGAACTGAAAAAATATCGCCCGGATATTCTCGATGCCTGTGAAAAAGCGATGAGCGCCGTCGATCCGGATCTCGATTTTATTCGTGTGGATGAAGAGGCGTTTCTGGCCTGCCCGGAAGAGTCGGTGGATTACGCAGTCATGGAACGTACGGCAGATGCCGTTGTGGTGCCGATGGATGCGGGCTGGAGCGATGTCGGCTCCTGGTCCTCTTTATGGGAAATCAGCGCCCACACCGCCGAGGGCAACGTTTGCCACGGCGATGTGATTAATCACAAAACTGAAAACAGCTATGTGTATGCCGAATCTGGCCTGGTCACCACCGTCGGGGTGAAAGATTTGGTGGTAGTGCAGACCAAAGATGCTGTGCTGATTGCCGACCGTAACGCGGTGCAGGATGTGAAAAAAGTGGTCGAGCAGATCAAAGCCGATGGTCGCCATGAGCATCGGGTACATCGCGAAGTGTATCGTCCGTGGGGCAAATATGACTCTATCGACGCGGGCGACCGCTACCAGGTGAAACGCATCACCGTGAAACCGGGCGAGGGCTTGTCGGTACAGATGCATCATCACCGCGCGGAACACTGGGTGGTTGTCGCAGGAACGGCAAAAGTCACTATTGACGGTGATATCAAACTGCTTGGTGAAAACGAGTCCATTTATATTCCGCTGGGGGCGACGCACTGCCTGGAAAACCCGGGGAAAATTCCGCTCGATTTAATTGAAGTGCGCTCCGGCTCTTATCTCGAAGAGGATGATGTGGTGCGCTTCGCGGATCGCTACGGACGGGTGTAAACGTCGCATCAGGCGCTGTTTGTCGGATGCGGCGTGAACGCCTTATCCGACCTACGGTTCGGGTTTGTAGGCCTGATAAGACGCGGCAGCGTCGCATCAGGCAATGAATGCGAAACCGCGATGTAAATAACGACAAAAACAAAATTGGCCGTTTCGGTCAGGGCCAACTATTGCCTGAAAAAGGGTAACGACATGAAAAGATTAACCTGCTTTAAAGCCTATGATATTCGCGGGAAATTAGGCGAAGAACTGAATGAAGATATTGCCTGGCGTATTGGGCGTGCCTATGGCGAATTTCTCAAACCGAAAACCATTGTGTTAGGCGGTGATGTCCGCCTCACCAGCGAAACCTTAAAACTGGCGCTGGCGAAAGGTTTACAGGATGCGGGCGTCGATGTGCTGGATATTGGCATGTCCGGCACCGAAGAGATTTATTTCGCCACGTTCCATCTCGGCGTGGATGGCGGCATCGAAGTTACCGCCAGCCATAACCCGATGGATTACAACGGCATGAAGCTGGTGCGCGAAGGGGCTCGCCCGATCAGCGGTGATACCGGACTGCGCGACGTCCAGCGTCTGGCAGAAGCCAATGACTTCCCTCCTGTCGATGAAACCAAACGCGGTCGCTATCAGCAAATCAATCTGCGTGACGCTTACGTTGATCACCTGTTCGGTTATATCAACGTCAAAAACCTCACGCCGCTCAAGCTGGTGATTAACTCCGGGAACGGCGCGGCGGGTCCGGTGGTGGACGCCATTGAAGCCCGCTTTAAAGCCCTCGGCGCACCCGTGGAATTGATCAAAGTGCACAACACGCCGGACGGCAATTTCCCCAACGGAATTCCTAACCCGCTGCTGCCGGAATGCCGCGACGACACCCGCAATGCGGTCATCAAACACGGCGCGGATATGGGTATTGCCTTTGATGGCGATTTTGACCGCTGTTTCCTGTTTGACGAAAAAGGGCAGTTTATCGAGGGCTACTACATTGTCGGTCTGCTGGCAGAAGCGTTCCTCGAAAAAAATCCCGGCGCGAAGATCATCCACGATCCACGTCTCTCCTGGAACACCGTTGATGTGGTGACTGCCGCAGGTGGTACGCCGGTAATGTCGAAAACCGGACACGCCTTTATAAAAGAACGTATGCGCAAGGAAGACGCCATCTACGGTGGCGAAATGAGCGCTCACCATTACTTCCGCGATTTCGCTTACTGTGACAGCGGCATGATCCCGTGGCTGCTGGTGGCCGAACTGGTGTGCCTGAAAGGAAAAACGCTGGGCGAACTGGTGCGCGACCGGATGGCGGCGTTTCCGGCAAGCGGTGAGATCAACAGCAAACTGGCACACCCCGTTGAGGCGATTAACCGCGTGGAACAGCACTTTAGCCGCGAAGCGCTGGCGGTGGATCGTACCGATGGCATCAGCATGACCTTTGCCAACTGGCGCTTTAATCTACGCTCCTCCAACACCGAACCGGTGGTGCGGTTGAATGTGGAATCGCGCGGTGATGTGCCGCTGATGGAAGCGCGAACGCGAACTCTGCTGACGTTGCTGAACGAGTAATGTCATTACTTTCCCCCTCACCCTGACGCTCTACTGCCTGCGGAGAGAAGTGAGCACGGAACTTTCTTCTCCCCCTCGCCCCATTGGGGAGAGGGCCGGGGTGAGGGGCGAGGCGACAATAGAACAGGAACAACGATGACAAATCTAAAAAAGCGCGAGCGAGCGAAAACCAATGCATCGTTAATCTCTATGGTGCAACGCTTTTCAGATATCACCATCATGTTTGCCGGGCTATGGCTGGTTTGCGAAGTGAGCGGACTGTCATTCCTCTACATGCACCTGTTGGTGGCGCTGATTACGCTGGTGGTGTTCCAGATGCTGGGCGGCATCACCGATTTTTATCGCTCATGGCGCGGTGTTCGGGCAGCGACAGAATTTGCCCTGCTGCTACAAAACTGGACCTTAAGCGTGATTTTCAGCGCCGGACTGGTGGCGTTCAACAATGATTTCGACACGCAACTGAAAATCTGGCTGGCGTGGTATGGGCTGACCAGCATCGGACTGGTGGTTTGCCGTTCATGTATTCGCATTGGGGCGGGCTGGCTGCGTAATCATGGCTATAACAAGCGGATGGTCGCGGTGGCGGGGGATTTAGCCGCCGGACAAATGCTGATGGAGAGCTTCCGTAATCAGCCGTGGTTAGGGTTTGAAGTGGTGGGCGTTTACCACGACCCGAAACCGGGCGGCGTTTCTAACGACTGGGCGGGCAATCTGCAACAGCTGGTCGAGGATGCGAAAGCGGGCAAGATTCATAACGTCTATATCGCGATGCAAATGTGCGACGGCGCGCGAGTGAAAAAACTGGTCCATCAATTGGCGGACACCACCTGTTCGGTGCTGCTGATCCCCGACGTCTTTACCTTCAACATTCTCCATTCACGTCTCGAAGAGATGAACGGCGTTCCGGTGGTGCCGCTTTACGACACGCCGCTTTCCGGGGTTAACCGCCTGCTAAAACGTGCGGAAGACATTGTGCTGGCGACGCTTATTCTGCTGCTGATCTCCCCGGTGCTGTGCTGTATTGCGCTGGCGGTAAAACTCAGTTCACCAGGGCCGGTTATTTTTCGCCAGACTCGCTACGGCATGGATGGCAAGCCGATCAAAGTGTGGAAGTTCCGTTCGATGAAAGTGATGGAGAACGACAAAGTGGTGACCCAGGCGACGCAGAACGATCCGCGCGTCACCAAAGTGGGGAACTTTCTGCGCCGCACCTCGCTGGACGAATTGCCGCAGTTTATCAATGTGCTGACCGGGGGGATGTCGATTGTCGGTCCACGTCCGCACGCGGTGGCGCATAACGAACAGTATCGCCAGCTCATTGAAGGCTACATGCTGCGCCATAAGGTGAAACCGGGCATTACCGGCTGGGCGCAGATTAATGGCTGGCGCGGCGAAACCGACACACTGGAGAAAATGGAAAAACGCGTCGAGTTCGACCTTGAGTACATCCGCGAATGGAGCGTCTGGTTCGATATCAAAATCGTTTTCCTGACGGTATTCAAGGGCTTCGTTAACAAAGCGGCATATTGATATGAGCTTACGTGAAAAAACCATCAGCGGCGCGAAGTGGTCGGCGATTGCCACGGTGATCATCATCGGCCTCGGGCTGGTGCAGATGACCGTGCTGGCGCGGATTATCGACAACCACCAGTTCGGTTTGCTTACCGTGTCGCTGGTGATCATCGCGCTGGCAGATACGCTTTCTGACTTCGGTATCGCTAACTCGATTATTCAGCGAAAAGAAATCAGCCACCTTGAACTCACCACGTTGTACTGGCTGAACGTCGGGCTGGGGCTTGTGGTGTGTGTGGTGGTGTTTTTGTTGAGTGATCTCATCGGCGACGTGTTGAATAACCCGGACCTGGCACCGTTGATTAAAACATTGTCACTGGCGTTTGTGGTGATCCCCCACGGGCAACAGTTCCGCGCGTTGATGCAGAAGGAGCTGGAGTTCAACAAAATCGGCATGATCGAAACCAGCGCGGTGCTGGCGGGCTTCACTTTTACGGTGGTTAGCGCCCATTTCTGGCCGCTGGCGATGACTGCGATCCTCGGTTATCTGGTCAATAGTGCGGTGAGAACGCTGCTGTTTGGCTACTTTGGCCGCAAAATTTATCGCCCCGGTCTGCATTTCTCTCTGGCGTCGGTGGCACCGAACTTACGCTTTGGTGCCTGGCTGACGGC
Organism: Escherichia sp. WS547; assembly: GCF_046486065.1. Lineage (NCBI taxonomy): Bacteria > Pseudomonadati > Pseudomonadota > Gammaproteobacteria > Enterobacterales > Enterobacteriaceae > Escherichia > Escherichia sp. WS547. Next base: position 77,676 of record NZ_JBJQMA010000011.1, on the reverse strand, counting down.
GGACAGCATCATCAACTATCTCAACACCAACCTTTCAACGCTGGTGCTGGCGCGTATTCTCGGCGCGGGCGTGGCAGGGGGATACAACCTGGCGTACAACGTGGCCGTTGTGCCGCCGATGAAGCTGAATCCGATCATCACCCGCGTGTTGTTTCCGGCATTTGCCAAAATTCAGGACGACACCGAAAAGCTGCGCGTTAACTTCTACAAGCTGCTGTCGGTGGTGGGGATTATCAACTTTCCGGCGCTGCTGGGGCTGATGGTGGTGTCGAATAACTTTGTACCGCTGGTCTTTGGTGAGAAGTGGAACAGCATTATTCCGGTGCTGCAATTGCTGTGTGTGGTGGGGCTGCTGCGCTCAGTGGGTAACCCGATTGGTTCGCTGCTGATGGCGAAAGCGCGGGTCGATATCAGCTTTAAATTCAACGTATTCAAAACATTTCTGTTTATTCCGGCGATTGTTATTGGTGGGCAGATGGCGGGCGCAATCGGCGTCACGCTCGGTTTCCTGCTGGTGCAGATTATCAACACCATTCTGAGTTACTTCGTGATGATTAAACCGGTTCTTGGTTCCAGTTATCGCCAGTACATCCTGAGTTTGTGGCTGCCGTTTTATCTCTCGTTGCCGACACTGGGGGTCAGTTATGCGCTGGGCATTGTGCTGAAAGGGCAACTGGCGCTGGGGATGCTGCTGGCGGTGCAAATAGCCGCGGGCGTGCTGGCGTTTGTGGTGATGATTGTGCTGTCGCGCCATCCGCTGGTGGTGGAAGTGAAGCGTCAGTTTTGTCGCAGCGAAAAAATGAAAATGCTTTTACGGGCGGGGTGAATGGTTGTTTTAGGCTCCGGCAATAAAAACAACAACATAACCTCACCTGGCACCAAATTTATGAGGAAAAAATGAAATTACTGATTCTGGGCAACCACACTTGCGGCAACCGCGGCGACAGCGCCATCTTGCGCGGCTTACTTGATGCCATCAACATCCTCAATCCACATGCCGAAGTGGACGTAATGAGCCGCTATCCGGTCAGTTCTTCCTGGCTGCTCAACCGCCCGGTAATGGGCGATCCGCTGTTCCTGCAAATGAAACAACACAACAGCGCGGCGGGCGTTGTCGGGCGCGTTAAAAAAGTCCTCCGTCGCCGCTACCAGCATCAGGTATTGCTCTCACGCGTCACCGACACTGGCAAGCTGCGTAATATCGCCATCGCCCAGGGATTCACCGACTTCGTGCGCCTGCTGTCAGGTTACGACGCCATTATTCAGGTCGGCGGATCGTTTTTTGTCGATCTCTATGGCGTGCCGCAGTTTGAACACGCGCTTTGCACATTTATGGCGAAAAAGCCGCTGTTTATGATTGGTCACAGCGTCGGCCCCTTCCAGGATGAGCAATTTAACCAACTGGCGAACTACGTTTTCGGTCACTGTGACGCGCTGATCCTGCGCGAGTCGGTTAGCCTCGATCTAATGAAACGCAGCAATATCACCACTGCAAAAGTGGAACATGGCGTCGATACCGCGTGGCTGGTCGATCACCACACAGAAGATTTCACCGCCAGCTATGCTGTTCAACACTGGCTGGACGTTGCCGCACAACAGAAAACGGTGGCAATTACCCTGCGCGAACTGGCACCGTTCGACAAACGTCTCGGCACCACTCAACAAGCGTATGAAAAAGCCTTTGCTGGGGTGGTCAATCGCATTCTCGATGAAGGGTATCAGGTGATTGCGCTCTCCACCTGTACGGGCATCGACAGCTATAACAAAGACGACCGCATGGTGGCGCTCAATCTGCGCCAGCACATCAGCGATCCTGCCCGTTACCACGTAGTGATGGATGAACTTAACGATCTGGAAATGGGCAAAATTCTCGGTGCCTGTGAACTCACCGTTGGTACGCGTCTGCACTCCGCCATTATCTCGATGAACTTTGCCACTCCGGCGATTGCCATCAACTATGAACATAAATCCGCCGGGATTATGCAGCAGCTGGGGCTGCCAGAGATGGCAATTGATATCCGTCATTTACTGGACGGCAGCTTGCAAGCGATGGTTGCGGATACCTTAGGCCAGCTTCCGGCGCTGAACGCGCGACTTAACGAAGCCGTCAATCGCGAACGCCAGGCAGGAATGCAGATGGTGCAATCTGTGCTTGAGCGTATCGGGGAGGCTAAATGAAGGTCGGCTTCTTTTTACTGAAATTTCCGCTGTCGTCGGAAACCTTCGTCCTCAACCAAATTACCGCGTTTATTGATATGGGCTTTGAGGTGGAGATTGTCGCGCTGCAAAAAGGCGACACCCAGAATACCCACGCGGCATGGACGAAATACAACCTTGCCGCCAGAACCCGCTGGTTACAGGACGAACCACAAGGCAAAGTTGCGAAACTGCGCCACCGAGCCAGTCAGACCTTACGCGGCATTCATCGTAAAAATACCTGGCAGGCGCTCAACCTCAAACGCTATGGCGCAGAGTCGCGGAACCTGATTTTGTCTGCCATTTGTGGTCAGGTCGTAACACCGCTTCATGCCGATGTCTTTATCGCTCATTTTGGCCCGGCGGGGGTAACCGCAGCAAAACTACGCGAACTGGGTGTCATTCGCGGCAAAATTGCCACTATCTTCCACGGTATTGATATCTCCAGTCGGGACGTTCTCAACCACTACACTCCCGAATATCAGCAACTGTTCCGCCGTGGCGACCTGATGCTACCGATAAGCGATCTGTGGGCCGGAAGGCTGCAAAAAATGGGCTGTCCGAGGGAAAAAATCGCCGTATCGCGCATGGGCGTGGACATGACGCGCTTTAGCCCGCGTCCGGTGAAAGCGCCCGCAACGCCGCTGGAAATCATTTCCGTCGCACGCTTAACCGAGAAAAAAGGCCTGCATGTGGCGATCGAAGCCTGCCGTCAGTTGAAAGAGCAGGGCGTGGCATTTCGCTATCGCATCCTCGGCATTGGCCCGTGGGAACGACGCCTGCGCACCCTCATCGAACAATATCAACTGGAAGATGTGGTAGAGATGCCGGGCTTTAAACCGAGCCACGAAGTGAAAGCGATCCTCGACGACGCGGATGTCTTCCTCCTGCCATCGGTAACGGGCGCGGATGGCGATATGGAAGGTATTCCGGTGGCACTAATGGAAGCAATGGCGGTCGGCATTCCGGTTGTTTCAACTCTGCATAGCGGAATACCGGAACTGGTGGAGGCCGACAAATCCGGCTGGCTGGTGCCTGAGAACGATGCTCGTGCACTGGCGCAACGACTAGCGGCGTTTAGCCAACTGGACACCGACGAACTGGCTCCGGTTATCAAACGTGCGCGCGAAAAAGTCGAACATGATTTTAACCAGCAGGTGATCAATCGAGAACTCGCAAGCTTGCTGCAAGCTTTATAGAGGAGAACGCATGCCATTTAAAAAACTCTCCCGACGCACCTTCCTGACGGCAAGCTCGGCGCTTGCCTTCCTCCATACCCCTTTCGCTCGTGCACTTCCAGCCCGAACAAGCGTTAACATTAACGACTACAATCCACACGACTGGATCGCCTCATTTAAACAAGCCTTCAGCGAAGGGCAAACAGTCGTCGTGCCTGCCGGATTGGTTTGTGACAATATCAACACCGGCATCTTCATTCCTGCAGGTAAAACGTTACACATCCTTGGAAGTCTGCGCGGCAACGGCAGAGGGCGATTTGTCTTACAGGACGGCAGTCAGGTGACAGGGGAGGTGGGCGGCAGTATGCATAACATCACCCTGGATGTGCGCGGCTCTGACTGCACCATCAAAGGGCTGGCGATGAGCGGCTTTGGTCCGGTAACGCAGATTTATATCGGCGGCAAAAACAAACGGGTCATGCGCAACCTGACCATCGATAACCTGACCATTAGCCACGCTAATTACGCCATCTTACGCCAGGGATTTCATAACCAGATTATCGGTGCCAACGTCACCAACTGTAAGTTCAGCGACTTACAGGGCGACGCCATTGAATGGAACGTGGCAATTAACGACAGTGATATTTTGATATCTGACCATGTCATCGAGCGCATCAACTGTACCAACGGCAAAATCAACTGGGGCATTGGCATAGGCCTTGCGGGAAGCACTTACGATAATAATTACCCAGAAGATCAGGCAGTGAAAAACTTTGTCGTGGCGAATATCACGGGATCGGATTGTCGGCAGTTGATTCATGTTGAGAACGGCAAACACTTCGTCATCCGTAATATCAAGGCTCATAATATTACGCCCGCTTTCAGCAAGAAAGCGGGTATTGATAACGCCACGGTAGCGATATATGGATGTGATAACTTTGTTATTGACAATATAGAAATGACCAATAGTGCCGGAATGTTAATCGGTTACGGAGTCATTAAAGATAAGTATCTCTCAATACCACAAAACTTCAGATTGAATAATATTCATCTTGATAACTCTAACATTGCCTGGAAATTGCGCGGAATCCAAATTTCAGCAGGGAATGCCGTCTCATTCGTGGCGTTGACCAACATTGAAATGACGCGTGCTTCGCTGGAGCTTCACAACAAGCCGCAACACATTTTTATGCGTAATATCAAAGTAATGCAAGAATCCACTGCGGGTCCGGCATTGACCATGAATTTCGACCTGCGAAAGGACGTTCGCGGTGTCTTTATGGCAAAGAACGAGACGCTACTGTCGCTGGTAAATGTTCATGCGGTGAATGAAAAAGGACAAAGTTCAGTCGATATCGACAGGATTAATCACCATGTCGTTAATGTGGAAAATATTAACTTTAAGCTGCCGGAACGGGGCAGGTAGATTTGCGACCATTCCTGGAAAAATAGAGCCATACTTAGGAATAACGCTACTGCAATCCTGAACAAAGCGGCGTAACATCGGAAGTAAATCAGTAATCAATTCAGGGGAATTGATGCTGGCGAAAAAAATCGAACAAGCTATAATTCAGCAACCATTTTACAGGTGGATGAAATAATGACGAATTTAAAAGCAGTTATTCCTGTAGCGGGTCTTGGGATGCATATGTTGCCTGCAACTAAGGCGATTCCTAAAGAGATGCTACCGATCGTCGACAAGCCAATGATTCAGTACATTGTTGACGAGATTGTGGCTGCAGGGATCAAAGAAATCCTCCTGGTAACTCATGCGTCCAAGAACGCAGTCGAAAATCACTTCGATACATCTTATGAATTAGAATCTCTCCTTGAACTGCGCGTGAAGCGCCAGCTTCTGGCGGAAGTACAATCTATCTGCCCGCCAGGTGTGACCATTATGAACGTGCGTCAGGGGGAACCTTTAGGTCTGGGCCACTCGATTTTGTGTGCCAGACCAGCCATTGGCGATAACCCGTTTGTCGTGGTGCTGCCGGATGTTGTTATCGACGACGCCAGTGCCGATCCGCTGCGTTACAATCTGGCCGCAATGATTGCGCGCTTCAATGAAACTGGCCGCAGCCAGGTTCTGGCAAAACGCATGCCGGGCGATCTCTCTGAATACTCCGTCATCCAGACCAAAGATCCGCTTGATCGCGAAGGCAAAGTCAGCCGCATTGTTGAATTTATCGAAAAACCGGATCAGCCGCAGACCCTGGACTCAGACATCATGGCTGTAGGGCGTTATGTGCTTTCTGCCGATATTTGGCCTGAACTGGAGCGTACTCAACCTGGAGCATGGGGACGTATTCAGTTGACTGATGCCATTGCTGAGTTGGCAAAAAAACAAGCAGTTGACGCAATGCTGATGACTGGGGACAGTTACGACTGTGGTAAGAAAATGGGTTATATGCAAGCGTTTGTGAAGTATGGACTACGCAACCTGAAAGAAGGCGCTAAGTTCCGCAAAGGCATTGAGAAGTTGTTAAGCGAGTAACAAATTCCTGACAGGAAGTGTCAGTCAGTAAGTAATTAAAAACGGCAGTGAAGATTCGTAGCATAAGTTTTGCTCATTGAATCTCACTGCCGTTGTTGTTTTTATAAATGCAATGAAAACAGGATGTTAGCTTGTAATCATAGTTCAAATTTTTCCAGGATTTTCCTTGTTTCTACAGCTGTTTGGTAAGACAATTAGCGTTTGAATTTTTCGGATTTGGCACGAGCGGGATACGCTCGTCACATCGTAGAAATGTACGCAGTGCTCTGGTAGCTGTTAAGCCAGGGGCGGTAGCGTGCATTAATACTTCTATTAATCAAATCTCGAGCAGTCTATTTCACAGTATGCTCTCTGGCTATATGGAATAAAAAAGTGAAGATACTTGTTACTGGTGGCGCAGGCTTTATTGGTTCTGCTGTTGTTCGTCACATAATAAATAATACGCAAGATAGTGTTGTTAATGTCGATAAATTAACATACGCCGGAAACCTAGAATCGCTCGCTGAAGTTTCTGATTCTGAGCGTTATTCATTTGAGCATGCAGATATCTGCGATGCCGAAGCGATGGCGCGTATTTTTTCACAACACCAGCCAGATGCGGTGATGCACCTTGCGGCTGAGAGCCACGTTGACCGCTCAATAACTGGCCCGGCGGCATTCATTGAAACTAATATTGTAGGTACTTACGTACTTTTAGAAGCTGCGCGCAATTATTGGTCTGGTCTGGATGATGAAAAGAAAAAAAACTTCCGCTTTCATCATATTTCTACTGATGAAGTATATGGTGACTTACCCCATCCGGATGAAGTAAATAATAACGAAGCGTTACCGCTATTTACGGAAACGACAGCCTACGCGCCAAGTAGCCCGTATTCTGCTTCTAAAGCTTCCAGCGATCATTTGGTTCGCGCATGGAAACGTACGTATGGTTTACCGACCATTGTGACTAATTGCTCGAACAACTATGGTCCGTATCACTTCCCGGAAAAGCTTATTCCATTGGTTATTCTTAATGCACTGGAAGGTAAGGCATTACCTATTTATGGCAAAGGGGATCAAATTCGCGACTGGTTGTATGTAGAGGATCATGCTCGTGCGTTATATACCGTCGTAACCGAAGGTAAAGCGGGTGAAACTTATAACATTGGCGGACACAACGAAAAGAAAAACATCGATGTTGTGCTGACTATTTGTGATTTGTTGGATGAGATTGTACCGAAAGAGAAATCTTATCGTGAGCAAATTACTTATGTTGCTGATCGCCCAGGGCATGATCGCCGTTATGCAATTGATGCCGATAAAATTAGCCGCGAATTGGGCTGGAAACCACAGGAAACGTTTGAGAGCGGGATTCGCAAAACGGTGGAATGGTATCTGGCTAATACAAATTGGGTTGAGAATGTGAAAAGCGGTGCTTATCAGTCATGGATCGAACAAAACTATGAGGGCCGTCAGTAATGAATATCCTGCTTTTCGGCAAAACAGGGCAGGTGGGTTGGGAACTGCAGCGTGCTCTGGCGCCGCTGGGTAATCTGATCGCTCTTGATGTTCACTCCACTAATTATTGTGGAGATTTCAGCAACCCCGAAGGTGTGGCAGAAACCGTCAAAAAAATTCGTCCTGACGTTATTGTTAATGCTGCTGCTCACACTGCAGTAGATAAAGCAGAATCAGAACCGGATTTCGCACAATTACTTAACGCGACAAGCGTCGAAGCGATTGCAAAAGCTGCTAATGAAGTCGGGGCCTGGGTTATACACTACTCTACTGATTATGTTTTCCCAGGCAGTGGTGACGCGCCATGGCTGGAAACGGATGCAACAGCACCGCTAAATGTTTACGGTGAAACAAAATTAGCTGGGGAAAAGGCATTACAAGAACATTGCGCAAAGCATCTTATTTTCCGTACCAGCTGGGTATACGCTGGTAAAGGAAATAACTTTGCTAAAACGATGTTGCGTTTGGCAAAAGAACGCGAAGAACTGGCTGTGATAAACGATCAGTTTGGCGCACCAACAGGTGCTGAATTGCTGGCTGATTGCACCGCTCATGCCATTCGCGTGGCATTAAAAAAACCAGAAGTCGCTGGCTTGTACCATCTGGTAGCAAGTGGCACAACAACCTGGCACGATTATGCTGCGCTGGTTTTTGAAGAGGCGCGCAAAGCAGGGATTAATCTTGCACTTAACAAACTTAACGCCGTGCCAACAACGGCCTATCCCACACCAGCCCGTCGACCCCATAACTCTCGCCTCAATACAGAAAAGTTTCAGCAGAACTTTGCGCTTGTCTTGCCTGACTGGCAGGTGGGCGTGAAACGTATGCTCAACGAATTATTTACGACTACGGCAATTTAACAAATTTTTGCATCTCGCTCATGATGCCAGAGCGGGATGAATTAAAAGGAATGGTGAAATGAAAACGCGTAAAGGTATTATTCTGGCTGGTGGTTCCGGCACTCGTCTTTATCCTGTGACGATGGCAGTGAGTAAACAATTGCTGCCGATTTATGATAAGCCGATGATTTATTATCCGCTTTCAACGCTTATGTTAGCGGGTATTCGCGATATTCTTATTATTAGTACGCCACAGGATACACCGCGTTTCCAACAATTATTGGGGGACGGGAGCCAGTGGGGTCTTAATCTACAGTATAAAGTACAACCGAGTCCGGATGGCCTGGCGCAAGCGTTTATTATTGGCGAAGACTTTATTGGTGGTGATGATTGTGCACTCGTACTTGGCGATAATATCTTCTATGGACACGACTTGCCGAAATTGATGGAAGCTGCTGTTAACAAAGAAAGCGGTGCAACGGTATTTGCTTATCACGTTAATGATCCTGAACGCTATGGTGTCGTGGAGTTTGATAATAACGGTACGGCAATTAGCCTGGAAGAAAAACCGCTGGAGCCAAAAAGCAACTATGCGGTTACTGGGCTTTATTTCTATGACAATGACGTTGTGGAAATGGCTAAAAACCTTAAGCCTTCTGCCCGTGGCGAACTGGAAATTACCGATATTAACCGTATTTATATGGAACAAGGACGTTTGTCTGTAGCCATGATGGGGCGTGGCTATGCATGGTTGGATACAGGGACGCATCAAAGCCTTATTGAAGCAAGTAACTTCATTGCAACAATTGAAGAGCGTCAGGGATTAAAGGTATCTTGCCCGGAAGAGATTGCTTACCGTAAAGGGTTTATTGATGCCGAGCAGGTGAAAGTATTAGCCGAACCGCTTATCAAGAATCAATATGGTCAATATTTGCTGAAAATGATCAGCGAATAGTATATGGGAACTCAATGATGGATATTAAATTAATCTCTTTGCAAAAACATGGGGATGAGCGCGGTGCATTAATTGCTCTTGAAGAGCAACGAAATATACCTTTCGAAGTCAAAAGAATATATTACATACTTGAGACTCTTAATGGAGTAAGACGCGGATTTCATGCGCACAAGGTTACTCGTCAGTTAGCTATTGTAGTCAAGGGAGCTTGTAAATTTCATCTGGATAATGGTAAAGAAACAAAGCAGGTGGAACTTAATGATCCAACAATTGCGTTGCTGATAGAACCCTATATATGGCATGAAATGTATGATTTTAGTGATGATTGTGTGCTGCTTGTAATTGCGGATGATTTCTATAAAGAGTCTGATTATATCCGCAATTATGATGATTTTATTAGAAGAGTAAATTCAATTGAGAATTCATAAGCTAAGTGACGTCCAGACAACATCAATTGGTGATGGAACAACTATCTGGCAGTTTGTTGTGATACTAAAAGGTGCTGTAATTGGTAATAATTGCAACATCTGTGCAAATACCTTAATTGAAAATAACGTTGTAATTGGTAACAATGTCACAGTCAAAAGCGGTGTGTATATTTGGGATGGCGTTAAAATAGAGGATAATGTTTTTATTGGTCCTTGTGTAGCATTTACAAATGATAAGTATCCTCGCTCTAAAGTCTATCCTGATGAATTTTTGCAAACAATAATACGCAAAGGAGCATCAATAGGTGCTAACGCAACCATCCTGCCAGGAATTGAAATTGGTGAAAAAGCAATCGTTGGTGCGGGGAGTGTTGTAACCAAAAATGTACCGCCATGCGCAATAGTAGTAGGTAATCCAGCTCGATTTATTAAATGGGTAGAGGATAATGAATAAAATTGATTTTTTAGATCTTTTTGCAATTAACCAGCGACAGCACAAAGAATTAGTCTCTGCGTTTAGTAGGGTGCTAGATTCTGGTTGGTATATCATGGGCGAAGAACTTGAGCAGTTCGAGAAAGAGTTCGCAGAATACTGTGGAGTTAAGTATTGCATTGGTGTAGCAAATGGCCTTGATGCGTTGATACTAGTATTGAGGGCATGGAAAGAACTTGGCTATCTTGAAGACGGTGACGAGGTATTAGTACCGGCAAATACATATATTGCTTCTATTCTTGCTATAACAGAGAACAAACTTGTTCCTGTTCTTGTTGAACCAGATATAGAAACTTATAATATTAATCCTGCTTTAATTGAAAATTACATTACGGAAAAAACTAAAGCAATATTACCGGTTCACTTATATGGTCTATTGTGCAATATGCCAGAAATTAGTGCAATCGCCAGAAAATATAATCTGTTGATTCTTGAAGATTGTGCACAAGCACATGGTGCAATACGTGATGGTCGCAAAGCTGGAGCTTGGGGGGATGCTGCAGGATTTAGTTTTTATCCAGGAAAAAACCTTGGAGCTTTGGGGGATGCGGGAGCTGTTACTACAAATAATGCAGAATTATCCTCAACTATAAAAGCTTTGCGAAATTATGGGTCACATAAGAAATATGAAAATATTTATCAGGGATTGAATAGTCGATTGGATGAACTGCAAGCAGCCTTATTGCGTGTAAAAATCCATACATTACCGGAAGATACTGCGATTCGGCAAAGGATTGCTGAAAAATATATTCGTGAAATAAAAAACCCTGCGATTACGTTACCAGTGTACGAAGGCCAAGGTGCGCACGTTTGGCATTTATTTGTAGTAAGAATCGCTAATCGTGAAAAATTCCAGTCATACTTATTAGAGAAGGGTATCAAAACCTTAATTCACTATCCATTACCACCCCATAAGCAGCAAGCATATCAAAATATGTCTAGCCTTAGCCTTCCAATTACTGAGCAAATTCATGATGAAGTCATTTCTTTACCTATAAGTCCGGTAATGAGTGAAGATGATGTCAATTATGTAATCAAAATGGTCAATGATTACAAGTAATGAAAAAATTTCTTCAGGTAACTATATTATCCGCTATCTATACATTCATTAAAATGATTGCGGGTTTTATCATCGGTAAGGTAGTAGCAATTTATACAGGGCCATCAGGGGTAGCAATGCTTGGCCAAGTGCAAAGTTTAATCACAATAGTTGCAGGTACTACCTCTGCACCTGTAAGCACTGGCCTTGTTCGATATACTGCGGAAAATTGGCAAGAAGGACAAGAAGCATGCGCGCCATGGTGGCGCGCATGCTTAAGGGTTACTCTGTTTTTATTCTTGCTTATTATTCCCGTTGTTATTATATTGTCGAAAAATATTAGTGAGTTACTTTTTAGCGATGGACAATACACATGGTTAATCATTTTCGCATGTTGTATATTGCCATTCTCCATTATAAATACATTGATCGCTTCAGTTTTAAATGGTCAACAATTTTATAAGCAATATATATTGGTTGGGATGTTTTCTGTATTCATTTCTACTATGTTTATGATTTTGTTGATTGTAGCTTATAATCTTAAAGGTGCATTGATTGCCACAGCTATAAATAGTGCTATTGCTGGTCTTGTATTGGTTTTATTTTGTCTCAATAAATCTTGGTTTAGATTTAAATATTGGTGGGGTAAAACGGATAAAGACAAAATTATAAAAATTATTCATTATACTCTGATGGCTCTGGTTTCTGTTATCTCCATGCCTACAGCATTGATGTGTATTAGAAAAATATTGATTGCTAAAACTGGTTGGGAGGATGCAGGGCAATGGCAGGCCGTATGGAAGATATCTGAGGTTTATCTTGGTGTTGTGACAATTGCTTTGTCAACATATTTCTTACCAAGATTGACAATTATAAAAACAAGTTTCCTTATAAAAAAAGAAGTAAATAGTACTATATTATACATAATATCTATTACTTCATTCATGGCGTTGAGTATCTATTTATTCCGCGATTTGGTAATAACAGTTTTATTTACTGAACAGTTTCGCTCAGCTCGTGAATTATTTTTATTACAACTTATAGGGGATGTAATAAAAATTGCTGGGTTTCTTTATGCATACCCTCTTCAAAGTCAGGGGCATACTAAACTATTCATCAGTTCAGAAGTGATTTTTTCTATGCTCTTTATCATTACCACCTATATTTTTGTTGTAAATTATGGAGTACATGGTGCTAACATAAGTTATGTCATTACATATAGTTTATATTTTGTGTTTGCATTTGTGTTTACTAATTTTATTAATGTTAGAAGAAATAATTAAAAACAGAGGTTGAATTTTGAAAATAATTATACCTGTCTTAGGATTTGGCAGGGCTGGTGGTGAAAGAGTTCTTTCTAAGCTGGCAACTGAATTGATGAATTATGGACATGATGTAAGTTTTGTTGTTCCAGATAATAGAACTAATCCATATTATGCTACCACAGCAAAAATTGTCACGAGTAAATCTAGTCAAAACCGTGTAAAAATATTGAGAATCATTAAAAATTACTATAATCTGTGGCGTAAATGCATAGAGTTAAATCCTGATGCTGTAGTTGCTAGTTTTCATTTGACTGCCTATCTTGTCGCATTATTACCAATCACCCGTCGTAAGAAATATTATTATATTCAGGCGTATGAAGTTAATTTTTTTGATAATATAATATGGAAATTAATAGCGGGTTTAACATATTATTTACCGCTTAAAAAAATACTAAATAGTCCTAATTTGCTTCCTCATAAACATGATGATTTTATAGGAGTAGTTCCTGCAGGAGTAGATTTAAACGTTTTCTATCCGAAACCATCAAATAGGTTATTAAATGGTCACACATCAATAGGGATTATTGGTAGAAAAGAGAAGCACAAAGGAACTAGCGAAATTATTTCAGTATTGTGTTCACTGGAAAATAAAGCTGGAATTATAATCAATATTGCGATCTATCTTGAAGAAGTTGATAAGCAGCGTTTAATCGCTGCCGGGTTTCAGGTTAATTTTTTTCCGATTACTTCTGATTTAGAATTGGCATCCTTTTATCGAAGCAATGACATCATGATTGCTGTTGGGTTAATTGAAGATGGCGCTTTCCATTATCCTTGTGCTGAATCAATGGCTTGTGGTTGTCTTGTTATTTCAAATTATGCGCCACTTACTGAAACTAACAGTGTACTTAAATTAGTCAAGTTTGATGCTTGCAAACTTGGTGAAGCAATTAATCTTTGTCTCAATCTTGACCTAGAAGAAAAAAGCAAAGAAATCCAATCTAATATTTCTGTGTTGAATAAATATGACTGGAAAATTGTTGGTGAAACTTTCAATAGTTTATTGTTAGATGCAAATAAATAGTATACGTTGATGGGGAAAATATGAATATTGTTAAAACTGATATTCCAGATCTGATCGTTCTTGAACCAAAAGTGTTTAGTGATGAACGCGGCTTTTTTATGGAGAGTTATAATCAGATTGAATTTGAGAAGGCAATAGGAAGGCACGTAAATTTTGTTCAGGATAATCATTCAAAATCTAGTAAAGGCGTACTACGTGGGTTGCATTATCAATTAGCACCGTATGCACAGGCTAAATTAGTTCGATGTGTTGTAGGTCAGGTATTTGATGTTGCTGTTGATCTTAGAAAAAATTCACCAACGTTCAAAAAATGGTTTGGAATAACCCTTTCCGCAGAAAATAAACGACAATTATGGATACCCGAAGGATTTGCTCATGGTTTCTTGGTGACCAGTGATGAAGCTGAGTTCATTTATAAGACAACTAACTACTATGCTCCTGGTCATCAGCAAGCAATTATTTACAATGATCCTATTTTAAACATCGATTGGCCTTTCTGCAGTAGTGCTCTGTCATTATCACAAAAAGATCAAGAAGCAAAATTATTTTCAGAATTATTGGACAGTGAACTGTTCTAATAAAGTGTGCCACCTTATCCGTCTGAAGGATAGGTGGTTGCTTATATTTTTTTGAGTATGTTTGTATAATGACAGAAAATAGTCCGAAATATAAACACGATAAAAGCTTAATAAGTTTTATCTACTTATTTTTTATATTTACACTTATTGTAGGCTTTATTATCGCAAATACCCAGTTTTTGGGGCGAAGTAGAGACTATGATAATTATATACAGATCTTTTCTGGTAAAGAAGGGGAGGGGGTTCTTGAATTATTTTATCGCGGATTGATGTTAATAACGACCAGCTATGAAACTATCATTTTTATAATTTTAACATGTTCTTTTTTTATAAAGGCAAGGTTTCTCGCTAACTATTCGCGTAATTTTTCAGGCTTGACCTTATTCTTTATTTATTATGCAAGCGTTGCACTTTGGGTTTTAGATTATACTCAATTCAGAAATGGTCTATGTATTTCCATTTTAATGTTTTCCGTATACTATTTATTTATAAATAAACCGACTTATTTTTATTTCTCGGTATTATGTGCAATTGCAACTCATTGGTCTGCTTTGCCTTTTTTGCTTTTATATCCTTTTGTCTATTCAACAAAAATAAGACGCCTTGGTTATTTTTGTTTCAGTATTCTTGTTTTGATTGCGATCTCAGGAGAAGGAAAAGAGATCATATCTTTTATAAGAAATTTTGGAGTGGGACAAAAAATAGGAAATGAAGCTGGTGTAAATTTAATAAATTCATTATCCCTTACCGCTATTTCCTGGTTTATTATTAGTTACATATCAAGCATTGGAAATGAAAGGAGAAATTTAAGGCTTTTCTTTTGTTATGGTGTCATGCAATACGTGACTTTTAGCCTTTTCTCTCTACCTGTTATGGCTTTCCGTATTTTGGAAATGTATTTTTTCCTTATGCTAACCATTGGGGTGTTTATTAAGCAAAAAAAGAATTATTATTTTGTTTTTTGCAAAGTGTTAATTTTATTGTATCTAACATACTATTACCATATGGTCTTTGGAGTGATTAATGTGTAAGGCTAAGGTGTTGGCTATAATTGTTACTTACAACCCGGAAATTATTCGATTGACGGAATGTATTAACTCTTTAGCCCCACAAGTTGAGAGAATAATTCTTGTAGATAATGGCTCAAATAATAGTGATTTGATAAAAAATATCAGTATTAATAACCTTGAAATTATTTTACTTTCGGAAAACAAAGGCATTGCATTTGCTCAGAACCATGGTGTTAAGAAGGGCCTGGAAGCAAAAGAGTTTGACTATTTATTTTTCTCAGATCAGGATACTTGCTTTCCTAGCGATGTTATTGAAAAACTTAAGAGTACATTTACGAAAAATAATAAAAAAGGTAAAAATGTTGCTTGTGCTTCTCCTTTTTTTAAAGACCATCGTTCAAATTATATGCATCCGTCAGTCAGCCTAAATATTTTTACGAGTACAAAAGTTATATGTAGTGAAGTAGACGATGATCTTTATCCCTCGCATGTTATTGCTTCTGGGATGTTAATGTCTCGTGAAGCATGGCGCGTCGTCGGACCATTTTGTGAAAAACTCTTTATAGACTGGGTTGATACAGAATGGTGTTGGCGTGCATTAGCTAATAATATGATTATTGTTCAGACACCATCAGTCATCATTTCTCATGAACTTGGGTATGGGCAGAAAATTTTTGCTGGTCGATCTGTTACAATACATAATTCTTTCAGAAATTTTTATAAAATACGCAATGCAATATACTTAATGCTGCATTCAAATTATAGCTTCAAGTATCGTTATCATGCTTTTTTTCATGCGACAAAGAATGTTGTATTTGAAATTTTATATTCGAAAGAAAAATTAAATTCACTGAAGGTTTGTTTTAAAGCTGTACGTGATGGTATGTTCAATAATTTTTAATACGAAAATAGTTAGGCTCAAGGTGTTTAAATGGAAGAAAATAATATGAAGACGGTCGCTGTAGTTGGCACAGTGGGTGTTCCTGCTTGTTATGGTGGGTTCGAATCACTTGTTCAGAATCTAATTGATTATCAATCTGATGGTATACAATATCAGATATTTTGCTCTTCAAAAAAATATGATAAAAAATTTAAAAATTATAAAAATGCAGAATTAATCTATTTGCCGATAAATGCCAATGGCGTCTCTAGCATAATTTATGATATTATGTGTTTAATTATTTGTTTATTCAAAAGGCCAGATGTTGTTTTAATATTGGGGGTGTCTGGTTGTTTATTTCTACCAATTTATAAACTATTTTCAAAATCAAAGATTATTGTCAATATTGATGGGCTTGAATGGCGTAGAAATAAATGGGGAACGTTTGCTAAGAAATTTCTTAAAATATCTGAGGCGATATCTATTAGAATAGCTGATATTATCATTTCAGATAATCAAGCAATAGCTGATTATGTGGAAAATAAGTACAAGAAAAAAAGTGTAGTTATAGCTTATGGCGGAGATCATGCCACTAATCTTAGTACACCGATAGACAATGATCAAAAAAAAGAAGGTTATTATTTGGGGCTTTGTAGGATAGA
The DNA here is from genome assembly GCF_046486065.1 of Escherichia sp. WS547. NCBI lineage: Bacteria > Pseudomonadati > Pseudomonadota > Gammaproteobacteria > Enterobacterales > Enterobacteriaceae > Escherichia > Escherichia sp. WS547. The sequence continues at coordinate 61,078 of NZ_JBJQMA010000011.1, read as the reverse complement.
GCCTGAGAATAATATAGAAATGATTCTGAATGCCTTCATTAATACAGATAAAAAAATTAAATTTATGGGTAATTGGGATAACAGCGAGTATGGACGCCAGCTAAAAAAATATTATTCAAACTATCCAAATATCACCCTACTAGAACCTAACTATAATATTGAAGAGCTTTATAAACTAAGAAAAAATTGTCTTGCATACATTCATGGACACTCGGCTGGTGGAACAAACCCTTCTTTAGTTGAAGCGATGCATTTTAATATTCCTATTTTTGCTTTCGATTGTGACTTTAATCGTTACACAACTAACAATTTAGCTCATTACTTTAATGATTCTGAACAACTTAGCTTATTAGCAGAAAGTTTGTCTTTTGGAAATCTTAAATGTCGAGTATTAGATTTAAAAAATTATGCTGAAGATATGTATAACTGGAGGCATATAGCTGCTATGTATGAATCTATTTATTAAACGCATTAACAATAATATAATTGACCTTATATAGCAGGGAAAGATCACGTAACGCTGCTTTTTTGTACTAAATAATTCGCATTTTATGTTTAAAAATTGAGATATCCCTTATTACCTAAAGCTGTTTTTTATTGCTTATACATGATCAAATACTCCTTACATAATTAAGGAGAACAAAATGGAACTTAAAAAATTGATGGAACATATTTCTATTATCCCCGATTACAGACAAGCCTGGAAAGTGGAACATAAATTATCGGATATTCTACTGTTGACTATTTGTGCCGTTATTTCGGGTGCAGAAGGCTGGGAAGATATAGAGGATTTTGGGGAAACACATCTCGATTTTTTGAAGCAATATGGTGATTTTGATAATGGTATTCCTGTTCACGATACTATTGCCAGAGTTGTATCCTGTATCAGTCCTGCAAAGTTTCACGAGTGCTTTATTAACTGGATGCGTGACTGCCATTCTTCAGATGATAAAGACGTCATCGCAATTGATGGAAAAACACTCCGGCATTCTTATGACAAGAGTCGCCGCAAGGGAGCGATTCATGTCATTAGTGCGTTCTCAACAATGCACAGTCTGGTCATCGGACAGATCAGGACGGATGAGAAATCCAATGAAATTACAGCTATCCCTGAACTTCTTAACATGCTGGATATTAAAGGAAAAATCATCACAACTGATGCGATGGGGTGCCAGAAAGATATTGCAGAGAAGATATAAAAACAGGGCGGTGATTATTTATTCGCTGTAAAAGGAAATCAGGGGCGGCTTAATAAAGCCTTTGAGGAAAAATTTCCACTGAAAGAATTAAATAATCCAGAACATGACAGTTACGCCATTAGTGAAAAGAGTCACGGCAGAGAAGAAATCCGTCTTCATATTGTTTGCGATGTCCCTGATGAACTTATTGATTTCACATTTGAATGGAAAGGACTGAAGAAATTATACGTTGCAGTCTCCTTTCGGTCCATAATAGCAGAACAAAAGAAAGAGCCAGAAATGACGGTCAGATATTATATCAGTTCTGCTGATTTAACCGCAGAGAAGTTCGCCACAGCAATCCGAAACCACTGGCACGTGGAGAATAAGCTGCACTGGCGTCTGGACGTGGTAATGAATGAAGACGACTGCAAAATAAGAAGAGGAAACGCCGCAGAATTATTTTCAGGGATACGGCACATCGCTATTAATATTTTAACGAATGATAAGGTATTCAAGGCAGGGTTAAGACGTAAGATGCGAAAAGCAGCCATGGACAGAAACTATCTCGCGTCAGTCCTTGCGGGGAGCGGGCTTTCGTAATCTTGCCCTGCCTTATATAGCTATCAGAGTAAAAAATGTAACGCTTATTATTTTGTTAAATAATACGCATTATATATTCAATAATTAAAATGCTCTTAATTAAATAAAACTATTTAATTAATAATATAAAATTTCATTATGTTACTTAAGAGATGAAAATTATAACTTAAAAAAGTGATGGAACATATTTCTATTATCCCTGATTACAGACAAGCCTGGAAAGTGGAACATAAATTGTCGGATATTCTACTGTTGACTATTTGTGCCGTTATTTTTGGTGCAGAAGGTTGGGAAATATAGAGGATTTTGGGGAAACACATCTCGTTTTTTTGAAGCAATATGGTGATTTTGAACATGGTATTCCTGCTCACGATACCATTGCCAGAGTTGTATCCTGTATCAGTCCTGCAAAATTTCACGAGTGCTTTATTAACTGGATGCGTGATTGTTATTCTTCATATGATAAAGACGTCATCGCAATTGATGGAAAAACACTCCGGCATTCTTATGACAAGAGTCGCCGCAAGGGAGCGATTCATGTCATTAGTGCGTTCTCAACAATGCACAGTCTGGTCATCGGACAGATCAAGACGGATGAGAAATTCAATGAGGTCACAGCTATCCCAGAACTTCTTAACATATGGATATTAAAGGAAAAATTATCACAACTGATGCGATGGGTTGCCAGAAAGATATTGCAGAGAAGATACAAAAACGGGGGAGGTGATTATTTATTCGCTGTAAAAGTAAATTAGGGGCGGCTTAATAAAGCCATTGAGGGATAATCCCCGCTGAAAGAATTAAATAATCCAAAGCATGGCAGTTACGAAATAAGTGAACAGAGTCACGGCAGAGAAGACATCCGTCTTCATATTGTTTGCGATGTTCCTGATAAACTTATTGATTTCACGTTTTAATGGAAAGGACTGATAAAATTATGCGTGGCAGTCTCCTTTCGGTCAATAATAGCAGAACAAAAGAAGGAGCCTGAAATGACGGTCAGATATTATATCAGTTCTGCGGGTTTAACAGCAGAGAAGTTTGCGACAGTGATTCGAAATCACTGGCACGTGAAAAATAAGCTGCACTGGCGTCAGGGCGTGGTAATGAATGAAGACCACTGCAAAATAAGAAGAGGAATTGCAGCAGAATTATTTTCAGGGATCAGGTATATCGGCATTAATATTTTGACGAAACATAAAGTATTCAAGGCTGGGTTAAGATGTAAGATGAGAAGAGCAGATATGGACAGAGACTACCTCGCATCAGTTTTTGCGGGGAGCTGGCTTTCGTAATCTTGCCCTGGTGATGCAATGCTGAATTAATAGCATTAAAGATTTTAAATAAAATGGTTTAACTCAACATGAACTTTATAATTATTATTAGAATGATTTTGCCTTTCTGTATTTTTTTGAGTATTTTACTTTACTCTGGAAGGGTGGATAGTGTTTTTTTATTTTCTATTGAATACACATTTATAAGTGTGGCAATCTTTCTGATAAAGAGAAAGTTTGTAAGTAATATTTTATGGGTAATTTATCTTTCCATTTTAGGTGTGCAGGCAGCGTCGCTATTTAGTTCAGGACAATATTTGATGCCTCTTGCCTTGTCGAATGCTGCAGAAATTGAATCCTTGGGTATTGGTGAGGTAATTAAAGTTTTTTTTGTTTTTATTTTGTTTATTATAATTTCATTCATTACCTTGCCTTCAGGGGCTCTAACCGAGCGTATTAAATATTATAAATTCAACCTTCTCTGTATAGTATTATTGCTCGTGTGTTCTTTCATAAGTGCGGGACCAGTATATGCTTTTTATGAAACAGCAAAATTGTTCTATTTACAGCAAACCTTTAAGCCTAGTAAGAAGATCGGAGATGCAGGGAAATTCTTTTTAAAAACAAGTGTTTTTATTAACCCTATAGAAAACAACTACAGTTTCAAAGGCCGTAATGTTATTGTAATATTTGCTGAGGGATTTTCATCTGAAATTATGGGTAATGCCAAACCAAGAGCATTTTCAGTTACGCCTAATTTAGATAAATTATCTACTGAAGCACTAAGTTTCAAAAATTATTATAACCATACAGCTGCAACATTCCGAGGATTAAGAGGTCAGTTAACTTCTGGTTATCAATTTCGAGATGGTTTAACTGACGCTGGCACAGGTATCGCACAATTATCTAAAGCAGAAATTAATAATATTTACCTTCACCGTCAAACATCTTTACCTGATATATTAAAAGAGTATGGATATAAAAGTTATTTTATAGCTTCCACCGAAAAAAATAGCCCACTCAATACAATGTTGAAGACACTTAATTTTGATAAGGTTCTTGGTATGGGTGATTTTATTGGTTATCAACGAGACAGAATGACGGATAAGCAAACATTTAATGCACTGCAATATTTTTTACGTTCTCAGGAAAATAAAAAAGGACCCTTCTTTATTGGTGTCTATCCATCTGGTACTCATCATGGTCAAGATAGCCCAAATGAAAAATATTTTGATGGTAACAACCCTCTCTACAATAAGTTCTATAACTATGATTTTCAGTTAGGGAAATTTATTGACTTCTTTCGGCGCAGTTCATTTTATAATAATACATTATTAATAATAACGTCAGATCATTCAACATTTCCTTCGACAGAATATAAAAAAGCATTTAATAGCGATTCTCGTTACTTTGTAGGCGAAATACCATTTCTGGTTATTGGAGGAGATATTACTCCTGAAATTTTGGATGCAGACGGTAAAAATTCATTAAGCTTTGCGCCAACAATATTGCATATGTTAGGGATTCAGTATTCAATGAACTATTTTTTGGGATGTTCTCTTATTGATAAGGAATGCACATCGCCATTTTCACATCTTTCTGCTATTGGTAGTGACTATTTCGTTACAAGCAAAGAAAATCATGTTGAACTAATACCAAACAATAATGATAGTGAATTAATAAAGCTTGCAGAAAGTTTCTATAATATCAGTGGATAAGCAGATGGTTGGGCAAAAAATAATCGCCTCATCTAATTATGAAACATACGACTGTAAAATAAGATATAAATTAAGCTATTCTTTATCTTAAATAAGCCGCAACCCCGCGGTGACCACCCCTGACAGGAGTAAACAATGTCAAAGCAACAGATCGGCGTCGTCGGTATGGCAGTGATGGGACGCAACCTCGCGCTCAACATCGAAAGCCGTGGTTATACCGTCTCTATTTTCAACCGTTCCCGTGAAAAGACGGAAGAAGTGATTGCCGAAAATCCAGGCAAGAAACTGGTTCCTTACTATACGGTGAAAGAGTTCGTTGAATCTCTTGAAACGCCTCGTCGCATCCTGTTAATGGTGAAAGCAGGTGCAGGCACGGATGCTGCTATTGATTCCCTGAAACCATATCTCGATAAAGGCGATATCATCATTGATGGTGGTAATACCTTCTTCCAGGACACCATTCGCCGTAACCGCGAGCTTTCTGCAGAAGGCTTTAACTTTATCGGTACCGGTGTTTCCGGTGGTGAAGAGGGCGCGCTGAAAGGGCCTTCCATCATGCCTGGTGGGCAGAAAGAAGCCTATGAACTGGTTGCACCTATCCTGACCAAAATCGCCGCCGTGGCTGAAGATGGCGAACCGTGCGTTACCTATATTGGGGCCGATGGCGCGGGTCACTATGTGAAGATGGTTCACAACGGTATTGAATATGGTGATATGCAACTGATTGCTGAAGCCTATTCTCTGCTGAAAGGTGGTCTGAATCTCTCTAACGAAGAACTGGCACAAACCTTTACCGAGTGGAATAACGGTGAACTGAGCAGCTACCTGATCGACATCACTAAAGACATCTTCACCAAAAAAGATGAAGACGGTAACTACCTGGTTGATGTGATCCTGGATGAAGCAGCAAACAAAGGTACGGGTAAATGGACCAGTCAGAGCGCGCTGGATCTCGGTGAGCCACTGTCGCTGATTACTGAGTCTGTGTTTGCACGCTACATCTCTTCCCTGAAAGATCAGCGCGTGGCCGCGTCTAAAGTACTGTCAGGTCCACAAGCGCAGCCAGCAGGCGATAAAGCAGAGTTCATCGAAAAAGTTCGCCGTGCGCTTTATCTGGGTAAGATTGTTTCTTACGCGCAGGGCTTCTCGCAGTTACGTGCCGCGTCTGAAGAGTACAACTGGGATCTGAATTATGGTGAAATCGCGAAGATCTTCCGTGCCGGTTGTATCATTCGTGCTCAGTTCCTGCAGAAAATCACGGATGCTTACGCCGAAAATCCGAAGATTGCTAACCTGCTGTTAGCCCCGTACTTTAAGAAAATTGCCGACGATTACCAGCAAGCTCTGCGTGATGTTGTTGCTTATGCGGTGCAGAACGGCATTCCAGTACCTACCTTCTCTGCAGCGGTTGCTTATTATGACAGCTATCGTGCCGCAGTACTGCCTGCAAACCTGATCCAGGCGCAGCGTGACTATTTCGGTGCGCATACCTATAAGCGCATTGATAAAGAAGGTGTATTCCACACCGAATGGCTGGATTAATCTGATTTAATCAGTAATAAACTAAGGCCCGGCATTTATCGCCGGGCTTTTTTTTTGCTATCAATCTTATTGATTTAATTTCATTGCTTAATACTAACTTAATAAATAGCAGCTATTCTTATAAAGAAAATCTGAAATGTTTTTCGTTTCGTTGACCAGACATCATCGTGGCGTTAAAACTTTTAACTCTTATCAGGGTGCTAAAAACATCATGATTCATAGTTAAGTTAATTCTGAGAGCATGAAATGAAAATCACCATTTCCGGAACCGGTTATGTTGGCCTGTCTAATGGGCTCTTAATCTCACAAAATCATAACGTTGTAGCATTAGATATTTTACCATCTCGCGTTGCAATGCTAAACGATCGAATATCTCCTATTGTTGATAAAGAAATTCAGCAATTTTTGCAATCAGACAAAATACGTTTTAATGCCACGTTAGATAAAAAAGAAGCCTACCGGAATGCTGATTATGTAATCATCGCAACCCCGACCGACTATGATCCTAAAACCAATTATTTCAATACATCTAGCGTAGAATCAGTAATTAAAGATGTTACAGAAATAAACCCTTGTGCCGTAATGATTATTAAGTCCACGGTTCCGGTAGGTTTTACGGCCGCAATGCACAAAAAATTCAAAACTGAGAACATCATTTTCTCCCCTGAATTCCTCCGAGAAGGCAAAGCTCTTTACGATAACCTTCATCCTTCCCGTATTGTGATAGGCGAACGTTCTGAACGTGCACAGCGTTTTGCCGCGTTATTACAGGAAGGGGCGATTAAGCAAAATATCCCGACTCTGTTTACTGATTCAACAGAAGCAGAGGCCATTAAACTGTTTGCCAATACTTACCTTGCCATGCGCGTGGCGTACTTCAACGAGCTGGACAGTTATGCAGAAAGCCTGGGGTTGAACACCCGTCAAATCATTGAAGGTGTTTGTCTTGATCCGCGTATCGGCAATCATTACAACAATCCATCATTTGGTTACGGTGGTTACTGTTTGCCGAAAGATACCAAGCAGCTTCTGGCAAATTACCAGTCTGTGCCAAACAATATCATTTCTGCCATCGTTGAAGCTAACCGTACCCGCAAAGACTTTATCGCCGATGCTATCTTGTTGCGTAAACCAAAAGTCGTAGGGATATATCGCCTAATTATGAAGAGCGGTTCAGATAACTTTCGTGCGTCTTCCATTCAGGGGATCATGAAGCGTATCAAAGCTAAGGGGGTAGAAGTGATTATCTATGAACCGGTAATGAAGGAAGAAATGTTTTTCAACTCACGTCTGGAACGTGATCTCGCGACTTTTAAGCAACAGGCTGATGTCATCATCTCTAATCGAATGTCAGAAGAGCTTAAAGATGCAGCAGACAAGGTCTACACCCGCGATCTTTTCGGTAGCGACTAACTATCTGTAATCAGGTGTTTTTTGGCAGTGGTTGGCATCTATGTTCATGTAACAATTCATTATATTTATTGTTTATCCTATGGCATTCATACGGATTATCGCTAAACTATGGCGACCTGAAATTTTCCGTCTGTTAGGGTAATGATGAAAGTTGAAAATAATAATATTTCTGGGCACAACAATGACCCGGAACAGATTGATTTAATTGATTTACTGATGCAGTTGTGGCGTGGGAAGGTGACAATCTTCATCACTGTTATTGTGGCAATCGCACTGGCTATCGGATATCTGGTGGTAGCGAAAGAGAAATGGACGTCGACAGCCATTATTACTCAGCCAGATGTGGGGCAAATAGCCGGCTATAACAATGCCATGAATGTTATCTATGGCCAGGCTGCACCAAAAGTAGCTGATTTACAGGAGGCGTTGATTGGGCGCTTCAGTTCCGCTTTCTCTGCATTAGCGGAAACGCTGGATAATCAGGAAGAACGCGAAAAACTGACTATCGAGCCCGCTGTTAAAAATCAGCCGTTACCGTTAGCTGTTTCTTATGTCGGGCACACTGCGGCGGACGCACAGCAAAAGCTTGCTCAATACATTCAACAAGTTGATGACCGAGTGAATGAAGAGCTGGAGAAAGACCTGAAGGATAATATCGCTTTGGGTATGAAAAACTTGCAGGACTCCCTGAAAACTCAGGAAGTGGTGGCTCAGGCGCAAAAAACGCTGCGTATCCGCCAGATTCAGGAAGCGTTGCAGTATGCGAATCAGGCGCAGGTAACAAAGCCGCAGATTCAGCAGACTGGTGAAAATATTACTCAGGATACGTTGCTTTTGTTAGGTAGTGAAGCACTGGAGTCGATGATTAAGCATGAAGCGACCCGTCCGTTGGTGTTCTCACCAAACTACTATCAGACTCGTCAAAACCTGCTGGATATTGAAAGCTTAAAAGTTGATGATCTTGATATTCATGCTTACCGCTATGTGATGAAACCGACGTTACCTATTCGTCGCGATAGCCCGAAAAAGGCTATTACCTTGATTCTGGCAGTGCTGTTGGGCGGCATGGTTGGCGCGGGGATTGTGCTGGGGCGTAATGCGCTGCGTAATTACAACGCGAAGTAATCTTTTTGGTTTTAAATAAAAAGGGCAGGGTGGTGACACCTTGTCCTTTTTTGTTGCCGGATGCGATGCTGGCGCATCTTATCCAGCCTACGTGTGCAGAGCGAATAGTAGGCCCGATAAGCTTGCGCATCGGGCAATGGCTCCGGATGCGACAACAACATCGCATCCGCTTACCCCGCAACTCACTGATGCCGTTTACGCAGGTTCTCAATTACCGTCGTTAAATCCAGATCCTGATCCTGTAACAGCACCAGCAGGTGATACATCAAATCAGAGGCTTCGTTGGTTAATTCGAAGCGGTCATTGACCGTCGCGGCCAGCGCAGTTTCCACGCCTTCTTCACCCACTTTCTGTGCGATGCGCTTGGTGCCACTGGCATACAGTTTGGCTGTGTAGGAGGTTTCTGGATCGGCAGATTTGCGTTCGGCGAGCAGTTGTTCCAGTTGATACAGAAACAGCCACTGGTGAGCGGTGTCGCCGAAGCAGCTGCTGGTGCCTTTGTGGCAGGTTGGGCCGATGGGATTCGCCAGTACCAGTAATGTGTCGTTGTCGCAGTCCGCCGCAATACTCACCACGTTGAGGAAATTGCCCGACGTTTCACCTTTGGTCCACAGTCGCTGTTTAGTGCGTGAGAAGAAGGTGACTTTGCCGCTTTCGATGGTTTTGTCTAAGGCTTCCGGGTTCATGTAACCCAGCATTAACACTTCGCCAGATACCGCGTGTTGCACAATCACCGGCATCAGTCCGTCGGTTTTTTCCCAGTCCAGTTCGCGACGTTGTTGTTCTGTTAACATATCCTGATCTCCACGCCCTGTGTTGCCAGGTACGCTTTTAATTCACCAATATTGATTATTTGTTTGTGGAATACGGAAGCTGCCAGCGCGCCGTCAACGTCGGCATCGCGGAAGGCTTCGAGGAAGTGTTCCATGGTGCCTGCTCCACCAGAGGCGATCAGCGGGACGTGGCAAACTTCACGTACTTTTTTCAGCTGCTTGAGGTCGTAACCATTACGCACGCCGTCCTGATTCATCATGTTGAGGACGATTTCTCCGGCCCCACGTTTTTGCACTTCCTGTACCCAGTCGAGTGTTTCCCACTGAGTGACGCGGGTGCAGCTTTCATCGCCAGTATATTGATTCACATGATATTTACCGGTTTCAGCGTCGTGCCAGGTATCAATGCCCACCACAATACACTGCACGCCAAAACGATCTGCCAGACGGGTGATCAATGTCGGGTCCGCCAGCGCAGGAGAGTTGATGGAGATTTTATCCGCGCCAAAAGAAAGAATTTTGGCTGCGTCATCCAGCGATTTAATCCCACCCGCCACGCAGAAGGGAATGTCGATCACTTCCGCCACACGAGATACCCAGCTTTTATCTACCACCCGTCCATCGCTGGAAGCGGTGATATCGTAGAACACCAGTTCGTCAGCGCCTTCTTCGGCGTAGCGTTTTGCCAGCGGCACGATATCGCCAATGATTTCATGGTTGCGAAACTGTACACCTTTCACCACCTGACCATCACGAACGTCGAGACACGGAATTATGCGTTTTGCCAGCATGCGATGGCCTCCTTCACGGTGAATTTACCTTCCAGTAATGCACGACCAACTATTACGCCGCGCACGCCAGTACCACGCAGGGCAGCGACATCATCAATGTCGCCAATACCGCCAGAGGACTGAAATGCCACCTGCGGATATCTGGCGCACACTTCTTCATATAAAGAGACGTTAGAACCTGCCAGCGTGCCGTCGCGCGAGATATCGGTACACAGCACATGTTTCAGGCCGACAGGTAGATAGGTTTCCACCAGTTGTTCCAGTGAAACGCCCGAGTTCTCTTGCCAACCGCTGACTGCCACCTGCTTGTTGCCTTGCTCGTCAATACGGACATCCAGCGCCAGCACTAAGGCATCGGCACCGAAACGTTCAAACCAGCCTTTCACCATTTCTGGTGATTTCACCGCGGTGGAGCCAACCACCACACGCGCAACCCCAGCTTCCAGTAACGCCGCTACGTCTTCTTCGCTACGCACGCCGCCGCCAACCTGCACCGGAACGTTAACGCCCGCGACCAGGGTTTTAATCAGCGGGATTTGACGTTTAGCCGGATCTTTTGCCCCGGTCAGATCCACCAGGTGCAGCACTTCGGCACCCTGCGCGGCGTAATCCTGCAATCGCGGCAGCGGGTCGTTACCGTAATCGCGCTGTTTGCCGTAATCGCCCTGATGGAGACGCACCACGGTGCCGTCGATTAAATCTAATGCCGGAATAATCATCACATCTCCAGGAAGTTTTTCAGCAACTTAGCGCCAGCAGCACCAGAACGCTCCGGGTGGAACTGCACGCCGTAGAAGTTATCTTTTTGTACTGCCGCGGTGAACGGTTCGCCGTAATTACACTGGGCGATGGTCCACGGATTGACCGGCATTGCGTAGCTGTGAACAAAGTAAAAGTACGCGCCGTCTTCAATCCCCTGAAACAGGCGGTTGCCTGCCTGCGGGTAAACGCGGTTCCAGCCCATATGCGGCAGGGGCAGACCAAAGTCGGTCATTTTCGGCACGTCTTCGTCGATGATGCCCAGCAAATCGACGCCGTTGCTCTCTTCGCTGCGCCGCCCCAGCAATTGCATCCCTAAGCAGATGCCCAGCACTGGTTGGGTACAGGCTTTGATGAGATCAAACAGCTCGCGCTCACGGACCTGATCCATCGCTGCTTGTGCGGTGCCAACGCCGGGTAAAAATAGTTTATCGGCCAGCAACACGACGTCCGGGTCACGGCTGACTTTGGGTTCATAACCGTGACGCGCAATGGCTGACTTCACCGAGTTCAGGTTGGCGCAGCCGGTATCAAGGATCACCACGTTCATTACAGCACTCCTTTCGACGAGGGCAGGGTATCGCCTTCCACGCGGATAGCCTGGCGCAGGGTGCGACCAAAGGCTTTGAACAGGCTCTCTACACGGTGGTGATCGTTTTTACCTTTGGTTTTCAGGTGTAGCGTCACACCCATGGTGTAAGAGAGCGAACGGAAGAAGTGCTCGATCATTTCAGTGCTGAGATCGCCCACGCGCTGGTAGGTAAATTCAGCTTTATATTCCAGGTGCGGGCGACCAGAGATATCCAGCGCGCAACGGGCAAGGCATTCGTCCATCGGCAGCACAAAACCAAAGCGGCAAATACCGCGTTTGTCACCGAGGGCAATTTTTAACGCTTCGCCCAGCGCCAGGCCGGTATCTTCGACGGTGTGGTGATCGTCGATATAGAGGTCGCCTTTAACGTTGATTTCCATGCGGAAACCGCCGTGGGTGGCGATCTGATCCAGCATATGATCAAAGAAGCCAACGCCGGTGTTAATCTTGCTGCCACCTTCGCGATCCAGCCACACCTGGACGTCAATTTGCGTCTCTTTGGTGTTGCGCACTACATGGGCGTAACGGTCTCGTTTAGTGAGCTGCTCGCCAATCATTGGCCAGTTCAGGGTTTCGCGGTCATAGCGTAAACCATTAATGCCCATGTTTTCAGCTAGTTGAATGTCGGTCGCGCGATCGCCAATCACATAACTGTTGGCGCGATCCATCGCTTGCTCAGCGAGATAACGCTCCACCAGTTTTACTTTCGGCTTACGGCAGTCGCACTCATCGGCGGGCAGGTGCGGACAAATCAGCACTTCATCAAACTGCACGCCTTGCGAGGTGAAGATCTGCATCATCAGGTTGTGCGGGCCATCAAAATCCGCCTGCGGGAAACTTTGTGTTCCCAGACCATCCTGATTAGTGATCATCACCAGCTTGTAGCCCGCTTTTTGCAGCTTCAGCAGCTCCGGGATCACGCCTGGTTCAAAGGCGAGTTTGTCAAAACGGTCCACCTGAAAATCACTCGGCGGTTCGCTAATCAGGGTTCCATCGCGATCGATAAAAAGATACTTCTGACTCATCAAACTTGCTCCGCACGTAAGGCGTCAATGACGCGCTGGCTTTCTTCACGGGTTCCGACGGTAATTCGCAGGCAGCCGCTTAAAGAGGGTTGTTTATTCTGATCACGTAAGATAATGCCCTGATCCCACAAAGATTTAAACACTGCGCTGGAGGCTTTAAAGCGCGCCAGAATGTAGTTGGTTTCAGAGTCAAAAACCTGCTCCACGCAGGAGATTTCTTTCAATGCGGCAATCAGGTATTCGCGTTCTGCAATAATTTGCGCCACCCGTTCGCGCATGGCGACGATCCCCTGCGGGCTTAACGCCTGGGCCGCAATGTCGGCAACCGGCGTCGAGAGCGGGTAGGGGGCGATCACTTTCATCAGCAGGTTGATGACTTCTTCGTTTGCCAGCGTAAATCCGCAACGAAGCCCCGCCAGAGCAAAAGCTTTCGACAGTGTGCGTAAAATAGCCAGGTGCGGATATTCCGCCAGCCAGCCAGCCAGCGATGCCTGCGGGCAAAACTCGATATAGGCTTCATCGGCAACTACAATCGCCTTACCGCGGGTTAACTCCAGCAGGGTGCGAAAATCCTGCGGATTGATCAGTTGCCCGGTCGGGTTGTTGGGGCTGCAAACATAGACCACTTTTACGCCGTCCAGCTTGTCGGAAATGCCCTGCAAGTCCAGTTGCCAGTTGTCCAGCGTCGGCACTGTGCGGCACTCGACGCCAATGGTTTCAGCGCTGACGCTGTACATGCCGTACGTTGGCGGGCAGTAGAGGATGGCGTCTTTACCTGGTTCGCAAAAAGCGCGAATCAGTAGTTCAATACCTTCGTCCGCGCCACGGCTGACCAGCACCTGCTCCGGTTTTACGCCTGCATACTGCGCGTAATTTTCAATCACCGCTTTCGGCTGACATTCCGGGTAGCGGTTGAGCGTTTGCTGAGTAAGCTGAAACTCCACGGCTGTGGGGTATTCGTTGGCGTTCAGCCAGACGTCGCCGTTACCGCCCAGACGACGCGCCGACTGATACGGCGTCAGGTTGCGGACGTTTTCACGCGCTAAATCGGTAATAGTCACGGTGCTCATGCTTGCTCCTTAAGGGCGTTAACACGCAAAGTAACGGCATTTTTATGGGCGGTCAGGCGCTCGGCGGCGGCCAATGTTTCAATGGTCGAAGCCAGCGCGGAGAAACCTTCTTTCGACAGTTCCTGCACGGTCATGCGCTTCTGGAAATCTGCCAGCCCGAGGCTGGAACAGGTGGCGGTGTAACCGTAAGTCGGCAGAACGTGGTTGGTGCCGGAGGCGTAATCACCTGCCGATTCCGGTGACCAGTCACCCAGAAATACCGAACCGGCACTGGTGATGCCATCGACCAGATCGCGGGCGTTGCGGGTCTGGATGATCAGGTGCTCCGGGCCGTACTGGTTAGATATCTCCACGCACTGCGCTAAATCGTTGGTCACAATCAGGCGGCTGGCGCTCAGTGCCTGGCGGGCGGTTTCAGCTCTCGGCAGTTCTGCCAGTTGGCGTTCGACAGCTTCGGCTACGCGACGCGCCATCTCAGCATCGGGCGTCAGTAAAATCACCTGAGAGTCCGGGCCGTGTTCAGCCTGGGAAAGCAAATCAGAAGCCACGAAATCCGGCGTAGCGCCGCTGTCAGCAATCACCAGCACTTCCGACGGGCCTGCGGGCATATCGATCGCCGCACCGTCCAGACGCTGGCTTACCTGGCGTTTTGCCTCGGTGACAAAGGCGTTGCCTGGCCCGAAGATTTTGTCCACTTTCGGCACAGATTCCGTACCAAACGCCAGCGCGGCAATGGCCTGTGCGCCGCCGACGTTAAACACGTCCTGCACACCGCACAGCTGCGCCGCATAAAGGATCTCATCGGCAATCGGCGGCGGTGAGCACAACACCACTTTTTTACAGCCCGCAATACGCGCCGGAGTTGCCAGCATTAATACCGTTGAGAAGAGCGGGGCGGAGCCGCCAGGAATATACAACCCAACTGAAGCTACCGGGCGCGTGACTTGCTGGCAACGCACGCCTGGCTGCGTTTCTACATCTACCGGCGGCAGTTTTTGTGCAGTGTGGAAGGTTTCAATATTCTTTACTGCTACCGCCATCGCCTGTTTTAGCTCGTCGCTCAGGCGTTCGCTGGCGGCGGCAATTTCCTCAGCTGACACCTTCAGTGCGGTAACCGTGGTTTTATCAAACTTCGCACTATATTCCCGCAGGGCCTCATCGCCGCGTGCTTTCACGTTATCGAGAATATCGTTAACAGTGCGGGTAATGCTTTCAGAAGTGGAGATCGCCGGGCGCATTAACAGCTGGCGTTGTTGCTCCGCAGTACAGCTATTCCAGTCAATGATTGTGTTAAAGCTCATGGCGATCACTCCATCATCTTCTCAATCGGCAGCACCAGGATTGAACTGGCACCCAGCGCTTTCAGTTTTTCCATCGTTTCCCAGAACAGGGTTTCGCTACTGACCATGTGCATCGCTACGCGCTGTTGATCACCTGCCAGCGGCAGAATAGTTGGGCGTTCGGCACCTGGCAGCAGGGCGATGACTTCATCCAGGCGTTCGGTCGGTGCGTGCATCATGATGTATTTTGATTCGCGCGCCTGGATCACACCCTGAATACGGGTCAGCAGTTTGTCGATCAGTTGCTGTTTGGATCCTTCCATTTCGCCATCGCGTTGGATCAGGCAGGCTTTCGAGCGGTAGATAACTTCGACTTCGCGCAGGCCGTTAGCTTCCAGCGTGGCACCGGTGGAAACCAGATCGCAAATCGCATCTGCCAGTCCGGCACGCGGGGCGACTTCGACAGAACCGTTCAGTAAGCAGGATTTAAAAGAGATGCCTTTCTGGTCGAGATAACGCTTGAGCAGGTGAGGATAAGAGGTGGCGATACGTTTACCGTTTAAGGAGAGCGGGCCGTCCCAGGCTTCATCAACCGGCGTTGCCAGCGAAAGGCGGCAGCCGCCGAAATCCAGACGACGCAGGGTAAAGTAGCGCGGATCTTCGCCCTGGGCGCGGCGGTTAAGCAGCTCTTCTTCCAGTACGTTTTCGCCGATAATCCCAAGGTCTACCACGCCATCCATTACTAGACCGGGAATGTCGTCGTCACGCACGCGCAGAATATCAATCGGCATGTTTTCTGCCATCGCGATCAGGCGCTGGGTGTGAAGATTAATTTTAATGCCACAGCGCGCCAGCAATTCGCGTGAGTCATCACTTAAACGGCCGGATTTCTGCATAGCTATGCGTAAACGAGTGTTGTCTGTCATTTTCTTATTCCTCTTTAAACCTGTCTGAACCGTTATCAACCGCGCAATAAAAAAGCCCCCGGAAGATGATCTTCCGGGGGCTTTCTCATGCGTTCATGCACCACTGGAAGATCTGAATGTCTTCCAGCACACATCGCCTGAAAGACTAGTCAGGATGATGGTAATGATGGTGGTGTTTAAATTGAACGCGTGTCATAAAAGTCTCTGTGAATGTTTATTCAACTGATGTCTTTTAACCTAAACCACTTTCACGTTAGAAAGCAAGGGCTTTTTTATATATTTTATGGCAATGGATTTGTTTAATGAATGAGCGGGGAAAGGAGGGGGCTAAGAGGACTGTCCTCTAACCTGACGGCACCAAAAATAGCGAAGCCTGGATTTTCGTCTCACTGACAATATCTTGATCTACAAACTAATTAATAAATAGTTAATTAACGCCCATCATTGTACAATGAGCTGTACATAAGAGGAGATTGATATGCGTACAATTAGCTACAGCGAAGCGCGTCAGAATTTGTCGGCAACAATGATGAAAGCCGTTGAAGATCATGCCCCGATCCTTATTACTCGTCAGAATGGAGAGGCTTGTGTTCTGATGTCACTCGAAGAATACAACTCGCTGGAAGAGACGGCTTATCTACTGCGCTCCCCCGCTAACGCCCGGAGATTGATGGACTCAATCGATAGCCTGAAATCAGGCAAAGGAACGGAAAAGGACATTATTGAGTGAAACTAATCTGGTCTGAGGAGTCATGGGATGATTATCTGTACTGGCAGGAAACAGATAAGCGAATTGTTAAAAAGATCAATGAACTTATCAAAGATACCCGCAGAACACCATTTGAAGGTAAGGGGAAGCCAGAACCCCTGAAACATAATTTGTCAGGTTTCTGGTCCCGACGCATTACAGAGGAGCACCGTCTGGTATACGCGGTTACCGACGATTCACTGCTCATTGCAGCATGTCGTTATCATTATTGAAGAGATTCATTCATAGAATGAATTGTCAGTTTTGATACGCTAGCGTAGCCTTATAGATCTAAGGTGTATCAGGAGATAACGGATGAAAAAGGTCGCAATTGTCGGGTTAGGGTGGTTAGGCATGCCGCTGGCGATGTCACTTTCAGCGCGAGGCTGGCAAGTCACCGGGAGTAAAACCACACAAGATGGTGTCGAAGCGGCCCGAATGAGTGGCATTGATAGCTATCTGCTTCGCATGGAGCCTGAGTTAGTTTGCGATTCTGACGATCTGGATGCCCTGATGGACGCCGATGCGCTGGTCATTACGCTTCCGGCACGTCGTAGCGGCCCCGGCGATGAGTTCTATTTACAAGCGGTACAAGAGTTAGTGGATAGCGCGCTGGCCCATCGTATTCCCCGCATTATTTTTACCAGCTCAACATCAGTCTATGGCGACGCGCAAGGCACGGTGAAAGAAACTACCCCGCGTAATCCAGTAACCAACAGTGGACGAGTATTAGAAGAGCTCGAAGACTGGCTGCACAATTTACCCGGTACTTCGGTCGATATTCTGCGTCTTGCGGGCCTGGTCGGACCGGGGCGTCATCCCGGACGCTTCTTTGCCGGAAAAACCGCGCCTGATGGTGAACATGGTGTTAATTTAGTCCATTTAGAAGATGTTATTGGCGCTATCACTCTGTTGTTACAGGCACCTAAAGGCGGACACATCTATAATATATGTGCGCCAGCTCACCCTGCGCGTAATGTTTTCTATCCGCAGATGGCCCGTTTACTGGGGCTGGAACCTCCGCAGTTCAGAAATAGTCTGGACAGCGGCAAAGGTAAGATTATTGATGGCAGTCGGATTTGTAATGAACTGGGATTTGAATACCAGTATCCCGATCCGCTGGTAATGCCGCTGGAGTAAACGATCACGCCAGCAGGACGCCGCATGCACTGCAAGGGGGCGTGTATGAAACCACTGCTGGATGTGTTGATGATCCTCGATGCCTTAGAAAAAGAAGGCAGTTTTGCGGCGGCGTCGGCCAAACTCTATAAGACGCCGTCTGCTCTGAGTTACACCGTTCACAAGCTGGAAAGCGACCTTAATATTCAATTGCTTGATCGTAGCGGACACCGTGCTAAATTCACCCGCACCGGAAAAATGTTATTAGAGAAAGGGCGGGAAGTTCTGCATACCGTGCGAGAACTGGAAAAGCAGGCTATCAAACTGCATGAAGGCTGGGAAAACGAGCTGGTGATTGGCGTGGACGACACGTTTCCTTTTTCTCTGCTTGCGCCACTCATTGAAGCTTTCTATCAACATCATAGCGTGACGCGCCTGAAGTTTATCAATGGCGTACTCGGTGGTTCCTGGGATGCCCTGACTCAGGGGCGAGCGGATATTATTGTTGGCGCGATGCATGAGCCACCATCTTCCAGTGAGTTTGGTTTTTCACGGTTGGGCGATCTGGAACAAGTCTTTGCGGTCGCGCCTCATCATCCGTTAGCCCTGGAAGAAGAACCGTTAAACCGTCGTATCATTAAGCGATATCGGGCGATTGTGGTGGGGGACACTGCGCAGGCCGGCGCTTCTACGGCCTCACAACTTCTCGACGAACAAGAAGCCATTACCGTTTTCGATTTTAAAACCAAGCTGGAGCTGCAAATTAGCGGCCTCGGCTGCGGCTATTTACCCCGTTATCTGGCGCAACGTTTTCTCGATAGTGGCGCGTTAATCGAGAAGAAAGTGGTCGCCCAAACTCTCTTTGAACCCGTCTGGATTGGCTGGAACGAACAGACCGCAGGACTTGCCAGTGGCTGGTGGCGGGATGAAATTTTAGCAAATAGTGCGATCGCCGGTGTTTATGCAAAATCTGATGACGGAAAATCAGCCATTTAAAGAAAAATTATTATGACAAGCCTCTCATTCTCTTGTCATTTCCCCCCCATTTAGGCACAATGCGCCGCTGTCAAAAAATGACTAAAAACCGACGTTTCATCAGCGTCGGTTATTTTTTGCTTCAAACCAATCATTCATACCAAGAGGCCGGGCTTCGTACCGGATAGATATTTACTAAAAATCGACAGTTGTTGTCGCTGAGGAATCCAAAAAAATGGGGCAATTTTTTGCTTACGCGACGGTTATCACCGTAAAGGAGAATGACCATGTCGCATAACGTTACTCCAAACACCTCTCGCGTGGAATTGCGTAAAACGCTTACGTTAGTTCCGGTTGTAATGATGGGTCTTGCCTATATGCAGCCGATGACGCTGTTTGATACATTTGGTATCGTTTCAGGCCTCACGGATGGTCATGTGCCGACAGCCTATGCGTTCGCATTGATTGCGATCCTGTTTACGGCTCTGAGCTACGGGAAGCTGGTTCGCCGCTATCCTTCTGCTGGCTCTGCATACACTTACGCCCAGAAATCCATTAGCCCGACTGTCGGCTTTATGGTGGGTTGGTCTTCTCTGCTCGACTATCTGTTCGCGCCGATGATCAACATTCTGCTGGCGAAAATCTATTTTGAAGCTCTGGTGCCTTCCATCCCATCGTGGATGTTTGTGGTGGCGCTGGTGGCCTTTATGACCGCCTTTAACCTGCGTAGTCTGAAATCCGTAGCGAACTTCAACACTGTAATCGTCGTGTTGCAGGTAGTGCTGATCGCGGTGATCCTGGGCATGGTTGTTTATGGCGTATTTGAAGGTGAAGGCGCGGGTACGCTGGCGAGCACTCGTCCGTTCTGGTCTGGCGATGCGCATGTTATCCCGATGATTACCGGGGCGACAATCCTGTGCTTCTCCTTTACCGGTTTTGACGGCATCAGCAATCTGTCGGAAGAAACCAAAGATGCAGAGCGCGTGATCCCGCGTGCGATTTTCCTGACCGCGCTGATTGGCGGCATGATCTTCATCTTTGCAACTTACTTCCTGCAACTGTATTTCCCGGATATCTCTCGCTTTAAAGATCCGGATGCGTCACAGCCTGAAATCATGCTGTACGTTGCGGGTAAAGCGTTCCAGGTTGGCGCGCTGATCTTCTCCACCATTACCGTACTGGCGTCCGGTATGGCGGCGCACGCAGGCGTAGCGCGTCTGATGTACGTAATGGGTCGTGACGGCGTGTTCCCGAAAAGCTTCTTCGGTTATGTACACCCGAAATGGCGTACTCCGGCGATGAACATCATCCTGGTTGGCGCGATTGCCCTGCTGGCAATCAACTTCGACCTGGTAATGGCAACGGCGCTGATTAACTTTGGTGCGCTGGTGGCGTTCACCTTTGTTAACCTGTCGGTCATCTCGCAGTTCTGGATCCGTGAGAAGCGTAACAAGACGCTGAAAGATCACTTCCAGTATCTGTTCCTGCCGATGTGTGGTGCGCTGACCGTTGGTGCGCTGTGGGTTAACCTGGAAGAAAGCTCAATGGTTCTGGGTCTGATCTGGGCGGCTATCGGCCTGATTTACCTGGCTTGCGTCACCAAGAGCTTCCGTAACCCGGTTCCGCAGTACGAAGACGTAGCATAATCAACTTTTCTAATAATAAACCGGAGTCGAATGAACATTTGGCTCCGGTTTTTTTATTCTTTTTTATCGAAATCCTCATTAATAACCATTTGTTCTAATTTAGAGAATTTGGTTATTGGTCTGCATTCCACCAGTCATGAATAATTTCCCCATTAACATTCATCTGGTTAATTAATTTATGTTTTCAATGATATTAAGCGGGCTAATTTGTGGTGCTCTGCTGGGATTTGTCATGCAGCGTGGGCGTTTTTGCCTGACAGGTGGTTTTCGCGATATGTATATCGCGAAAAATAATCGCATGTTTTACGCCTTGCTGATTGCAATTTCGGTACAAAGCGTGGGGGTTTTTGCGTTAATTCAGGCGGGCCTACTGACTTACGAAGCCGGGGCGTTCCCGTGGCTTGGTACTGTTATAGGTGGGTATCTTTTCGGGCTGGGAATTGTTCTGGCGGGTGGATGTGCCACCGGGACCTGGTATCGCGCGGGTGAGGGATTGATCGGCAGTTGGATCGCGCTTTTCACTTATATGGTGATGAGTGCGGTGATGCGTTCTCCACACGCCAGTGGTTTAAATCAAACCTTGCAGCACTACAGTACTGAACATAACTCTATTGCTGAGACTTTTAATTTGTCTGTGTGGCCGTTGGTTACCGTTTTGCTGGTGATAACGCTCTGGGTGGTGATGAAAGAGTTGAAGAAGCCAAAACTCAAAGTCGCGACCTTACCGCCGCGCCGAACCGGGATCGCTCATATTCTGTTTGAAAAACGCTGGCATCCCTTTGTCACTGCTGTACTCATCGGTTTGATTGCGCTTTTAGCCTGGCCCCTGAGTGAAGCAACCGGACGCATGTTTGGGTTAGGAATCACTTCCCCAACGGCCAATATTCTGCAATTTCTGGTCGCGGGTGACGTGAAATACATTAACTGGGGCGTTTTCCTGGTGTTAGGGATCTTCGTGGGGTCATTTATTGCCGCCAAAGCGAGCCGTGAGTTCCGCGTTCGCGCTGCTGATGCACAAACAACATTACGTAGCGGGTTAGGTGGTGTACTGATGGGCTTCGGTGCCAGCATTGCAGGTGGTTGCTCTATCGGTAATGGACTGGTCATGACTGCAATGATGACCTGGCAGGGCTGGATTGGCCTTGTATTTATGATTCTCGGAGTCTGGACTGCGTCCTGGCTTGTGTATGTTCGACCGCAGCGTAAGGCGCGACTGGCAACTGCTGCGGCAAATTAAGTAAGGTGTAAAGATGGCGATTAAAAAGCTGGATGTGGTGACGCAGGTCTGTCCGTTTCCACTCATAGAAGCAAAAGCAGCACTGGCAGAAATGGCCAGCGGCGATGAGTTGGTAATTGAGTTTGATTGCACCCAGGCAACTGAAGCAATCCCACAGTGGGCGGCAGAAGAAGGGCATGCCATCACCGATTATCAGCAGATTGGCGATGCAGCGTGGAGCATCACCGTTCAAAAAGCCTGACTCAAAATTGTCCTCCGCCGTACTAGCGGCGGAGGCTTCACATTAGACAATCTCTTCCGCGTACTGCCAAAGCGCTTTTAACAGCGCCACTTTTTCTTTATCGTCGGCATACTGCTGCGCCAGCATCTGAATCTCTTCTGCATAACCCTGCAAAAACTCTGGCGCGAAGACCTGGCGGCGGTGCTCCAGCCAGCGTTGCTGCTCGGCATAATCCAGCGTCCCCGGGAAGTTGCGCGCCCGATAATTGAACAACAGCTTTTCAATTCGTTTATCAACAAAAGTGATATCCAGTGCCGGTAAATTACGCGGCTCGGTTTCAAGCACAATTTTCATTGCTGCGCGATCGGCGTCACTGAAAAAGCCATTATAAAGCTGTGCATCCACGTTATCTGAAGGCGTAAACGGTTCGGCTTCCGCGAATATCGCCACCACTTTTTCACGCACTTGCGGATTTTCACGCAGAATTTTCAGGTTATCGAGGCAATGCTGACGATTAATTCCCAGTCGGTCGGCATCTTCCGGGCGTAGCGTATTCGCCTGGGCCAGCACCGGACATTTATTGATATGCACCAGTTTAACCGGAACGGCGGCGTTATCGCCAAGATCGGCTTTTGCGGTATATAGACGCTCGCGCAATGTGTCGCTATCCAGTTCCAGTAATGGCGAAATGTCTCCTGCCAAATCCACCATAATTACGGCATTGCGATTTTCAGGATGCCACGCCAGCGGTGCTACCCAGCTGGTATTGCCGCGCCATGCCCCAAACATTCCGGAAACGTGAACCAGGGGTTTCATCTGCGGAACATCAATCAACGCCATTAGTTTGTGTTTATTACGATGGGTAAAGAGATAATCAAACAGGCGTGGCTGACGCGTTTTTACCAGTTTTGCCATCGAAATAGTGGCGTACACATCAGCCATCGCATCGTGGGCGTTGCTATGTTCAATACCATTCGTTTTGGTTAAATGCTCAAGGCGAAAGCTCGGTAGACCGTCATCATTTTCAGGCCAGTTTATTCCTTCCGGGCGCAGGGCATAACAGGCACGCATAACATCCAGTAAATCCCAGCGCGAGTTATCATGCTGCCAGCTCCAGGCGTAAGGATCGTAGAAATTACGATAAAAAACGTTGCGTGTGACTTCGTCGTCGAAACGCACATTGTTGTAGCCCAGAATACAGGTCTTCGGTACGGTAAAAAGCGAGTGAATACGGGCGGCAAACGCGGCTTCGTTTTCTCCTTTCGCCCGTGCTTCCTGCGGGGTAATACCGGTAATTAATACTGCTCCAGGCTGGGGTAAATAGTCATCCGCGGGCTTGCAGTAAAAGACTTCGGGTTCGCCGATGACATTGAATTCGCTATCGGTGCGAATGGCTGCGAACTGTGCAGGGCGATCTAACGCGGGGTGCGTGCCAAAGGTTTCGTAATCGTGAAACAAAAAGGTAGATTGTTGCTTACCGTCATTCATCATTAGGTTAAATCCGTTGTTTCTGCTGTCTGCCAGAGTATCAAATATCACCGTGCTAATCAGCTTTAGCGCGACAATTTGACAGCGAGTGGCAACAGATCATGTCAGATAAAAATGAGAGGGTAGTCACATTTTCTTGCACTTTATTCCAGCCAGTTCATAAGTATTTCCGTAAAAAGAACAGCTATTTGAAACTCCTGAGGGTTTGCTGTTGAAACGCCGTCTTATTATTGCTGCTTCTTTGTTCATTTTTAACTTATCGTCTGGTTTTGCGGCGGAAAACATTCCTTTTTCACCTCAGCCTCCAGAGATTCATGCCGGGTCCTGGGTATTGATGGATTACACCACCGGTCAGATCCTCACCGCGGGTAATGAGCATCAACAGCGCAATCCCGCCAGCCTGACAAAGCTGATGACGGGCTATGTCGTGGATCGTGCTATCGATAGTCATCGCATTACGCCAGACGATATTGTCACCGTGGGGCACGATGCGTGGGCGAAAGATAATCCGGTGTTTGTCGGTTCTTCACTGATGTTTTTGAAAGAGGGCGATCGCGTATCGGTACGTGATTTAAGCCGTGGTTTAATTGTGGATTCCGGAAATGACGCTTGTGTTGCACTGGCTGACTATATTGCTGGTGGGCAACGGCAGTTTGTTGAAATGATGAACAACTATGCCGAGAAGCTGCATCTCAAGGATACACATTTTGAAACAGTGCATGGTCTGGATGCACCTGGCCAGCATAGCTCGGCTTATGATTTAGCTGTGCTTTCTCGCGCTATCATCCACGGCGAGCCCGAGTTTTATCATATGTACAGTGAGAAAAGCCTCACCTGGAACGGTATCACTCAGCAAAACCGTAACGGGTTA
Organism: Escherichia sp. WS547; assembly: GCF_046486065.1. Classification (NCBI taxonomy): domain Bacteria; kingdom Pseudomonadati; phylum Pseudomonadota; class Gammaproteobacteria; order Enterobacterales; family Enterobacteriaceae; genus Escherichia; species Escherichia sp. WS547. The sequence goes on along the minus strand of NZ_JBJQMA010000011.1, from coordinate 36,705 downwards.
TTGTGGGATAAAACCATGAATGTTGACGGCCTGAAAACGGGTCATACTTCTGGTGCCGGTTTTAACCTCATTGCTTCGGCTGTAGATGGGCAGCGTCGTCTCATTGCAGTGGTAATGGGGGCTGATAGTGCAAAAGGTCGTGAGGAAGAGGCAAGAAAATTACTGCGTTGGGGGCAACAAAACTTTACTACGGTGCAAATTTTGCACCGTGGGAAAAAGGTCGGTACGGAACGCATCTGGTATGGCGATAAAGAAAATATCGCCCTGGGAACGGAACAAGAGTTCTGGATGGTGCTACCGAAAGCCGAAATTCCACATATCAAAGCCAAATATACCCTTGATGGTAAAGAGCTCACCGCGCCAATTAGCGCCCATCAGCGGGTAGGGGAAATTGAACTTTACGACCGTGATAAACAGGTGGCGCACTGGCCGCTGGTTACCCTGGAATCTGTCGGGGAAGGCAGCATGTTTTCTCGCCTGAGTGATTATTTCCACCATAAGGCCTGACCTTTCTTTTGCAGCAGACTGGCAGGAGTGCGAGTCTGCTCGCATAATCAACACTCATTCCTTGTGGTTTTAATATTGCAACTATACTGTATATAAAAACAGTAATAATGGAGGCGTCATGAACTACGAGATTAAGCAGGAAGATAAACGTACCGTTGCAGGTTTCCATCTCGTTGGCCCGTGGGAACAGACGGTAAAGAAAGGTTTTGAGCAGTTGATGATGTGGGTAGATAGCAAAAATATTGTGCCGAAGGAGTGGGTTGCTGTCTATTACGACAATCCGGATGAAACACCCGCCGAAAAATTACGCTGCGACACCGTCGTGACGGTACCGAATAACTTTACGCTCCCCGAAAACAGTGAGGGCGTCATTCTGACAGAAATTTCAGGTGGTCAATATGCGGTGGCGGTGGCTCGTGTAGTCGGTGATGATTTTGCTAAACCCTGGTATCAGTTCTTTAATAGCCTCTTGCAGGACAGTGCTTATGAAATGTTACCAAAGCCCTGCTTCGAGGTTTACTTGAACAATGGCGCGGAAGATGGGTACTGGGACATCGAAATGTATGTTGCGGTGCAGCCAAAACATCACTAATTCATCTCAGGGCGGTGTGTTGACGCGAAGACCACTCTTTTTTTGAAAGCGAAAAGAGTAAGATGCGCCTTTCAAATTTTTCGCTCCTGCCGGGAAATTACACCGTTCCCGGTATGTCCGTCGGATAACTCAGAGGCGCGCCTTCTGGCCGACAGATGTGTTATGAGCGCTTTTAATCTTCATTACGGAGTTTCTGCGTGCGTGCCGATAAGTCATTAAGCCCGTTTGAAATCCGGGTATACCGCCATTACCGCATTGTGCATGGTACTCGGGTCGCGCTGGCATTCCTGCTCACTTTTCTCATTATCCGCCTGTTTACTATCCCGGAAAGCACCTGGCCGCTGGTCACCATGGTGGTGATTATGGGGCCAATCTCGTTCTGGGGGAACGTTGTCCCTCGTGCCTTCGAACGTATTGGCGGTACGGTGTTGGGGTCGATTTTAGGTCTTATCGCTCTACAACTGGAGTTAATCTCGTTACCGCTGATGTTAGTCTGGTGCGCGGCGGCCATGTTCCTTTGCGGTTGGCTGGCGCTGGGTAAGAAACCGTATCAAGGTTTATTGATTGGGGTGACGCTGGCAATTGTTGTTGGTTCCCCGACAGGTGAAATTGATACGGCGTTATGGCGAAGCGGCGATGTGATCCTCGGCTCTTTACTGGCAATGTTGTTTACCGGTATCTGGCCACAACGGGCGTTCATCCACTGGCGCATTCAACTGGCAAAAAGTCTGACCGAGTATAATCGGGTCTATCAATTTGCATTCTCACCGAACTTACTCGAACGCCCGCGTCTGGAAAGCCATCTACAAAAACTCCTGACCGATGCCGTGAAAATGCGTGGGCTGATTGCGCCCGCCAGCAAAGAAACTCGTATTCCAAAATCGATATATGAAGGTATCCAGACCATTAACCGCAATCTGGTTTGTATGCTGGAGTTGCAAATCAATGCATACTGGGCCACGCGCCCCAGCCATTTCGTGTTATTGAACGCGCAAAAACTTCGTGATACCCAGCACATGATGCAGCAAATACTGCTGAGCCTTGTTCATGCGCTGTACGAAGGTAATCCGCAGCCGGTTTTTGCCAATACGGAAAAATTGAACGATGCTGTGGAAGAGCTGCGTCTGTTGCTTAATAACCACCATGACCTGAAGGTTGTGGAAACACCAATCTATGGTTATGTGTGGCTGAACATGGAAACGGCGCATCAGCTTGAGTTGCTATCGAATCTGATTTGCCGGGCCTTGCGCAAATAATTCCTGAACTTCAGAATCATCTTGCTGCTGCTTCGATTCAGCAAGGATAAAGGGTATGATAGTGAAAAGGGATAAAAGCATTGTCATCTGCGGCAGCTATGAGTAATGTTGGCCCTATCGAATAGCGGTTGCTTAAACGAATCCGACTCTCACATTATCAGGGGTATAAAAATGGAAACTACCAAGCCTTCATTCCAGGACGTACTGGAATTTGTTCGTCTGTTCCGTCGTAAGAACAAACTGCAACGTGAAATTCAGGACGTTGAGAAAAAGATCCGTGACAATCAGAAGCGCGTCCTGCTGCTGGACAACCTGAGTGATTACATCAAGCCGGGGATGAGCGTTGAAGCAATCCAGGGCATCATCGCCAGCATGAAAGGTGACTATGAAGATCGTGTTGACGATTACATCATCAAAAATGCCGAGCTCTCCAAAGAACGCCGCGATATCTCCAAAAAGCTGAAAGCTATGGGCGAAATGAAAAACGGCGAAGCGAAGTAATTCCTGTTTTATTCAATGAGGGTTGCCCGGCAACCCTCATTGCTCATTGTTTCTTTTCTGTGTATCACCGTCATCATTCCCATCTGATAACCTATTGAAATTAGCGACAGCCTTCTTCTGTATGCAGCAAGGCAAAAAGTTCTGCAACTCCATTGTTATTAACCGCACTGGTTACTAACACATTGTGCGCTCCAGCTTCCCGTAACCAACTTTTCACCAAAGATATTTGTTCCATGCTGGCTAAATCTGCTTTGGTGACTACTCCAATGACCGGGCGATTCATTGACGAGGTAAAGCCTGGCGAAAAAGGGGACCACGGTGCGTCCGCATTAAGCACCAGGGCGATAATGTCCGCTTCGCAGGCGCTGACCAACAGAGCACTGTAGAGGCTGCGGTTTTCGAGGTATTCGCCTGGTGTATCAATGGTGGTCGGGGACCAGACGATTGCCTGCGTTTTCTGATAATGAATATTTTCGCCACGCAGACATTGCGTGAGTGACGTTTTTCCGCACTGGCTGGGGCCGATGAGCATCATACGTTGCATAACGTCAGGTCCGCGTAATGGGGCAGGCGGTAAAGCGCATCATTTCACCCAGCGTACGGGTAACCTGGCTAAGTGCATATTCAATGGCAGAAACATCACCAGTCAGCACTACGGCACCGGTAAAACGATCAAGAAAACCGATCTCTACAGCGCCTGATTTTGTGGCGATATCACATGCGATGATAGATGCTTCGCTGGGGGTAATTGTCAGAATGCCAATAGCAGAAACGGTGTCTGGTAAACCCAATTTCTTAAACAGATCCTTCCCTGGATTGGCGATGACATGTGCCAGCGTGACCTGCTTACCAGGGACATATTCCTGAATCATCCGTTCAGTTGTGTGCTGAGTTGTCATTATCCCTCCACCATCTGACGCCACATGGCTTCATGTGGACGGGCAATCACCGACCGATAGACCAACAAACCTTTTTCTCCCGCACGCTCGCTGGCGACAGAGACCGCGTTATTAACATCTGAAATATCGCCAGCAACCACCATGTAGCATTTACCGCCAATGCCAAAAGCCATATGCACGCGAACAAGAATGACATTCGCAGCTTTGACAGCACAATCGGCAGCGTCAATGCAGGCGGCGACACTCCAGGTTTCGACTACGCCGACAGCCCGGTGCTGTTCAACTTGGTTCAGTCCGCTGGTTGCAGAAAGGAGGCTGGGATGAATATTCGGCAGGACAAGACTGTCGACCAGCATTTCACCAGCAAGGGAAGCACCGCTGTTGATGGCCTGTTACACCGCGCCCACATCGCCACCGAGCATCAGCAGAAATTTTCCGGGGCATAGCGTTTTGCTGACCAGTAACTCAACGTTGGCGCTTTTCAGCATGGCGTCGCCGGTTTCCATCCCTTTCGCGATACTGCTAAGTTCTAAAATACCTACCGCTTTCGACATCGTTAACCTCTCACAAGCGTAATCGCGTTTTCTGTCACATCGCTGACCATGCCATCAATACTGGCATGAATGGGGGCACCTAATGTGCCGTGTGGAATTTGACCTACACATTGCCCATGAACGACGCGATCGCCTTTTTGTACACACGCAATTGCGCTGGCACCGATGTGCTGGCGTAACAATAACGTCACTTTTTCGGTCTGAGGCACCTGTTCAGACAATGGCGCATCCTGATACCACGGGGTTAAGCCAAGTCTGGTTACCAGCCGTTTTACGGGAATCAGTCGATAATTTGCCATGGGATCTGCAGGATTTAAGGTACCTTCGTAACGGAGATTTTGTGCGCGTAATTCTTGCTTAAGCAGGCGGTTTATGCGCATTGGTGAAATTCCTACCGGACAGGCGACGCTGGCGCAGACGTTGCACTCCGAACAGGTGAGCGCCGTCAGTAACAGTTGTGGCGTAGCGAGCTGTTGGTAGTTAACCGCACGTACTAATAAATGGGGTGCCAGTTCGTGACCGATTAAATGACGTGGGCAGAGATCGGTACACAAGCGGCATTGCTCACAAACAGTTTTCGCGACGGCAAGTACGCTGCGGTCATTCTGCATTCGACGTTGGATCAGTGAATGAGAGTTGGGTAAAACCAGCAAGCCGCCAGTGGTTTTGCTGACTGGTGTGTCGAGCGATGTGATCAAACTTCCCATCATCGGCCCGCCATTGATAAAACCAGGAGCATCCACTGTTGCGCCGCCCGCCAGCGCCAGGACTTCACGTAAAGACATGCCGATGGGGACGGTTACCGTTATTGGTTTCGCCACTGCACCATTAACGGTGAGTGTGCGGCGCGTCACTGGATACTGTTGCTCGACGGCTCTGGCAATATTAAGTACGGTTTGAACATTATTGACCACCACACCGACGTTAACGGGTAATGCAGCGGGTGGAACACGGCGACCAGTTGCCATCCAGATGGTCAGCACTTCGTCTCCTGCGGGGTAAACGTCGGGCAAAATATGCAGGCGGATATCCGGTGGTAACAGTGGTGTGAGTGCGTTTATTGCCCGTTGATATTTCTCTTTCAGCGCGATGATTCCGCTACTGGCCCCGGTGGCTTTCATCGCATAGTGAACACCGCGAAGCAGGCGGCTGGCTTGCTGCGCCATTAACTGTTGATCCACTTTCAACATTGGTTCGCATTCCGCCGCATTCACCAGGAACGTGTCAACACGCGCTTGTAGCTTAATATGGGTTGGGAAACCTGCGCCGCCAGCACCCACGACACCAGCTGCCTGTACTCGCTCGCGGATGGTCTGGTCGTCGCAGGAGGTTAACTCGACGTTCATAACAACTCCTCGAGCAGTTCTGCAATAGCGGTGGCATCAGCCGTACGCGGGTTGGTACGCAACGTTGCATCCGCCAGTGCCGCCTGAACCATATCTGGTATGCGTATTGACCATTCTGCTTTTTTTTCTTTCAGCACATTGGTAAGAGTCGGTAGCTTACAGGTTGTTTTAAGCTGTTCAATATGTTGAATAAGTATATTCAGGCTGGCGGTGTCATTGGCGTTGTCCGGGCATAAATGGCACGTTTTCGCCAGCCGGGCGTAGCGTTTGGCAGCGCGCGGATCGCCAGCATTAAAGCGGATAACCGCCGTGAGCAGGAGCGCATTCGCCAGGCCGTGTGGCAGATGAAACTGTCCGCCGAGTTGATGAGCAATTGCATGGTTTAATCCCAGTCCAGCCTGGCTAAAGGCCATTCCTGCAAGTGTCGATGCATTATGCATTTTGCCACGGGTGGCGAGACAATCGCCTTTCTTCACTGCAGTGGGCAGGTATTGAAAAACAATTTGCACGGCTTTTTCGACCAGTGCATCCGTGAAGTCGCTGGCGCGGGGAGAAACATAAGCTTCAAGCGCATGGGTTAAAACATCCATCCCGGTATTGGCCGTTATCGCCGGTGGCACGCTGACGATCAGAGATGGATCAAGGATCGCGATATCCGGATAAAGTGCATTATCGAAAAGGGGATATTTAATCCCTTTCTCAGGATCGCTGATGACACAAGCACTGGTCACTTCGGAACCGGTACCGCTGGTGGTAGGAATGGCTACGCAGGTTTCAATTTCAATGCCACACTGGCGACCGAACCAGACAATCGCTTTTGCGGCGTCCAGGGCAGAACCGCCGCCAAAACCGATAACCACATCCGGGCGTAAAGTCTGCATTTGCGCAATGCCTTTCACCACGGTCTGGATAGTTGGGTCGGGCGTTATTTCGCTAAAAATACTAAGACGATTACTGTCGGGCAGCGCCTGATGCAACGTGTTAATGAGTGGTGAGCGTGCCAGAAAGACGTCGCAAATAATCCAGATGTGTTTATGAGAGAAACGGCTAAGTACCTTGAGACTTCCCGGTCCGCTGTATAAACGCGTCTGCAGTGAAAAAGTATTCATTTCCGTTTCTCTAGCGAATTGAAAAGCCGCTGGTTAACACGCAGCGTCGTGAGCGGGCAAAAGTCCGTGCTGACGTTGTCCCTTCTCCGGTCGGTGTTGCAATGGTAAAGGTCGTAAAGCCTTCGCCGCCGACGCCAATACCCGCCCAGGAGGGGCCGTTTTTGACAAAGATTGAGGTTTGCATAACGCGTGCGGCAAGGTTGAGCCGTGAGACGTTCTGCGAGTGCATAATTGCCGTGTGGTGCAAGCCGTCTTCCACTTTCAGCGCCAGGGTGAGAGCGCTATCAAAATCGTTGACCTTCACAATGGGCAGCATTGGCATCAGTTGTTCACAAGTAACCCAACTATCCTTGGCATCGACAACAGCAATCAGGAGGCGCGGCGCTTTTGCGGGCAAAGGGAGGCCTGCCGCTTCCAGCAAGGCTGATGGGCTTTTCCCAACCAGTTTTTTGTTGGCGCTACCGTCTGGCAGGCAAATTGCACGCAATTTCTCCGTTTGCTCATAGTTAAGAAGAAGCGCGCCAAAACTTTGCATCTGCTGAATTAAATACTCTGCCACTGATGCTACGACAATCAGGCTTTTTTCAGCAATACACGGCAGGTTGTAATCAAATGAAGCGCCGTTGATGATGTCCTCGGCGGCTTTCACAATATCCGCCGTTTCATCGACGATGCACGGAGGGTTACCCGCTCCGGCACCAATCACTTTCTTGCCACTTTTCATTCCCATGGCGACGATCCCCGGACCGCCGGTAATCGCCAGGACGCTGATTTTAGGGTGCGCCATCATCTGTTCGGTTGCAGCAAAGGTCGGTTCAGATACGGTAACGATCAGGTTGTGAATGCCACTACAGCGAAACGCGATGTCTTCGATTGTGGTAATCAGTTTTAACGAAACGTTTTTGGCTCCTGGGTGTGGACTGAAGTAGACGCTATTACCTGCTGCCAGCATGCTGATGCTGTTGTTAATGATGGTTTCCGTGGGGTTGGTGCTTGGCGTGACCGAGCCAATCACCCCAAACGGAGAGTATTCAAACAAAACCATGCCACCATCACCGGTCAGTGCTGTAGTGGTTAAATCTTCAACTCCTGGCGTATTATCGAGTGCCGCTTTGTTTTTTAGGTACTTATCTTCTTTATTTCCCATCCCCGTTTCTTTGGCGCTTTCTTCTGCCAGTTCGGTAAGGCGGGGCATTAATTCTTCGCGAATGGCGCTGATAATGGCGCTACGGGTTTTAAGCGGGCACCGTTGAAAGCGTAAAAAGGCCTGGTGTGCTGCGCAGACCGCTTCATCAACAGTCTGGAAAATAGCGTTTCTTTGCATTCGTGGTGTAGCGGGGACAAGTTGTTCACGCAGAATATTGCGGATCAGTGTTTCTAATTCAGAGTTATTCATTGGTTTACTCCCACGTTAATTGCCGCCATTGCGCTTTGGGCAATATCCATGTCTTGTTCAACGCTACCGCCGCTGATGCCAAGCCCCCCAAGCAATTTTCCGTCACGCCAGAGGGGGAAGCCTCCACCAAAAGTGACGACTTTGCCTTGCATATGGCTTTCGAGCCCGTAAAGCGGCGCGCCGGGTTGCACGGTATCAGCAAGTTTGTGGGTTGCCGTTTTCATCGCCACGGCAGTCCAGGCTTTTTTCGGTGCCAGTTCACTGCTGACCAACAGGGCATCAGGCATCCGCCAGGTAACACTTTCTGTTCCGTTGGCATCAACAATGCTGATGACAACGGGAATATGCAGTTCATCCGCGCGCATTGCCGCACTACGAATGAGCTGGTGAAGATCCTGAAAAGTGAGCGGCATTGTGCGTTCCTTCAATGCTGGTGTGTGGTTGGCTTTGTGATAACGTTTTGTGATTTCCTGAATTATCAGGTTTTGATGAGCGACGTTGTCTTCCACGCGGGCGAGGGCATACAGGCAATCGGAAAGTCGGTTGATATAGTGCAGCAAAACATTCCGGACGGTGATTTCCGTTGTCAGTTCAACCAGACGTCTTTCAGCACGTCGAGCCACCGTGCGGGCGAAATGCATACGGCTTGCAGCTTCACATCGCCCAGGCAGAATGAAGCTGTGAACTGGGGGGACGGCGTTCATTGCGCTATCGATCGCGTTTTCCAGCGCGGCAATTTCTTCCGTACCGATGTAACGCAGCTGCGCTGACGGCTGTTCGCTTTCACTGGCAAGTTCGGCGCTAAACCAAAATATCTGTTGTTGAATGGCTTCCAGTAAGATGCGATGGCTTTCGATGGCGGTGGCGCAATAACACAGACTGAGTGTCGCGTTCAGTTCATCCAGCGTGCCATAGGTTTCGACACGTAGATGAGTTTTGCTGACGCGCTGTCCGGTAAATAAAGACGTACTTCCTGAATCACCTGTTCGGGTATAAATTGCCATCTTTCAGCTCCTTAGCGCGAAAGCGTATCGACAATGCCGACCACTGCCAGGTCGATGGCCTCGTTAGGGCCGGAAAACACATGTCTGGCGCTGGAACCACTGCTGAGGAGTACCAACTCACCAACGCCTGCGCCGACTGAATCAACGGCAACTTCGTCGCCGGTTAATGGCGTGAGAGGCAGTTCGCCGTCAGCACTGACCCGGCGAACCAGCAGCAGTTTTTTCCCGATCAGAGATGGTGATTTTTGCGTGGATACTACCGCGCCAGTGACTCGAGCCAGATGCATAGGTTACTCCTGCCTGATTAACTGAATATTTCGGGTAATTGCCGCTTCACGAGCCAGTGCGGTCACACAACATTTCCGCTGTAACACCAGTATTCCCGAGCTTAACTGTGCGATATCGGCATAACTTAAAAGTCGATCACGATGAAGGTAGATCGGTTGCCCTTGTTCGTCGCACCAGCTTAGCGGTAGACGGGCGAGAGTCTTCAATTCAATGGCGTTCAGGAAATGACGCTGCAACGACAATTGAATGTGCATTCCCCAGGCTAACGCTTCGTGTATCTGGATTGCTGCTCGATCTGACGTTTCGTTCTCCGCAAGTTGTCGCAGCAGCGGCAGATCGACATATCGGATTTGTAATGACGCATACTGATGAACGCTCTCTTGAACGCTGGCGTCTCGCAGTTGAAAAACAGTCAGCACGAGTGTTTTTCCCGCACGTTGTTTAAGGCGAAAAACCACCTCGTCAACAATACGTTGCATCAGCATGTTATTCATGGCACTGACACCAGTGTGGCAAAAACGTCAGGGCTATCAGCGCCTGCGGCGTTGGCCTCATCGGTATCAATATGCATTTCAAGACGCATATCCGGAGAGACGCGAACAGCGACGTTTTCGAATATCAGTCCTCGCTCATCACCTTCAATGGCAACCGCCACTTTATCGCCATGGGTAACGCCATAAATCAGGGCATCCAGCGGAGACATATGAATATGCCGTTGCGCGACAATGACGCCAGATGTGATCTCCAGTTCCGCAAATGGGCTTATCAAACGAATCCCCGGAGTGCCGCTGAGATCGCCTGACATGCGTAGCGGGGCGGTGATCCCTAACGTTCTGGCGTCCGTCCGGGAAATTTCCACCTGGCTTGCATTGCGTAGCGGCCCCAACAAGCGAACGTTGTGCAATTTGCCTTTTGGTCCCTCCAGCGTAACAACCTGTTCAGCAGCGAATTGGCCAGGTTGCATTAACGGCTTTTTCTCGCTAATCGGTTGTTCAGGAAAAAGACGCAAATAATCCGCTGTTGAAAGATGAATATGGCGACTGGAAACGCCCAGTGGGATAGGGCGCTCGCGCATCTCATCCAGAATCTGGCTCACTGTTTCCTGCAGGGTTTGTTTATCCACTGCTACTCCCCTCGCTTATTGGCGTACAGGCAAAGTGAGCGGGGCTCACCTTTTTGCCGCTGACATGCCGGGTCAAGACACAAATTACAACTGATAATCTCTGAGGTGACGGTTGTTGCTGGTGTTTTGCTTGTTTCAACCGTCACGGTCAATGCTTCAATTGTGTGGGGCAGAATGCCGTCTCCCGGGCGGGCAATCACTTTGTGTGCGACAAGGCCATTTCGCTGTCCGGCGAAACTGGCTCCCGTCGCGATCGCCGCATTAACCGAGGCGACGTCACCGGTGATTTTGATGAGCGTCCAGCCTGAGCCATTGGTCTTCTCAAGGCCAACCAGCGTGATGGACGCGGCTTTTGCCATAGCGTCTGCGCAACTGATGGCGAGAGCCAGACCACTGACTTCAAGTAATCCCAGTGATTGCTTCACGCTGTGCTCCTTAGCAAATGGGGTTATGCCGATTTAGGTAAAATAGCCTCAACATCACTGTGTGGGCGTGGGATGACATGGCAGGATTTAACTTCGCCAACGGCGCTTGCCGCAGCGCTCCCCGCATCAACGGCGGCCTTTACTGCGCCAACATCACCGCGGACCATCACCGTAATCAGACCCGAACCAATCTTTTCATAGCCAACCAGCTGCACGTTGGCGGATTTAACCATGGCATCTGCAGCTTCAATTGCGCCAACTAACCCTTTAGTTTCAACCAGTCCTAGTGCGTTGTTCATACTGCGTTTCTCCTGTGGATTATGAGTGGAATTCCCGGAAGGGAATTCCTTTTACCAGGCGGGCAGCGTTAGTGCCGATGCTGCGCCGGGCATGGTTATCTTGTTGATACATCAGCGTAAACAGTGGCGCTGATGCTGGTAAGTTTTTGTAATGCACAATCAGTTTTTCCTGATCGCAGGCAATGCCAACCAACAGGGGAGATTGACGAGCAGCCAGCCAGGCGCTATCGATAACTTCACCTGACGGAATGTGTTGAATGCGAAAGGGAATACCTTCCTCTTCAATGCCAAGAAGCACCTCATCCCATGTAGTGATACAGTCACCGATCACCATGACGAGGATGGCTGGTGCACGCTCTTTACTTTCCATGAATCGACTCCTTGTGCCAGGCGATGAGGAGCCCAGTAGCTACCGCATTGCGCGGACCTTCGCTACCACGGATATTCCCCCGCCCGGCGACCAGTCGATAATGTGCCAGCGCGTCGGTGACCAATTGCGGTACTTCGAAATCCAGCGAAGAGCCACCCACCAGAACGACAAACGGAATGTCGCGAATATTTCCGGCAGGGCTTACCTGACGTAGCGCTCGCAGGGCATTAGTTACGAAGACACGCTCTTTCGCACTGCGACGGACAGCGCGTACTTTTTCCAGCGTCAAATCACCGGGAATAGGCACCAGTTCGTCGGGTTTCACTACACAGACGCGGGCAAATACATGGGGGGATAGGGGAGTAGGGAAGAACTGAACGCTGCCATCTTCATGGCGTAAGTGGAACAGGCTTTCTATTTTTGCCAACGGGTACTTTTTGATTTCTTCTGCCAGATAACGATCATTTAAGCCCAGCTCACGAACGATAATCATCGTTACCATGTCGCCCGCACCCCCAAGGTGAGTGGCAACAATTTCCCCTTTCTGATTGATGATGGAGGCATCGGTAGAGCCTGCACCTAAGTCCAGAATTGCCAGTGGACGTGTGGTTCCAGGGGTTGTCAAGGCCCCCTGAATGGCGGCTTCTGCTTCTGCGCCTCCGACCTGAACATCAACATGCAGTTTTTGCTTAATTTCACTGGCGATCATCGCCATTTGCAGACGGTCGGATTTCACCATAGAGGCAATACCCACAGCCTGTTCCAGTGAAAATTCACCTGCCAGACCGCCGGTTACGCTGACGGGGACAGAGGTATCTATCGCCAGCAAATCTTGAATAAAAATTTCGTTGCTGGGTTTGTTGGTCAGTTCCGCCATGGTCTGGCGAACATGTTCCAGCATTCCGCCGATGTTGGTGCCTGGTTCTCCCGTCACGTTTTCCAGTTTTGGGCACTCACCGACCGCTTTCATAATGGCATCGGCACCAGCAGCTACATCAACGCGCGTTGTGCGCCCGGCAGAAAGCAGTTCGATATTTCCGGCGGGTATCGAACGGGCTTTAACGTCGCCAGAGGGCGTTTTCACGACCACTGCTGAACGGTTGCCGATTAGCGCCCGCGCGACAGGAACAATATTTTTAGTCTCTTCAGCATTGAGGGCGAATACGGTGGCAATCCCATACGGGTTAGACAGGGTTTCGATAACTTTCCCGGGAACGGCAACTTCAATTGCTGCCAGCATGCCGAGCGGAATACGATCGATGTAGAGGACTTCATCCACAATAGGTAAAGGAATTTCCAGGCGGTTATTGACCAGTACGCCATCGTCGCGTTGCAGAATAACGCCAGTCAGCTGATATCCGGCGCGTACGGAGGCGTTTATCATCGTCGCGATATCGGCAAAATCAAATGCCGATGACACCACCAGGATGTAAGGTGTGTCCGCCGGGCGTGTTAATAACTCTTGCGGAGTGATGGTGAGCCCTACGCCCAGCCCCACTCCGCCCGGAGTTTTCGGGTTGTGACCGATCATGGTTGATTCGGTGATGATGGTTTCAGTGATGGTTTCCATCGCCACATCACCAATGACCGGAGTTGCTTCGTTGATACGAATAAGCGAAATATCGCTAACATTGATGCCGACTTTTTTCGTTGCCTGTGCGAGCGCCTCCTGAATACCATGGACGTTACGCAACGTACCTTTAATTCCGGTGGTTTCCGCCAGGGCGCTACTCACGAACGACAACTCTCCAGTTGCACTGAGCGTTGCCAGCGCAATCTCTGTTGATGAGTTGCCGATATCAATGCCTGCTATATATCGCATAGTTCGTCCTTAATCGTCGCCTTTCAGTTTTTTGCGCTCGACATAAAGCTCCGCAGCTTCACGGACAAATGCAGCACAAATTTTGGCCTGATAACGCCGTTCAAGATCGTCAGCAATGGCAATAAGTTCTTGCTTAGTCGAACGATAAGGGCGTAACGCATTGTAGATTTCGAGGATGCGATCATCCGGTACTGAGGTAAGCTCAGCGGCGCGTTCAAAATTCATCGCCAGGCGATCGCGACCAGCATCTCTGGCAATCGCGGCCTGAATACGCAATGTTTCAGGGGTTATACGCATATCCTGGGCGGTGACGTTATCGCTGAGTACATTTTCCAGAGTGAAATCGTCGAGCGTTTTATTGGTCGCCGTTTTAACCCATTCCGGATGTTTATTTGCCAGCGGATAATCCGTCACTTTGGCGCTCTGTATTGATGCGTTGGGGACCGCAGAAACAGAAGCTGCATCCTGTAAACTGTTCATGCGGTTCAACACGTCCCTGACCATCGACTCAATTGCATCGGTATTCATGAAGATTTCCTTTGTTAAAATGTCACGCGCAGTTCTTGTGGTTTTTTGCCAGTGACCACGTACTTCGTCTCTTTGATATGCAAAATGGCAGATTTAGCTTGGTATTTCGGCCGCGCCATTTGATCGTTGAGGGTCGGCACCGGTTGTGGAGACTCACGCTTTGCATAACGCGCGGCGTTTTTGCCAATCTGACGATAAGTTTCCAGCGTCAACAAAGGCGCTTGTGGGAATAGTTCCAGGTTAGACAAGGGAGGAAGACCCTGCTGGTGGATAACCGTTGTGCCTTTCGACTGAATACCGATAGCAATACCTGAACCACTAAGACGATCGCCTTCGACTGCTACGAATGCGACATCGGACGATTTAAAGCAGCGAATCACACGGGCTTTAATGCCTTCTTCTTCGATACCAGCAATCACTTCGCGCAAGATGTTTTTATGCGGAATACCGATGATATTGACGGTTTGCGCCAGGCCGAACGCCGGGCCTACAGCAATAATGACTTCATCTTGCTGAGTGCCTTGTTGGGCTTCGCCAATTTCGGTCAGAAAATTTCCGGTATCTGGCACTGAAGAGACAGTTGCAGAGACAGGTGCACGAAATGAAACGGACTTGTCGCTGGTTTGCATTTCTGCCAGCACGCCTTCGATAATCTGACGCAGTAATTTTTCGTTAATTTCCATTTCTCACCCTTAGTCAATTTCGTTGGGATCAAGTGCACCGGGAATATTTTTGATCTCTTCCCAGCGTTCCCCTTGCAGGCGGTAACCTGTAGCCGGTCCGGCGTAATCATTGACGTCATTGACCGCAGAGAGCACTTGTCCGTCATCGACGATGATGGCTGAGGTATGGAGATAATCGCCGGTCAGTTTTGCTTTTTGCATATTGAGCATGTCCTGGGCGACATCGGTAAATCCGCCTTGCGCCAGGGCTTTCACCACCTCCAGGCTGTTACGGTTTTTATTGATAATCTCCTGGGCGAACTTGATGTCTTCCACAATATTGCGCTCAGGCATATCTTTCGAACCGTGGGCATAGGTTGCCGCTTCGACTTCTTCATCGGTAATAGGCGGTAGTCCCATACCGGCAAAGACAGCCTGTAAAGCGCGAGCGGCTTTATTGCGGATAACGATAACATCTTCTTCGCGTACTGGTCGCAGGCCGCCATCAACCTTCAGGTCACGCTGAATGACGTTGTAATCATCGAAGTCTTCAGCATCTTCGTTTGAACCAGCAAACATGTTGTCGTAGTTCGGCACAGCGGAAAAACCGGAAGAGATAAAGTCGGTACCTGGCAGAAACTGCATCAGGAAACGTGCGGTACGGCGCATATCCGAGTGGGTAAAGGTCTGGTCATTACTGGAGGCGCATTCCAGATCCAGCGATGAGCAAATTAAGTTTTCCGCTAATACTGCGCGGATGCCTGATGGCACAGCTGATGGAACACCGATGCAGCTTACCGAACCATTCTGCAGGCCCTGAACGCCTGCGGCTTTGGTGATGTAAATGCAACGAGCCTCGAGATAAAGCATTGATTTGCCTTCCGCGTAACCCATCTGTACTTCAGAGCCGGAGCCGGAAGTAAAGCGCATTTTTAAGCCGCGAGACGCATAGGATGACGCGAGAAATCCTTTTGACCACGGGGTGTCATCGCCATCGGTGAAAACAGGTTCTGTACCATAGACAGAAATTGTTTCGGCGTAACAGGTGTGGCCTAACATACCGAGTTTCAGTTCGGTGGCTTCTTCCAGTGAACACTGGGTCAAGACGCCCGGACGTCCCACCTGTGAGCCGACCAGCAGGGCGATGGCGTTGAACGGGGCATAGCGAGCAACGGCAACGGTGGTTTCCTGTTCATCAAACCCGCGCCATGCGCCTTCAGCTGCGTCGGCGGCAATTTGTACCGGGTTATCTTTGACGTTGGTGACGTGAGCCTGTTGTGATGGTGTTCGACGGGCGCGCATTTTCTGCATCGCCATCATCATCTCTACCACGTTCATCTGCGAAACAACTTCGACGATTTTTGCAGGCGTCATTGCTGTGGTAAGGGGAACGATATCGCTACGTTTGACATTTGGATCGCACAACATATTGGCAAGTTTTACCGAATCCATCGCGATGACTTCTTCGGCGCGCGCGAGATTGATGGCGTAGCGGGCGATAAAGTGGTCGATCAGGTCAAACTGATTGGCGGGTTTTCCATCCAGTTCGGTAACGACGCCGTTAACAATTTTGATTGACGGTTTAGGATCGTTCGGGCTTTCCATCGCAATGAAGCCTTCTTCAATCCACTCTTTAACGAAACCGTCCTGGTTGACCGGGCGTTTTGCCAGTGCTTCAAATCTTTTCGATCTCATAAATCTGCCTCAGAGAATTCAGATGTAGGAAGGGCGAGCGTTTTTCGGTGTATCGCCGAGAGTCGAAAGCACGGTTTTACCGATTTCGCGTGCGGAGATGACCGCCTGGCGGACTGCGCCGGAGTCACCCGAGATAATCAGAATGACTTCGTTGCTGTAGCTGGTGCCTTGAGCGGGGGAGCTGTATGCCACGACATCCACATTGGCGGACTTCAGCGCGGTGTCGGCCATCAGAACACCCACCGCAGCCGGAGCGCCGACAATAACGCCGCAAGCCCGTCCCAGTGGAGCGCCAAACGCTTTTTCCAGTGCATAGCTGGCGCGGGCGGTGTATTGCAGTTCAAGATGCCCGGCTTCGTTGGCATAGACATCACCAAAGGTCCGATCGAGTTCTTTCAGGGCAACTTCAATACCGCGTTTCACGTCGGAAACATCGTTGCCACCTAAGAGGATCAATGAGCCGTGTCCGGCACCGCCTTTAGTATCGCGAGGAAGTTCAATGCTAATAACTTCAGTGTTGGTGGCTTTTACCGCTTCATCAGCGGCCATAATGTGTGGCCCTGCGCCAATACGCGCCCCCAGAATGCCAATGGAACGATAGCGTTTTTCAAGTTTCATCGCGTCCAACAGGGCGCTATCAACGTTCGCAATGACCAGACCTACAGTGTCGCCAATAGCGGTGCCAACAAATTCTGTTAACGTGCAGCTTTTTTCTGCCATAGCCGTCTCTCGTATTTGATGAGTGGTTTTCGGGAGAACCTTATGCGCTGGCGTCGCTACGCGAGCGATGACCTGCGCCATGATCTGTTCGACCAGTTCATTGCTGCTCATGGGTTAATTCCCTTTGGTAAGATTTTTTCGACATCGGTATGTGGGCGGGGAATAACGTGTACGGCTTTTACTTCGCCGACGTTACGCGCAGCTGCGGCACCCGCGTCTGTTGCCGCTTTTACCGCCCCGACATCACCACGAACGATGACGGTAACCAGCCCGGAACCTATTTTTTCGTAGCCGACCAGCAAAACATTTGCCGACTTCACCATGGCGTCTGCGGCCTCTATGGCGGCAGTTAAGCCTTTGGTTTCTACCATTCCTAACGCTTCTTGTTGCATAAAGACCTCGCCTGGATTTTTTTGACGATATGACTATAAAAAAAAGCGAGGAAAAAGAATGGCTGACTTAATCGGCTAATCAGAAAAATTAATAGAGAACAAATATTATAAAATTGCTTTTATGAACTATATGTTGTTAATTTATTAGTTGTTTTGTGGATATTTCAATGTGAATTAATTGCGTTGGCTAGTGAGTTTAATCGCGAGTAATATTTTGTGGGGTTTTGTTCGAGGAAGGAACTGTGATATTTGTTTCAATTTTATTATGTCATGATGGCAATTTTTTATTATAAAAGTTTGGCGGTAATTATTACTTTCAACACTGATTAACGCTGTGTTGCATGCTTCGGCAATGACAATAATTTGTTATGTTAGCACGATTTTTACACGAGTCTGTCATGCATGTTAGCAATATTTTCTGCAGAGCAATTTTTTATAGTTGCGCTCGGTATACACAACAATCAGCGCATAGTTGGCTGATAAAGAAAAACTCCGTAAAGAAGGTGTCACTATGAATGATTCACTCAAGGCGCAATGCGTTGCCGAGTTTTTAGGCACCGGACTGTTCCTCTTTTTTGGCATTGGTTGTTTGTGCGCCCTGAAACTTGCCGGGGCAAGTCTGGGACTGTGGGAAATTTGTATCATTTGGGGGTTAGGGATTTCGCTTGCTGTTTACCTTACGGCAGGTATTTCCGGCGCTCATCTCAACCCGGCAGTTACCATTGCTCTGTGGCTGTTTGCCTCTTTCCCAGTCCGTAAAGTGCTGCCATTTTGTGTGGCGCAATTAGCGGGTGCCTTTGGTGGTGCGGTTCTGGCATATTCTCTCTACAGCAGTTTGTTTACCGATTTTGAATCTGCTCACAATATGGTGCGTGGTAGTGCAGAAAGTTTACAACTCGCTAGTATCTTCAGTACTTATCCGGCAGCGGCGATTAATGTATGGCAAGCTGCGTTGGTCGAAGTGGTCATAACGTCCATGTTAATGGGGTTGATTATGGCGTTGACCGATGACGGTAATGGCGTACCCAAAGGACCGCTTGCGCCTTTACTTATTGGTATTCTGGTTGCTGTTATTGGTGCTTCTACCGGACCATTAACCGGTTTTGCCATGAATCCAGCGCGTGATTTTGGACCTAAAATTTTCACCTGGCTTGCGGGTTGGGGGGAAATTGCGATGACTGGTGGACGCAATATTCCTTATTTCATTGTACCCATTATTGCACCGATCATTGGCGCATGTGTTGGTGCGGCGATTTATTGCTATCTCATTGCAAAGAATTTACCTGTCAATAGTGTTACACCTAAAGAAATCAGCGAATAACGAAATAATCTGGCAGTTATAAACGTTTATTTTTTTTACTGTTTGTGATCTGCTTTCCGAACTTATTAAAAAGTCTCCCGCTTCACGGAGGCTTTTGTTATTGTCCTTTGTGCTTCTCGTCAGTAAATCATCAGGGATGATGTGAAGATTAAATGTAAAACAATTGTTTTGCTATAACAATAAATTAACTGGGAGGTTTTATCATGATTTCTGCGGCGACACTTAATTCAGAACTCATTAATAAAATCGCGCAGGATTTTGCGCAGGCGACCAGCCTTGCGGTTGTCGTGGTCAATATTCACGGCGATGAAATTTCCGAGCTGTTTAACTTCACTCCATTTTGTCAGATGATGCGGCAACACCCTCAGCTAAGCACTCGATGTCGCATGAGCGATCGTTGTGGGGGCCTGGAAGCCTCTAAATCCGATCAGCCTTGTATTTATCGCTGTCATGCCGGATTAACCGATTTCTCTATTCCACTGGTAATCGCCGGGCATTTAGTTGGTTTTGTATTGTGCGGGCAAGTTCGTCTGCGTAATGATGATGTCGATTTGGTCGATATTCTGAATGTCGATGATTGCTGGCAGGCAGATCCCGAATTACTTAATGAATTCCGCAAAGTTCCTGAGATGGATTACTCAAGAGTTATGGCCTCTGCTGATTTGTTGAAGTTGATTGTGGAAAATTGCCTCAAAAAACAACTCAATTTTGTGGTTATTAAAGAGAACAAATCTCAGTCAGATTCGGTGCGCCAGACTCGTGCGCCTAATCCCCACGACAATAAAATGAAAAAAGCTTTACGCTATATTGATGCGCATTTATCAGACGATTTGCGTCTGGAAGATGTCGCCTCGCACGTTTATCTAAGCCCTTATTATTTCAGCAAGTTATTTAAGAAATACCATGGAATCGGTTTTAATGCGTGGGTAAACCAACAACGGATGGCCAGCGCTCGTGAGTTACTGTGCCATAGTGACTGGAGCATCGCCAGCATTGCGCGTAATTTAGGTTTTTCGCAAACCAGTTATTTTTGCAAAGTTTTCCGTCAGACTTATCAGGTTACGCCGCAGGTGTATCGACAGCAAGTGAGTGATAATGCGGCGATGGAAACGGTATAGAGTAAATGCCCCAAAAAAAGAGGACGGTTTAAATAAACTCTGCAATGAATAATTAACGTTATTTACCTGTTATGGGAAAAGTGAAATCAGCTCATAACATACGCTGACAGGTGTGGCACATTTGTGCCTGGGAAGAGGGTGAAAATCCCTCGCAGCCCCCGCTGCTGTAATGCTGACAAACCCGAAAATGCCACTGATCGCGAGATTGGGAAGGTCGGGAGAGGATGACGCTAAGCCAGAAGACCAGCCAGTCAGTCAATACCAACAACTTCGGTGGGAAGTGGGTTGCCCGGAAGCGTCCGGTAGAGTACCGGCGCGTCTTTATACCCCTACCACCCTGAAAGGATCAGGGTATGGCGGCATCATTTAGTTCTTTCATCGCAGTGCCGACAGGCACCAGGGCTGCACTTAAGGTGTGGCAATCTTGTTTCATGGCTCATCAACCAGACCGACATTACAGGAAACTAAGTGGAGGGCGAGAGGCATGAAAACGATAAAACCCGAATCGATAGCTCTTTTTTGCCTCTTATCTGGAGATGCGGACCTGGCGAAACATTTGGCTGAAATATTGCCAATAACTTGTTTTATCGGTGAGGACTGGCAGCAAGATTTCCAGCCTCTTGACGGTGGGCCTGTGCAATCGTTATCAGATGCGTATAGCGATTATTCAGTGCTGCTATTGATAGCAGCTGAAAGCGAGATATCCGTACCAGAATGGCTCCCTCATTCTGAGGGAACGACGGTAATTGTGATTGCAGAACACAATGCCCGTTTGCTGACTGGTCCGGCTGGTGGGGCTGTGGCATTGATCCATTATCTGAATGAAATCTGTCATTCCAGAGAAACCGCTGTCAATGACGCATTTTGTCGTACGTTAACACGAGGAAGTCTGGCTATTCCGCAATGCCATCTTCTTTCGTAATGGATTGAGAATGCTGGATTTTTAATTATATTACGCGCAGTATTAATCGCGTAAATGTTTTGCGGTCAGCAACGGTGGGGGATCCATTGTTCTGTTCAATGAATACCATCATACAATTGAATCAGGAGTCGGTATGATGATTTTGGTGACAGGTGGAGCACGGAGCGGGAAGAGTCGCCACGCAGAGGCGCTTATTGGGGACTCTTCACAGGTTCTGTATATCGCCACCTCGCAAATCCTTGATGATGAGATGGCTGCACGGATAGAACATCATCGGCAAGGCCGCCCGGCGCACTGGCGCACGGTGGAGCGCTGGCAACATCTTGATGAATTAATTCATGCAGACATTAACCCGCATGAAGCTGTGTTGCTGGAATGCGTTACAACAATGGTGACTAATCTGTTGTTTGATTATGGCGGCGATAAAGACCCTGATGAATGGGATTATCAGGCGATGGAACAGGCGATTAATGCTGAGATTCAGTCGTTGATTGCTGCCTGCCAACGTTGCCCCGCGAAGATTGTATTAGTGACTAACGAAGTGGGAATGGGGATTGTGCCGGAGAGTCGTCTGGCACGACATTTTCGTGATATTGCCGGGCGGGTAAATCAGCAGCTGGCCGCTGCGGCAAATGAAGTGTGGCTGGTGGTTTCGGGTATTGGAGTAAAAATCAAATGAGTAAATTATTTTGGGCGATGCTCTCTTTTATTACGCGTCTGCCTGTGCCGCGTCGCTGGTCCCAGGGACTGGATTTCGAGCATTATTCTCGCGGTATTATTACTTTTCCTTTAATTGGTTTATTGCTTGGCGCGATTAGCGGGCTGGTCTTCATGGCGTTGCAGGCATGGTTTGGCGTACCACTGGCGGCACTGTTTAGCGTGCTGGTGCTGGCGCTGATGACCGGGGGATTCCACCTGGACGGCCTCGCCGATACCTGTGATGGCGTATTTTCTGCACGTAGCCGCGATCGCATGTTGGAAATCATGCGTGATAGCCGTTTAGGCACCCACGGCGGTCTGGCATTGATTTTTGTTGTACTGGCAAAGATTCTGGTGTTAAGCGAGCTGGCTTTGCGTGGCGAACCGATCCTTGCATCGCTGGCGGCAGCATGCGCGGTCAGCCGCGGGACTGCCGCATTATTGATGTATCGTCATCGTTATGCCCGGGAAGAAGGACTTGGCAATGTGTTCATTGGCAAAATTGATGGGCGACAAACCTGCGTCACACTCGGCTTAGCCGCTATTTTTGCTGCCGTATTATTGCCGGGTATGCATGGTGTGGCTGCTATGGTGGTGACGATGGTGGCGATTTTCATCCTCGGTCAGCTTCTCAAACGTACGCTGGGCGGGCAAACCGGCGATACGCTGGGAGCAGCCATAGAGCTTGGTGAACTGGTCTTCCTGCTGACACTGCTATAAAGAGACGTGACATGCAAATACTTGCCGATTTACTGAATACGATCCCAGCCATCGATCCTACCGCTATGTCGCGTGCACAACGGCATATTGACGGGTTACTCAAACCTGTTGGTAGCCTGGGAAAGCTGGAGGCGCTTGCCATACAACTGGCGGGAATGCCGGGGTTGAATGGCATACCGCATGTGGGCAAAAAAGCGGTACTGGTTATGTGTGCCGATCACGGCGTCTGGGAGGAAGGGGTCGCTATTTCCCCAAAAGAAGTGACAGCCATTCAGGCTGAAAATATGACCCGCGGAACAACCGGCGTGTGTGTGCTGGCAGCACAAGCGGGCGCTAACGTCCACGTAATTGATGTTGGTATTGATACTGCTGAGCCTATCCCCGGGCTTATCAACATGCGTGTCGCACGAGGTAGCGGCAATATCGCTTCAGCTCCGGCAATGAGTCGCCGTCAGGCTGAAAAGTTGCTTTTGGACGTCATATGTTATACGCGGGAGCTGGCAAAAAACGGTGTCACGCTGTTTGGTGTAGGTGAACTGGGGATGGCAAACACGACACCGGCAGCGGCAATAGTCAGCACAATCACTGGCCGGGATCCTGAAGAAGTGGTTGGGATTGGCGCAAACCTGCCGACAGATAAACTGGCTAATAAAATTGATGTTGTGCGTCGGGCGATTACGTTGAATCAACCAAATCCTCAGGATGGTGTTGATGTCCTGGCAAAAGTGGGTGGATTTGATTTGGTCGGAATAGCTGGAGTGATGTTAGGTGCTGCTTCCTGCGGTTTACCCGTGTTGCTGGATGGATTTCTTTCTTATGCTGCTGCGCTCGCAGCCTGCCAGATGTCTCCTGCAATCAAACCGTATCTCATTCCTTCTCACCTGTCGGCAGAAAAAGGGGCGCGTATAGCGCTGTCGCATTTGGGGCTGGAGCCTTATCTCAATATGGAGATGCGTTTAGGTGAGGGGAGTGGCGCAGCTCTGGCGATGCCCATCATCGAAGCTGCTTGTGCGATATACAGCAACATGGGCGAACTTGCTGCCAGTAATATTGTTCTACCGGGGAATACGACTTCTGATTTGAACAGTTAAAAACGAAAAGTCTGATAAAAGCTATACTTAACCGATAGCTTTCACGACTTAGGAAAGGGACATGATGCGTCGTGTAAATATTTTTTGCTCATTTGCTCTACTTTTTGCCAGCCATAATAGCCTGGCGGTAACTTATCCATTACCTCCAGAGGGTAGCCGTTTAGTGGGACAATCGCTTACTGTAACTATTCCTGATCACAATACCCAGCCGCTGGAGACTTTTGCCGCACAATACGGGCAAGGGTTAAGTAACATGCTGGAAGCGAATCCGGGCGCTGATGTTTTCTTGCCGAAGTCAGGCTCGCAACTCACCATTCCGCAGCAACTGATTTTGCCCGCCACTGTTCGTAAAGGGATTGTGGTTAACGTCGCTGAGATGCGTCTTTATTACTACCCACCAGACAGTAATACTGTGGAGGTTTTTCCTATTGGTATCGGCCAGGCTGGGCGAGAAACCCCGCGTAACTGGGTGACTACCGTTGAACGTAAACAAGAAGCACCAACCTGGACGCCAACGCCGAACACCCGGCGCGAATATGCGAAACGAGGGGAGAGTTTGCCCGCATTTGTTCCTGCGGGGCCCGATAATCCCATGGGGCTGTACGCGATTTATATTGGCAGGTTGTATGCCATCCACGGTACCAATGCCAATTTTGGTATTGGGCTCCGGGTAAGTCAGGGCTGTATTCGTCTGCGCAATGACGATATCAAATATCTGTTTGATAATGTTCCTGTAGGTACTCGTGTGCAACTTATTGATCAGCCAGTGAAATACACAACGGAACCGGATGGTTCAAAGTGGCTGGAAGTTCATGAGCCGCTGTCGCGCAATCGTGCTGAATATGAGTCTGACCGAAAAGTGCCATTGCCGGTAACCCCATCTTTGCGGGCGTTTATCAACGGGCAAGAAGTTGATGTGAATCGCGCAAATGCTGCGTTGCAACGTCGATCGGGAATGCCTGTGCAAATTAGTTCTGGTTCAAGACAGATGTTTTAAGAGCGTTGGTAATTAGAAAGCAAAAAGCCTGCTTGAAAGCAGGCTTTTTTGAATTTGGCTCCTCTGACTGGACTCGAACCAGTGACATACGGATTAACAGTCCGCCGTTCTACCGACTGAACTACAGAGGAATCGTGTGAACGGGGCGCATATTAATGGCAGTACATGGTGATGTCAAAGGGTGAAATGCATTTTTTTGTTTGTTTGCTGTCAATTTCAACAAAGTGGTGAGCTTTCAATCTTATTGGGCAATGAACCATCGTGGTGCATACCCTCCTTTTATGGGGCAGGGGAACGCGACAGCTGATTAAAGGAGCCAATGACGAATCTATCATAATCTCTTATTTGACAGTTGGTTAGCTTGTACATCAACGCCAAAATAAAACTGGCAAGCATCTTGCAATCTGGTTGTAAGTAATGGCGGCACTTGGGCTGATTCTTAAAAACCGGAGGCAACATGAACTTCAGACGCCTGAAATACTTCGTAAAAATTGTAGATATTGGTAGCCTGACCCAGGCTGCTGAAGTATTGCATATCGCACAACCAGCGCTCAGTCAGCAGGTTGCCACACTGGAAGGTGAGTTAAATCAACAACTTTTGATTCGCACAAAACGGGGCGTTACGCCAACTGACGCCGGAAAAATTCTCTATACCCATGCGCGGGCCATTTTACGTCAGTGTGAGCAGGCCCAACTGGCGGTGCATAACGTTGGTCAGGCATTATCGGGGCAAGTCTCGATTGGCTTTGCGCCAGGAACCGCTGCGTCATCCATCACCATGCCCTTATTACAGGCGGTTCGCGCTGAATTCCCGGAGGTCGTTATCTATCTTCATGAAAATAGTGGTGCAGTGCTTAACGAAAAACTGATAAATCACCAACTCGATATGGCGGTGATTTATGAGCATTCCCCTGTGGCTGGTGTATCCAGTCAGGCTTTACTGAAAGAAGATCTTTTTCTGGTAGGAACTCAAGATTGCCCGGGGCAAAGCGTTGATGTTAATGCTATTGCGCAAATGAACCTCTTTCTCCCAAGTGATTACAGTGCTATTAGACTTCGTGTTGATGAGGCTTTTTCCCTACGGCGACTCACGGCAAAAGTCATTGGTGAAATTGAGTCTATTGCCACGCTTACCGCAGCGATTGCTAGCGGCATGGGCGTTGCAGTATTACCCGAATCGGCCGCGCGTTCGTTATGTGGCGCAGTAAACGGGTGGATGTCACGCATTACCACACCTTCCATGAGTCTCTCTTTGTCATTAAATTTACCCGCCAGAGCGAACTTATCACCACAGGCGCAAGCAGTGAAAGAGTTGTTAATGTCAGTGATGAGTTCTCCAGTGATGGAAAAAAGGCAGTGGCAATTGGTGAGCTAAGCGTTATATCGGGATGGAATAAGATGAGGGTTTTTATTATTTGTTATGCCGGGCATTAGACTTTAACAATAACGGGATATCTGAACTGCCCGGAGTTTACCGTGAATTTCCAACAACTAAAGATAATCCGCGAGGCTGCACGTCAGGATTACAACCTGACAGAGGTTGCGAATATGCTTTTCACCTCACAGTCCGGCGTCAGCCGTCATATTCGGGAATTGGAGGATGAACTTGGCATCGAAATATTTGTTCGACGAGGTAAGCGACTGCTGGGCATGACTGAACCGGGCAAAGCATTACTGGTCATTGCAGAACGCATTCTTAATGAAGCCAGTAATGTTCGTCGGCTTGCAGACCTGTTTACCAACGATACGTCTGGCGTTCTCACTATTGCAACGACGCATACTCAGGCACGTTATAGCTTGCCTGAGGTCATTAAAGCTTTTCGCGAACTTTTCCCGGAGGTTCGGCTGGAGCTAATCCAGGGTACACCACAGGAAATTGCGACGTTGTTGCAAAATGGCGAAGCTGATATTGGTATCGCCAGCGAGCGTTTGAGTAATGACCCGCAGCTCGTCGCCTTCCCGTGGTTTCGTTGGCACCATAGTTTGCTTGTTCCACTCGATCATCCCTTGACGCAAATTACACCGTTGACGCTGGAATCAATAGCGAAGTGGCCGTTAATTACTTACCGACAGGGGATTACGGGGCGCTCACGTATTGATGACGCATTTGTCCGCAAAGGTTTGCTGGCAGATATTGTATTAAGTGCGCAGGATTCTGATGTCATTAAAACCTATGTTGCTCTTGGGTTGGGGATCGGATTAGTTGCCGAACAATCCAGTGGTGAACAAGAGGAAAAGAATTTAATCCGTCTGGATACGCGGCATCTTTTCGATGCTAATACTGTCTGGTTGGGACTGAAGCGAGGGCAACTTCAACGTAACTATGTCTGGCGCTTTCTTGAACTTTGTAATGCAGGACTGTCAGTTGAGGATATCAAGCGCCAGGTGATGGAAAACAGTGAAGAGGAAATTGATTATCAGATATAGCAAAAAGCCCGCTATAAAAGCGGGCTTTTCAGAAATTTGGCTCCTCTGACTGGACTCGAACCAGTGACATACGGATTAACAGTCCGCCGTTCTACCGACTGAACTACAGAGGAATCGCTGTTGAGGCACATCTTAACGGCGAAAAATCTTTTGTCAAACCCGATTTTTAAATTTCCCAACTGTTTGCCGTTTCTATCAACAGTTTGTTGCATTTGCAGACAATTTGTTGGCGAAAATCTTTGCAGCTTTGCTGATTCTCCCTCATTATTTGAAATGTGGTTTCACTTTCTGCAATTTAGGTCGGCTTTGAATATCTCCTCTGCTTTACGCCAGGTTGTTCACGGCACTCGCTGGAACGCCAAACGCAAGAGTTACAAAGTGTTGTTCTGGCGCGAGATAACCCCGCTTGCTGTTCCTATCTTCATGGAGAACGCCTGTGTCCTGTTGATGGGGGTCCTGAGCACTTTTCTGGTCAGCTGGCTGGGAAAAGATGCGATGGCCGGCGTGGGATTGGCGGACAGCTTCAATATGGTCATTATGGCTTTTTTTGCAGCTATCGATCTTGGTACTACTGTCGTTGTGGCATTTAGTCTCGGTAAGCGGGATCGACGACGAGCGAGGGGGGCGACGCGCCAGTCATTGGTGATCATGACGTTGTTTGCCGTACTGTTGGCAACGCTTATTCATCATTTTGGCGAACAAATTATTGATTTCGTCGCGGGTGATGCCACGACAGAAGTTAAAGCACTGGCGTTGACTTATCTGGAGCTGACGGTACTCAGTTATCCAGCAGCTGCCATCACTTTGATTGGTAGCGGGGCACTTCGTGGTGCAGGGAATACGAAAATACCGCTACTGATTAACGGTAGCCTGAATATTCTTAATATTATTATTAGCGGCATATTGATTTACGGCCTTTTCTCCTGGCCGGGACTGGGATTTGTCGGGGCTGGGTTGGGGTTAACCATTTCTCGTTATATTGGCGCAGTGGCAATTTTGTGGGTGCTGGCGATTGGTTTTAATCCTGCGCTAAGGATTTCGTTAAAGAGCTATTTTAAACCGCTGAATTTTAGCATTATCTGGGAAGTCATGGGGATTGGTATTCCAGCGAGTGTCGAATCAGTATTATTTACCAGTGGTCGGTTATTAACCCAAATGTTCGTTGCCGGGATGGGGACCAGTGTTATTGCCGGGAATTTTATCGCGTTTTCAATTGCGGCTCTTATCAACTTACCCGGAAGTGCGCTCGGCTCTGCTTCTACGATCATTACAGGCCGAAGGTTGGGGGTAGGGCAGATAGCGCAAGCAGAGATTCAGTTGCGGCATGTGTTCTGGCTGTCCACTCTTGGATTAACGGCCATCGCCTGGCTAACGGCTCCCTTTGCCGGGGTTATGGCATCGTTTTACACCCAAGATCCACAGGTTAAACATGTCGTTGTGATTCTGATTTGGCTAAATGCTTTATTTATGCCTATTTGGTCTGCCTCATGGGTGCTACCCGCTGGATTTAAGGGTGCTCGCGATGCACGTTACGCCATGTGGGTTTCTATGTTGAGCATGTGGGGTTGCCGGGTTGTAGTCGGTTATGTGCTGGGAATCATGCTTGGCTGGGGTGTGGTTGGTGTCTGGATGGGAATGTTTGCCGACTGGGCTGTGCGGGCCGTGCTGTTTTACTGGCGAATGGTTACTGGACGTTGGCTATGGAAATACCCTCGACCCGAGCCGCAAAAGTGTGAAAAAAAGCCAGTTGTGTCGGAATAAACGACAAAATGCAGATTATTTCAGCAAACGATTTCAAATTTAAAAAACAGGCTTTGACATTGTGGATGGGCATCGCTAATATTCGCCTCGTTCTCACGATTCCTCTGTAGTTCAGTCGGTAGAACGGCGGACTGTTAATCCGTATGTCACTGGTTCGAGTCCAGTCAGAGGAGCCAAATTCAAGTTTTCATGCTTATCTGTACGTCTCTATTTGTTTACGATTCAGTAAGTTAGCGTGAAAATCCTTCCCGGTGCGTATCTGGTTTTCTCTCTGTATCGGGATAATTTGGTGGTCAGATCTGGGGTCAGTTTGGTTCGATTCTGGAGTGACCCCCAAATGTCTTTAAACGATTCTAAAATCCGCAAGTTAAAACCCTCTTCCCGTCCGGTAAAACTCTCCGACTCTCACGGTCTGTATCTGCTCGTCAATCCGGGCGGTTCACGCATCTGGTATCTCAAATATCGTTTCAGCGGAAAAGAATCCAGAGTCAGTCTTGGCGCATACCCGCTTGTCTCACTGGCAGAAGCCAGGCAACAGCGCGACGGTATCCGTAAGTTACTGGCGCAGAATATCAACCCGGCGCAGCAGCGCATGGCGGAGAAAGCGGCCTGCTCCCCTGAAAAGTGCTTTAAGGCAGTGGCGCTGGCCTGGCACAAAACCAACAAAAAATGGTCGGCTGATTATGCCGCCCGTATTCTCGCCAGTATGGAAAACCATATCTTCCCGGCGATTGGTCATCTGCCAGTTGCCACTCTTAAAACGCAGGATTTACTGCTTTGTTGCGGGTTATCGAGGATAAAGGCTTTCTGGAAGTCGCGTCCCGAACCCGGCAGCAACTCAGCAACATCATGCGCTATGCCGTTCAGCAGGGGCTTACCGAAAGCAATCCGGCGCAGCATCTGGATGGCGTTGTCGCCTCACCCGTAAAGAATCACTACCCCGCGTTACTGCTGGAGCGGTTGCCCGAACTGCTTGGCCGCATCGGTGACTATCAGCAGGGCCGGGAGTTAACACGGCTGGCGGTGGTGCTGACGTTGCACCTGTTTATCCGTTCCAGCGAACTGCGTTTCGCCCGCTGGCGCGAGATCGATTTCAGGCACAAAATCTGGACCATCCCCGCCACCCGCGAGGCAATCGACAAAGTACGGTTTTCGGGGCGTGGCGCAAAAATACGTACCCCGCATATCGTGCCGCTCTCCCGCCAGGCGATTGCCATTCTGAAACAGATACAGGAGCTTTCCGGCCATCTGGATCTGGTGTTTCCCGGTGATCATAATCCGTACAAGCCAATGAGTGAAAACACCACCAACCGGGCGCTACGCCTGATGGGGTATGATACGAAAACTGAAATCTGCGGGCATGGACTCAGGGCGATGGCCTGTAGCGCCCTGGTGGAGTCGGAGCTGTGGTCACGCGATACGGTGGAGCGGCAAATGAGCCACCAGGAGCGTAACAGCGTGCGGGCAGCCTATGTGCATAAAGCGGAGCATCTGGAGGCCAGAAAGGCCATGATGCAGTGGTGGTCGGATTATCTGGATGTGTGCCGCGAGGGGTATGTTGCGCCGTACATTTATGCCCGGCAGCATAAGGCAGCCTGAATCAGAAATAGCGGAAATCATTAAAAATGTAAAAGCAGATCCTGATTGACCGGGATCTGCTTATTGTATTGAGAAGTATTACCATTTTTCTGTTATTATCAATCGGAAAGTATCTAAAAATATTTGGCCCCAAATAATTTTGGTGAAAACCAATCAATAAACCATTTATCAATAGGTAAGTACCGGAAATTATTCCAGTAGAATATTTTCAGGCGATTGCCTATTAATAAATACATTATTGATAGATAAGTGCCTTCTGTGATTTGCCCGCAAATCACAGAAGATGAAAACCTATCAATGCGGGATATTTTCACGGAAATACCAATTAATACTCCAGAATATCTCCTGACCATATACTCTGAAACCTGTAAGAACTGCATCAGATATTGAGAGACCATATAGATATAAGTCTGAAATTATTTTGTTTCCAATGATTTCAGGCGAAAACCTATCAATGCATCTGTTTTCAATAGGCAGCCACCTTCCGTGATTAACATGTTAATCACGGAAGGTGAAAAGCTATCAATAATCGATATTTTCACGGAATTACCACTTAATACATCCCAAAAAATGCGCCATAAAATACCGGGCAATCTTTCCTGATACACATTATCACTGCACCAGCTATACAGAGACAAAATAATCTGCACCAGCCCCTGTAAATCGGTTATCTGTGCCAGTGTCCCGCCGCTCTACCTGTTCAGGGTTGTGCCAGTTTCTGGCCCTTTGGTTTTCGGCCCTTTCCGGTCAGGCGCTGTTACCCTTATTGCCCCTTAACCTTTATGACCCTTTCCCTTTCTGACGCAACCAGTTTATTTTGAAATGCTCCATGACAGTCTGCACCAGACTGTATTTTCACCACAGGATAACGATCACAAAGTGCAAAAAAATAACATGAAGCACCGAAGATTGTTAATCTATATGTAGCAGGTAATGATGTCAAAAACTGTCGCAGCATTTTTTATAAAATTATGAGACATTCTGTGGGCATATAATATATGTCACAAGATGCAGGAAAACAAAGAGAGAGTTTTCAGATATAATCCTGCGTTAGAATTAATGTGATGCCCCGGTGAATTTACATTTTAAAATTTCCCTGTCCCGTAATATCGGTAAAAACGATTGAAACACCAGCTATTAATCGGGAACGTCTCGAGTGATTACAGGGTAATCACTATAATATCCCGGCAAACTATATTGGTTAAGCAGGAGAATCTGATCAGTTGATATTTATTCGTCATGCTGTAACGATATTTTCACAATATAAACCCGTTCGCCCCCTGCGCCAGATCCGGTACAGAGGGTACGATAAATCGCTGTCGTTACGCAGTAACGTACTATTTTGCGACATTCATGAATTCAGTCATTCCTCCCTCCAGCGGTAGCCGTACACCTGTTTCACCCAGCGACCGCGACCGTCGCCATGACCCAGATCCGTCGCCGTCAGCGCCAGTGACTCCTTTTCGCTGAATCCCTGCGCCAGTATCCAGGACTGTCGTATAACGGGGACGCCCGCCTTTGGTGCCAAATACCACTTTTAGCCGGGTTTCACCGCGGGAAATGGCTTTCAGCCACGTTTTCAGCGACTGTGAACTCTGTACCGCCTCCTGCGAACGCAGCCCCATCAGCCGCGCAATCTCCAGCGCTGCTGCCAGCCCTGCGTCCTGAGTACGGGCTTTCTCCATCACCTGCCTGCGTCCAGCCTGTCTCAGCACGGCCCGCAACGCTGCCATTTCGTTTTGCAACGTTCGTAAACCAATATCCAGCTCCAGCCGTTCCTCAATGTAGCATTCGATATGGCGAACCTTGATCTGCTCCACCCGCTGGATCTGGATATTCAGCGCCCGTAAATGTTCACTGAACCGTTTTGTAATATGGATACGGTCATTCACCGTTTTGAAGCTGCCGCCCGCTTTCTTCGCCAGCGCCTTCATTTCACTGCTTAATTTACTCATGAATCCCCCTGCAACAAAAACAAACAGTCTCCGGCGTGTGCTTTTTGGCTGCGCCAGAACGATACCTTTACGCCGGAGTGGTAGTTTGTTGAGGTTTAGGGAGTTTCAGGCTGTACGCAGTACAGACTGCCTGCGAAGCAGGAGTGTCTCCGGGGCTTCTTGCCCCCCTCGGTATCGATCTTTTTCTCCTTTACTCTTAGCTGACAGCGGCCCCAAAGGGCATGTCAGACGGCGGAAATATGGCGCAGGCCAGAACTGGCGCGGCTTGTGGCGGTGAGTTGTGCGGCGTCACTTTGCTTTTTCGCTGGCGCGACCAAAGTGACGCCTCGTCTGGTGCAGGGGGTAAACGTTACGTTTCTGGTGCAGGGTGACGGTCACGCGGCAGCAAAGCCTGACGGCAATGCAGGCCGCAGCCCGTCAATGTAAGGCGCTGGTTGTCAGCAGAAGATAAAACCCGGCAAAGCCAGAGTGTCAGCCCGTAAAGCCGGGTATCTGGTGCAGTGATGGTGTATATGTACGTCAGTCTCAGATGCAGGTATTTTTGCATCCCCGGCGTTTTCAGAGATCAACGCCGGTAAAGGATGCCATGCTGGCGAAGCCAGGCGCTTCTTTCAGACGTGAAGCGACAAAGGGACTGCCCGGAGGCAGTTTGTTGCAGGCGGGAGACTGCGCCATTATTTCTGGTGCAGGAAGGAAAAACTGTTTCCGGGTTTAAAAGATTGTTTGCTTACCTGGTGACGGAAAAACTGCCGCGCTTCGCTTGTCTTCTCCCGGCGCGCTGCCAGCAAAAGCAGGCAGCGCGCCGGGAGAGTCTGGTTTTACTGTAACAATGCGCCTGACGGTTCAGCCATCAGGATCGGCGTTTTTGCATGAGTCTTCCGGTACGGTTGCCCCGATCATCGATGTATCTGGACGGTCAGATAATTTCCGGTGATGTTTCCAGCGCATCCGCAATCAGTTTTTCGCCGCGCGGCCTGGAGCGGGTCAGCGCATTTGCCAGCGTGGAAGACGCCAGCCCGGCCCTGCGGGAAACCTCAGCCAGCGATGTTCCCTTTTTTCTCAGGCCCGCGATAATATCGGCGGGGTGCCAGTCGGGTTGCATCATGCTGGCCTCCCGTCGATAACCTGTATGCCGTCAGCAGTACATATCCAGCGTGGGGCGTTCAGATTGGCGGCAAAATACCAGACCAGTTCGCACAGCAGCCCGGTCAGCGTGGTTTCGGTTTCCGGCAGCAGCACGTGGCCGTTCAGTATCTGCGTCAGCGCCAGGCAGTAATCGCAGAGTGATCCTGCATCAGGCTCAAAACCGGGTGAAACATCGGGAAGATCATTCGTAATAAACCCGTCAATCAGATGTGGTGGGATCGGCTCGTTCAGCGTGGGCCGCAACAGTGCAAGACAGGTATTAAGCCTGCCACAGAGCGCCGTTTTCAGCGCCGGATCGCAGCACTCGATGAGCGTTGTGGCAACGCGATCGCAGTACTCCGCCAGATCGGTGAAATCGGTAGCGGCACTAAAGGGAACAGCAAGTAAATTGCATTCAGAGGTGAGAGTAGTCGCCATAAGGCCGTCTACAGTGAGTGATAAATATTCCAGCCACTGGAGAGGCTAATCTCACGGGTGGTGGAACCGGACGGGGTTAGCCTTACCAGCCTCACTGACACTGGCGCGTCTTTCGACGCCCCCGCCCGATCCCGCCATTGAGATGAGACCGTGCGCGACACACAAATATTGTATCGTCAGTGAGGATCTTCAGGAGGCTAATCCCGACGCCTGATTTTGCAGGCGCGGCGCAACAATACAATGTTCGGTAATTTTCAGCAAGAGGTTTAGCGGAAGCAGACGCACAGGAAAATACAATCACGCGATAAATATTAAATACAATTATATTTATATAAAATATATATTGAGCAATATGCAGACACTTTCCAGTAAATATCCTGTCAGTTAATTCGTCCCGTTGATATCAGTCAAAAAAATAAATGTAAAAAGAGCGTATTTCGTTTCATACAGTAACGTTATTTATCATTTTGTCCGGTGTCGCCAGCATCAGGCCAGATGAACCATAAAAAAGGATATCAGCGATGAGCGGAAAACCGGCAGCACGTCAGGGCGATGCCACAATGAAAGGTGGCCCGATAGTCCAGGGGTCGGCAGGCGTGAGGATTGGCGCGCCAACCGGCGTGGCCTGTTCAGTGTGCCCCGGCGGATTCACTTCCGGTAACCCGGTGAATCCGCTGCTCGGTGCAAAAGTACAGCCCGGCGAAACCGATTTCGCGCTGCCCGGCCCGTTACCGTTCGTGCTCTCCCGCACCTACAGCAGCTACCGGACGAAAACCCCTGCGCCCGTCGGTATCTTCGGTCCTGGCTGGAAAGCACCCTTTGATATCCGCTTACAGATACGCGATAACGAACTGATACTCAATGATAACGGTGGCAGAAGCATTCATTTTGAGCACCTGTTTCCCGGTGAGGATGGCTTCAGCCGCAGCGAATTATTCTGGCTGGTGCGCGGCGGCGTGGCGAAACTGAATGAAAGTCACCGTCTTGCCCCACTCTGGCAGGCTCTGCCGGAAGAACTCCGCATGAGTCCGCATATTTATCTGGCGACGAACAGTCCGCAGGGGCCGTGGTGGATACTCGGCTGGAGTGAGCGGGTACCGGGTGTGGATGAGGTGCTGCCTGCGCCATTGCCGCCGTACCGGGTGCTGACCGGCCTGGTGGACCGCTTCGGGCGTACCCTGACCTTCCGGCGTGAGGCAGTTGGCGAATTTACCGGGGAAATCACCGGCGTGACCGATGGCGCAGGCCGTCAGTTCCGCCTGGTGCTGACCACGCAGGCGCAGCGGGCGGAAGAGGCCCAGCAGCAGGCGGTTGCAGCCGGAGCAAAACGACCAGATATCCCGGTTTCATTGCCGGACTATACAGAATATGGCCGGGATAACGGCATCCGCCTGTCAGCGGTGTGGCTGACGCATGACCCGGAATACCCGGAGAATTTACCTGCCGCGCCACTGGTGCGCTACGACTGGACGCCACGCGGTGAACTGGCGGCGGTGTATGACCGCAGCGGTACGCAGATGCGCCACTTTACTTACGATGATAAATACCGGGGCCGGATGGTGGCGCACCGTTACGCAGGCAGGCCGGAGATGCGTTACCGCTACGACGACATCGGGCGCGTGACGGAACAACGTAATCCGGCGGGTTTAAGCTACACCTATCAGTATGAGAAAAACCGCATCAGCATCACCGACAGCCTGAACCGGTGCGAGGTGCTGCATACAGAAGGCGAAGCCGGGCTGAAACGGGTGGTGAAAAAAGAGCACGCTGACGACAGCGTCACACAGAGTCAGTTCGATTCCATTGGCCGCCTTCAGTCACAGACGGATGCGGCAGGCCGGACGACAGAATACAGTCCGAATGTGGTGACGGGTCTCGTCACACGCATCACCACGCCGGACGGCAGGAAATCGGAATTTTACTATAACAACCAGAACCAGTTAACCTCAGCATCCGGGCCTGACGGACTGGAAATGCGCAGGAAATATGATGAGTACGGGCGTCTGACGCAGGAAACCGCTCGCAACGGCGATATCACCCGCTACAGTTATGATAATCCGCACAGTGAATTACCCTCTGCAACTGAAGATGCGACGGGTAGCCGCAAGCAGATGACGTGGAGCCGTTACGGGCAGTTACTGACTTTCACCGACTGCTCAGGCTACCAGACCCGTTATGAATACGACCGCTTTGGTCAGATGACGGCGGTCCACCGTGAGGAAGGTGTCAGTCTTTACCGCAGCTATGACAGCCGTGGTCAGTTAATCTCGGTGAAAGATACGCAGGGCCGTGAAACGCAGTATGAGTACAACGGTGCAGGCGACCTGACCGCCATTATCACGCCAGACGACAACAGAAGCGAGACACAGTACGATGCGTGGGGAAAGGCCGTCAGTACCACGCAGGGCGGGCTGACGCGCAGCATGGAATACGACGTTGCCGGACGTGTCATCAGCCTGACCAACGAGAACGGCTGTCACAGCGACTTCAGTTACGATGTGCTCGACCGCCTGATACAGCAGAGCGGCTTTGACGGGCGGACGCAACGTTACCGTTACGACCTGACCGGGAAACTCACGCAGAACGAGGATGAGGGGCTTGTCACCCTCTGGCACTACGACGAATCGGACCGTATCACACACCGCACGGTGAACGGCGAACCGGCAGAGCAGTGGCGGTATAATGACCACGGCTGGCTGAAAGAAATCAGCCACCTGAGCGAAGGTCACCGGGTGGCGGTGCATTACGGCTATAACCGTAAGGGACGTCTCACCGGCGAGCGCCAGACGGTGCATAACCCGGAGACGGGGGAACTGCTCTGGCTGCATGAGACAAAACACGCCTACAACGAACAGGGTCTGGCAAACCGCGTCACGCCGGACTGCCTGCCTGCTGTGGAGTGGCTGACCTACGGCAGCGGTTACCTGGCGGGGATGAAGCTGGGCGACACGCCGCTGCTGGAGTACGCGCGCGACCGCCTGCACAGAGAAACGGTGCGCAGCTTTGGCAGCATGGCAGGCAGTAATGCCGCATACGAACTGACC